>NZ_JBFATL010000001.1:0-427256 GCF_040678315.1 Streptomyces sp. NPDC052721 | reverse complement strand
TCCGTGAATGTTTACCGGTAATCCGGTGACACATCACGAGAGCGGAACAGCCGGGCGGAATGAGCCCAGCCGTTCACAGCGTCCTCGCTGTGTTTCTTCAAAGGAACCTCGTCCCGGTCGTGATGACCGGAGACGGGGTATCAACATATCTGGCGTTGACTTTTGGCACGCTGTTGAGTTCTCAAGGAACGGTCGCTTCCTTCGTACTCACCCTCTCGGGCTTTCCTCCGGGCGCTTCCCTTCGGTCTTGCGTTTCCGACTCTATCAGACCGTTTCGCGATCCGATTCCCAGTCGGCGGGGTGTCTCGGGGTTTTCGGCTTTCGCCGTTCGCCCTTTCGACATTCACTACGTTAGCCGATTCCCTCGGGAACTCATAATCGAGTCTCGCGAGTTCGAATTCGGGCGCACGGATGCGCCAGAAACGACCCCGCTGAGGGGTTGAAGCTAGATAGTGGGTTGGCCGCTCCGGCTGCAGGCGATCGCCGTACCCGGTTCAGCGGCTCGGGCCACATTACGCACCTCGACGGCCCGCGTCAACTTCGGCGGCGCCTCGGCACATGGGCCCGATACGGGCTCACCGTCGGGTCGTTGGCGACCCAGAAGCGCCACGGGTGGAGATCGCCGTCGCCTCCCTCGCCGGCGACGCCGGTGCGGGGACCGTTGCGTACCTGGTCGGAGGGGACCGGTGTCCCGGCGAGCATCCTCAGGGGGGTCTCGCCGGAGGCGCACGCGTCCGTGCCGTCCAGGGCCCGGTCGACCTCCAGAGCGGTGGCCAGCCGGGCCGGTCCCTTGGCCAGTTCCTTGTCGTTCCGGGCCGAGACGCGTCGCTTGCGGGCAAGCTCGGCGCCCTCCACCACTTCGCCCGCGCGGAGCAGGACCCCGCTGGCCCGGCCCTCGGGTCCGCAGACCAGGTTCATGCAGTGCCACATGCCGTAGGTGAAGTAGACGTACACGTGTCCGGGCGGGCCGAACATCACCGCGTTGCGGGCGGTGGGGCCACGGTAGGCGTGCGAGCCGGGGTCGTTCGGGCCGTCGTACGCCTCCACCTCGGTGAGACGGAGGGCGATCGGGCCGTCGGGTGTCGTCCGTACCAGAACGCGGCCGAGGAGGTCGGGGGCGACCTCCAGCACCGGGCGGTCGAAGAAGGCTCGGGGCAGTGGCGTACGGTCCGGGGGCGCGATCATGCCCTCCGAGGGTAGTCCAGACGGGGCACCGGGCCGGCGGAACCGGGCGCGGGCGGATCGCGTTTGTACGGGTCGAGGGTCCATACGTAAAGGGAGAGTCATGGCGTTCAAGAAGCTGCTCGCGAGCCTGGGGGCCGGCGGGGCGTCGGTCGAGACGGTGCTGACCGAGGTCAATGTCGTACCGGGTGGTGTCGTCCAGGGTGAGGTGCGGATCCAGGGCGGGTCCGTGAACCAGGCCATCGAGGGGCTGTCCGTCGGCCTGCAGGCCAAGGTCGAGGTGGAGAGCGGCGACCAGGAGTACAAGCAGGACATCGAGTTCACCAAGGTGCGGCTCGGCGGGGCTTTCGAGCTGCAGGCGGGGGCCGTGCACGCGGTGCCGTTCGGGCTGGAGATCCCCTGGGAGACGCCGATCACCATGATCGACGGACAGGCGCTGCGGGGGATGAACATCGGTGTGACCACCGAGCTGGCGATCGCGCGGGCCGTGGACTCCGGCGACCTGGACCCGATCAACGTGCACCCGCTGCCGGCGCAGAAGGCGATCCTGGACGCCTTCATCCAGCTGGGCTTCCGCTTCAAGAACGCGGACATGGAGCGCGGCCACATCCGGGGCACGCGGCAGAAGCTGCCGTTCTACCAGGAGATCGAGTTCTACCCGCCGTCGCAGTACCGGGGTCTGAACCAGGTCGAGCTGAGCTTCGTCGCCGACGAGCACGCGATGGACGTCGTGCTGGAGATGGACAAGAAGCCCGGTCTGTTCAGTGAGGGCTCGGACACCTTCCGGTCCTTCCAGGTGGGTCTGAACGACTGGCAGGGGACCGACTGGGCGGCTTACCTCAACCAGTGGCTGTCCGAGGTCGGCAGCAAGCGCAACTGGTTCTAGGCTCGGGAACTGCTGGTTCCAGATCATCGATCAGGAGGTACCGAGGTGACCGAGCTCAAGCGTCGGCCGCTCCCCCACGACTTCCATCCGCCCGTGCCGTCGTTCACGGTGACGAGCGAGGACATCGAGGAGGGTGCGACGCTGGGGAGCGCCCAGGTCCATGCGGAGGGCAACACCTCGCCGCAGCTGCGCTGGGAGGGCTTCCCGCCCGAGACCAAGAGCTTCGCCGTGACCTGCTACGACCCCGACGCGCCGACCGGCAGCGGGTTCTGGCACTGGGTCCTGTTCGACATCCCGGCCTCCGTGACGGAGCTGCCGGCGGGTGCGGGCAGCGGCAAGTTCGAGGGGCTGCCCGCGGGCGCCGTGCACGCGCGCAACGACTACGGGACGAAGGACTTCGGTGGTGCCGCTCCGCCGCCCGGGGACGGCCCGCACCGGTACGTCTTCACGGTGTACGCCGTGGACCGGGAGAAGCTGGGTCCGGACGCGGACGCCTCTCCGGCCGTCGTCGGCTTCAACCTGCGGTTCCACACGATCGCGCGCGCCCAGCTCATCGGTGAGTACGAGAACCCCGCGCGGGGCTGACGCCGGCGCAAGGATTCAGCCAACGGTTCATGGAACGTTTGCCCGCCTCCGGTCTTGGAAGTGATCGGAGGCGGGCATTTTTTATTGCGTTGTCCATCTCGGCGCGCCCGTCCAGAGTTGATCCGAGCCCGCCGGGGGGTGGGCAGGTGCACACGGGAGGTGGGCTGGATGCGGGACACGCTGGTGCTGAACGCGAGCTTCGAGCCGCTGTCGACGGTGACGTTGAACCGTGCGGTCGTTCTGGTGCTCCAGGACAAGGCCGTCGTCGAGCAGGCCCATCCCGAACTGCGTATGCGGGGGGCCGATGTCGACATACCGGCGCCTCGGGTGATCCGGTTGTGCAGGTACGTACGGGTGCCGTTCCGAAGACAAGCTCCGTGGTCACGGCGGGGGGTGCTGGTCAGGGACCGGCACCGGTGCGCGTACTGCGGGCGGCGGGCGACGACCGTGGACCATGTGGTGCCGCGGTCTCAGGGTGGGCAGGACACGTGGCTGAATACGGTCGCCGCGTGCGCCGAGGACAACCACCGGAAGGCGAACCGGACTCCGGAGGAGGCCGGGATGGCGCTGCTCCGGGAGCCGTTCGAGCCGACCCCGGCGGACGCGATGCTCCTGGCCTTGGGCGCCGAGGACTTCGGGGCTCTTCCTGAGTGGCTCGCCCGAAACGCCGCCTAGGCACCTGCCGGCGGCTGTTCGTCGGCGGCTGCCGGTTGTTCGTGGCTGATCGCGCAGTCCCCCGCGCCCCTTTCGGGGCGCGGCGGAGACCTGCGTCGAGAAGCTCTCTCAGTCGATGCTCGGCTTCTCTCGGCGTTCCTGGCCACCGGTGTTGCCGTTGCCCGACGAGCCATTGTTGCCGTTGTTGCCCGAACCTCCGCCCAGCGGGCCGAAGTTGCCCATCGCCCCGGAGAGGCCCTTGAGGGCGTCCCCGATTTCGCTGGGGACGATCCAGAGCTTGTTGGCGTCGCCCTCGGCGATCTTGGGGAGCATCTGGAGGTACTGGTAGGACAGCAGCTTCTGGTCGGGGTCGCCGGCGTGGATGGCCTCGAAGACCGTACGGACGGCCTGGGCCTCGCCCTCGGCGCGCAGGGCCGCTGCCTTGGCCTCACCTTCGGCGCGCAGGATCTGGGACTGCTTCTCGCCCTCGGCGGTGAGGATGGCGGCCTGGCGCGTACCTTCCGCGGTGAGGATGGCGGCGCGCTTGTCACGGTCGGCGCGCATCTGCTTCTCCATCGAGTCCTGGATGGAGGTCGGGGGCTCGATGGCCTTCAGTTCCACGCGGTTGACGCGGATGCCCCACTTGCCGGTGGCCTCGTCCAGGACGCCGCGCAGGGCCGCGTTGATCTCCTCGCGGGAGGTCAGGGTCCGTTCCAGGTCCATACCACCGATGATGTTGCGCAGGGTGGTGACGGTGAGCTGCTCGATCGCCTGGATGTAGCTGGCGACCTCGTAGGTGGCGGCCCGGGCGTCGGTGACCTGGTAGTAGATGACCGTGTCGATGTTCACGACCAGGTTGTCCTGGGTGATCACCGGCTGCGGCGGGAACGGTACGACCTGTTCACGCAGGTCGATGCGGTTGCGGATGGTGTCGATGAACGGGACCACGATGTTGAGGCCCGCGTTCAGCGTCCGCGTGTAGCGGCCGAAGCGCTCGACGATGGCCGCGCTGGCCTGTGGGATGACTTGGATGGTCTTGATCAGGGCGATGAAGACCAACACCACCAGGATGATCAAGACGATGATGACCGGTTCCATCGTCGTTCCCCGTACCCTTCTCCGCCTCGGCGCCTTCGGCAGATCTCATGACTGTTGAAGATCTTGCTGGTCGAGTCTGTCAGACCGTCGCGCAACTCGTGAGTCGTTCTCGGCGAGTTGCCCTCAGATGACGATCGCGGTGGCCCCTTCGATGTCCACGACGTCCACCTCCTGGCCCACTTCGTAGGCGCGGCCGGTGTCGAGGGCGCGGGCCGACCAGACTTCCCCGGCGAGTTTGATACGGCCGCCGGACGCGTCGACCCGCTCCAGGACGACGGCCTGCCTGCCCTTCAACGCCTCCACGCCGGTGGCGAGTTGGGGACTCTGCCGGCCGTGCCGGGCGGCTATGGGCCGGACGACGGCGATGAGGGCGACGGAGACGACGACGAACGTCAGGACCTGGAAGACCGCGTCGAAGCCGAGGGCGGAGACGACCGCCGCCGCCACGGCTCCCACCGCGAGCATGCCGAACTCCGGCATCGCGGTGACCACGAGCGGGATTCCGAGTGCCGCCGCGCCGACGAGCCACCACACCCATGCGTCGATGTCGTTCACATGGTCATGGTAGGGCCGCGGTCGGGCGGCGGACAGGGCGCGCGGGGGAGAGCAGAGGGGTCAGGACAGGGGCAGACCCTGGGCGGTCCAGCGGTCGCCGACCTGCTCCACGACGAGCGGGAGGCCGAAGCAGAGGGAGAGGTTGCGGGAGGTGAGTTCGAGCTCGATGGGGCCGGCGGCGAGCACCTTGCCCTGGCGGATCATGAGGACGTGGGTGAAGCCGGGGGCGATCTCCTCGACGTGGTGCGTGACCATGATCATCGAGGGGGCGATGGGGTCGCGGGCGAGCCGGCCGAGTCGGCGGACCAGGTCCTCGCGACCGCCGAGGTCGAGCCCGGCGGCGGGTTCGTCCAGCAGGAGCAGCTCGGGGTCGGTCATCAGGGCGCGGGCGATCAGGGTCCGCTTGCGCTCGCCCTCGGAGAGGGTGCCGAACTTCCGGTCCAGGTAGTCGCTCATGCCGAGGCGGTCGAGGAAGGCGCGGGCGCGCTGCTCGTCGACCTCGTCGTACTCCTCCTGCCAGTGGGCGGTCATGCCGTAGGCGGCCGTCAGGACGGTCTCCAGCACGGTCTGGCGCTTGGGGAGCTTGTCGGCCATGGCCATGCCGGCCATGCCGATGCGGGGGCGCAGCTCGAAGACATCGGTGCCGGGCTTGCCGAGGGTCTCGCCGAGGATGGTGGCGGTGCCCTTGCTGGGGTAGAGGTAGCTGGAGGCGACGTTCAGGAGGGTGGTCTTGCCGGCGCCGTTGGGACCGAGGATGACCCAGCGCTCGCCCTCCTTCACCGACCAGGAGACCTGGTCCACCAGAGCCCGGCCCTCACGGACCACGGATACGTCCTGAAGCTCCAGAACATCGCTCATGAGCGCGTTGTCTCCCCTTGCAGTGTGGCCGGTCTCGGCTGTCGCGTACGCCTGTGGCTCGGTCCGCCGCGCCGGTGGGCGCAGCCCTTATGAAATCTACGCCACGAGTGCCCCGCTCCATTCCATCGGTCCGGTCCTTAGGGTGGAGGCATGCTCTCGGAACCGCGTTCAGGACGCCTTGCCGCTTGGGGAAATGCCCTTTTGGCCGGACTTGCCTCGCCGGATGACGCCGTCCTCGCCGTCGTGGGCGAGGACGCCGTGCACCGGGTGGAGGGGCTGCCCTCCGAGTCCGCGCCGGTCGGGCTGACGCTCGCGCTGGGGCGGCTGCGCACGCTGGGGGTGACCGGGCTGCGGGTGGCGCTGCCCGCGCCGGGGCATCCGCTGGGGCTGAGCGGCCCGCCGGAGTTCAACGCGCGGGCGCTGGAGGCCGAGGAGGCCGTGATCTGTCACGGTGCCGCGTTCGGGCTGGTGCCTCAGGTGTACGAGGCCGGGCCCGAGGGCGATGTACATGCCGAGGTGGTGTGGCACGTGCTGCCGGTGCGGGAGGCGCCGCCCGCCGATGTGCCGTCGCTGGGCGAGGCCGAGCGGGAGCTGGCGGAGGCGCTGCGGGAGGCGACCGAGGTGCTGTCGAAGCTGGACGTCGCCGGGTCGGGGCCGGTGGCGGAGGCGGCGATCGACGCGTACCGGGCGCGGGCCGAACGGGGGCGCGAGGTGCTGGCGCCGGGGTACCCGCCGCGTGCGGTGCGGGTGTTGGAGCTGGCGCAGCGGGTGGGGCTGCTCGTGTCGCTGGCGTACGGCAACGGTCACGGGGGCGCGGTGAGCGCATCGGAGATGGCGGCGCGGGGAGCGGCGCTGCGGCCGGTGGAGCGGACGGCCCGGCGGGCACAGGTCGCTGCGTACAACTCGTTCGTGGAGGAGCGGGAGCGCGGGATGCGGTGAGCCGCTGGCCCGGCCGCCGCGGATGCCCGGGGGTCGGGACCTGCGCGGATGCGCGAATTCCTATGACCCAGGGCCTGCACGGATGCCCGGGAGCCCGACGCCTGCGCGGATGCCTGGGACCCGGGGACGGCCCGAACGCCTGGAAGCCGAGGCCTGGGCGGATGCCTGGAGCCCGACGCCTGCGCGCATGTCTGGGACCCCGGGACGACCCGAACGCCCCGGAGCCAACGCCTGCGCCCATGCCGGGAGCCCGACGCCTCCGCGGATGCCAGGGACCCCGGGACGACCCGAACGCCCGGAGCCGACACCTGCGCCCATGCCCAGGAGCCCAACGCCTGCGCGCATTCCTACGGCTCCAGGCCTGCGCGCATGCCTGGAGCCCGGGGACGGCCCAAACGCCCCGGAGCCGACACCTGCGCCCAAGCCTGGAGCCCGGGGACGGCTCGAACGTCTGGGTGCCGGTCCCCGGGCTCGTCGTCACCGGCTGACGTTCGTGTTGCCGAGCGCCGGGTTCGCGGCCCCGGCCGGGTCGGCGGTCAGCCCGTCCAGCTGGACCGGGACGTCGACCGGGACATGGACCGTGAGGCCGGACGCGACGCCTGGGGGCCGCACGGCGACGTCCTGGGCGTCCGCGTCGGCGACGGCGGCACCGGCGGATGCGCCGGCGGCGAGGCCGGCGGCGGTCAGTGCGAGCGCGGCCTTCGTGGCGATGTTCGCGGGACGGGTTCCGACTGCGTGTGGTGCTCCGACCCGGCCGTGGGTCGTGTGCCGATCAGCCCCGGTCCCGGTGCTCGTTCGGCCAGTCGGACGACAACCTGACAGGCCCCCCGGTGCGCCCGGGAGGCCTGAGGTCGTCGTCGGCGGGAGCCTCAGCGGTTGAGGCCGAGGTTACCGAAGGTCGGGTTCAGCACGCCGATGACGTTCACGCTGTTGCCGACCGCGTTCACCGGGACGTGCGCCGGGACCTGGGCGACGTTGCCCGAGCCGACGCCCGGGGAGCAGACGGCCTCGCCGGCCGCGTGGGCGCCGCCGTGGGCCGAGGCCAGACCGGCACCGGCCGCCACCAGCCCCCCGGCCATGATCGTCACGGCCGCTGCCTTCTTCAGGTTCTTCACTGTCAACCCCTCCTGGTCGTTCACCGCGGCGATCCCCGCGGCACGCACTGGAGAACGGCGGGGATCGCCGGAGGGTGCGCCATCCGAGTGACATTCCCACGACGGTATGAATCTCGGTCCGGACCGTAACCCTCCGTGTTGCCACGGGTCAGGCCTTGGTCAAGGCCTCTCAGCCGGTCACGCCGTGGCGTACGGCCCACAGCGCGGCCTGGGTGCGGTCGGCGAGGTCGAGTTTCATCAGGATGTTGGAGACGTGCGTCTTGACGGTCTTCTCCGACAGGACCAGGGCGCGGGCTATCTCGCGGTTGGAGCGGCCGTCCGCGATCAGGCCGAGCACCTCGCGCTCCCGCTCGGTGAGCGAACCGCCTCTGCCCTGGCCGCTGCCGGCCTCCTCCTGGGAGAGCAGGGCGCCGGCGACCTCGGGCTGGAGCAGGATGTGCCCGGCGTGCACGGAGCGGATGGCGCCGGCGAGGGCGTCGGGGTCCACGTCCTTGTAGACGTACCCGGCGGCGCCCGCGCGCAGGGCCGGGACCACCGTGCGCTGCTCGGTGAAGCTGGTGACGATGAGCACGCGCGCGGGGTTGTCGAGTTCGCGCAGTCTGCGCAGGGCGTCGATGCCGTCCATGCCCGGCATCTTCACGTCCATGAGGACGACGTCGGGCCGCAGTTCCTCGGCGCGGGCGACTCCCTCGGCGCCGTCGGCGGCCTCGCCGACGACCTCGATGTCGTCCTGGACCTCCAGGAAGGTGCGCAGGCCCCGGCGGACGACCTGATGGTCGTCCACCAGCAGGACCTTGATCGATTCACCCACCGGGGACCTCCATCTCGATCGTGGTGCCCTTGCCGGGCGCGGATTCCACGGTCAGCGTGCCGCCGACACCGCTCGCCCGGTCCCGCATCGAGACCAGGCCGAGGTGGCGTCCGGCGCGGCGGACCGCGGTGGGGTCGAAGCCGCTGCCGTCGTCGGTGACGCGCAGGACGGCTCCGTTGCCGCGCCGGTCCACGCTCACCTCGACCCGGTCGGCGCCGGAGTGGCGCAGGGCGTTGTGCAGGGCCTCCTGGGCGACCCGGAGCAGGGCCTCCTCCTGGGCGGCGGGCAGGGCGCGGAATCCGTTGCTGGTGAAGGTCACGCGCGCGGTGTGGGCGCGGTCCAGGACCTGTGTCTGGGTGCGCAGGGTGGCGATCAGGCCGTCCTCGTCCAGCGCGGCGGGCCGCAACTCCACGACGGCGGCGCGCAGTTCGTCGACTGCCTCGGCGGCGAGGGAGGCCACCTGGTGCAGTTCGCCCTTGGCGCGGGCGGGGTCGCGGTCGACGAGGGCGGCTGCCGCCTGTGCGGTCAGGCGCAGGGAGAACAGCTTCTGACTGACCGCGTCGTGCAGCTCGTGGGCGAGGCGGGAGCGTTCCTCGGCGATGGTCAGTTCGCGGCTGCGCTCGTAGAGGCGGGCGTTGGTGAGGGCGATGGCCGCGTGCTGGGCGAGGATGGAGAGCAGTTCCTCGTCGTCCTTGGTGAAGCCGCAACTTCCTTCGGGTTTGTGGCAGTTCTTGTTCGCGAGGAACAGGGCGCCGATGACCTCGTCGCCGTCGCGGATGGGCAGGCCCAGGAAGTCGGCCAGGTCGGGGTGGGCGGACGGCCAGCCCTCGAAGCGGGGGTCCTGGCGCACGTCGGCGAGGCGTTCGGCCTTCGCCTCGTGCAGCATCGCGGCGAGGATGCCGTGCTGGCGCGGGAGCGGGCCAATGGCACGCCACTGCGCGTCGCTGACGCCGTCCACGACGAACTGGGCGAAGCCGCCGTGGTCGTCGGGGACGCCGAGTGCGGCGTACTGCGCGTCGAGCAGCTCGCGGGCGGAGGCGACGATCGTCTTGAGGACGTCGCGCATCTCCAGGTGCCTGCTCATGGCCAGCAGCGCGGAACTCACCGCGGCGAGGCCGGACCGGGGGCCTTGACTCATGTTCCTCACGGTACCGGCGGGGTCTGACAGCGCGGATCGGACCGGTGACGGCGGGACCCGGTCCGCTGGGCGTAGGGCCGGTGGCGTAGGCCGCCGGTACCGGGGGGCGGGGTGTACGTCGCCGGTCCTGGGACGCGGGGCGTAGGCCGCCGGTACCGGGGCGCCGGGCGTACGCCGAAGGGCCCCGGCGCTTTGCGGCCCGCGTCCCAGGCGGCCCGGGGAGTGCCGTTCCTAGGTTGAGGTCACCGCCGAGGCAGGCGGTGAGCGACGAGGGGACGGTAGTCATGCCGGTAGCGATCATCACGGGGTCCTCCAAGGGCCTGGGGCGGGCACTCGCCGAGGCGCTGGGCGCGCGCGGCTGGGATCTGGTGCTCGACGCCCGGGGCGCCGACGCCCTGAGGGAGACCGCGGAGGCGGTCGCGCGGCACGGTACGCGGGTGGTGGCACTGCCCGGGGACGTCACGGACGGCGGTCACCGGGCGGAGCTGGTGGCCGCCGCGTGGCGGCTGGGCGGGGCCGATCTGGTGGTGAGCAACGCGAGCGCGCTGGGCGCCGAGCCGCTGGTGCGGCTGGCGGAGCTGCCGCTGGACGGGCTGCGGCGGGCGCTGGAGGTGAACGTGGTGGCGGCGCTGGGGCTGGTGCGGGAGGCGCTGCCGCTGCTGCAGGCGTCGCCGGCGGGCACGGTGATCGCGGTCACCTCGGACGCGGCGGCGGAGGCGTACGAGACCTGGGGCGGCTATGGCGCCTCGAAGGCGGCTCTGGACCAGCTCGCCGCGGTGCTCGGCGTGGAGGAGCCGGGGCTCCGGGTGTGGGCGGTGGATCCCGGGGACATGGCGACGGACCTTTATACGGCGGCCGTACCGGACGACGACGCGCCGCGTCCGGCGCCCGCCGATGTCGTACCGGCGTTCCTGCGGCTGGACGAGCGGCCGGCGAGCGGGCGGTACGCGGCGCCGTCTCTGCTTAAGGCGCGGTGACCGTGCCCCCGGGGGTCTCCCCGTTCGGGCCTCGGGAGTGGGGGAAGGTCCCCGAGGAGCTGTCCGCGCGCGTGCCCGCCGAGCAGCGGGGGCCGGGGCTGGGGCGGGACGCCGTACGGCTGCTGGTCTCGCGCGGTACGGAGGTGGCACACCACGCGTTCCGCGAGCTGCCGGGGCTGCTGCGGGCCGGGGATCTGCTGGTGGTGAACACCTCCCCGACGCCGGCCGCCGCGGTGGACGGGTGGACCGGGCACGCGCGCGTGGTGGTGCATTTCTCCACGCGCGGGGACGACGGGCGGTGGGCGGTCGAGCTGCGGGATGCGGACGGGCGCGGTACTACGCGCGCGCGTGCGGGCTCGCCCGCGGGGACGGAGGTGTCGCTGCCGGGCGGGGGCCGGCTGCTGCTGGAGGAGCCGCTGAGCGCGCGGGGCGAGCGGCTGTGGTGGGCGCGGGTCGCGGGGGCGGACGTACGGGAGGTGCTGGGGCGGCACGGGCGGCCCATCCGTTACTCCTACACGGAGCGGGACCAGCCGCTGTCCGCGTACCGGACGGTGTTCGCGCTGCCGACGCCGGACGGGTCGGGCAGTGCCGAGATGCCGAGTGCGGCCCGGCCCTTCACCGCGCGGCTGGTGGCGGAGCTGGTGAGCCGGGGGGTGTGGTTCGCGCCGGTGACACTGCACACAGGGGTCTCGTCGACGGAGGCGCACGAGCCGCCGTATCCGGAGCGGTTCGCGGTACCGGAGGCGTCGGCGTGGCTGATCAACCAGTCCGGGCGCATCGAGAAGGGCTCGACGCGCTTCCCCGGAAGGGTGGCGGCGGCAGCCGGGCGGGCGGCCGGGTGATCGCGGTGGGGACGACGGCCGTGCGGGCCGTGGAGTCGGCCGCGGGGCCGGACGGCGTGGTGCGGGCGGCCGAGGGGTGGACGGATGTGGTGGTGACTCCCGAGCGCGGAATACGGACGGTGGACGGGTTGCTGACCGGGTTGCACGAGCCGGAGGCCTTCGGCACGAGGTCGGCGACGTCCACCTCGTCCTTCCGGAGGAGGGCCCTCACCCAGAGCATTGCGATGGCAACTAGCCGTCAGATGGCATGGCGCTCCATGTGAGCCCGCGCATAGGGCCTACATCACGTACGAAAGGGCTTAGGAGATAAACGCCCCCACATGAACGGGACAGACGGTCCTGTCTGTCCCGTTTTGCCCTTCCCTGATCCACTATCGGGCGTAGTACGTCACACCTTTGCCTGGGCATTTTGCGCCCGCTAAGAATTGCTTCCGTCGCTCAGCGCCGCGGGTTTCCGCCCCGCGGCGTTCGTGCGGGAGGAGCCGATTCCCCCGGCGGACGCAGGAGCGACCTCCGCGCTATCGAAGAGGTCCATCAGCCATGCCCATGAACATCCTCAACCGTGCTCATAGTCGTCAGCTGACCAAGCACCACAAGATCGCCGTCGCCGGTGTCGCCGCGCTCGGCACCGCCGCCCTCGCCTTCTCGGCCACCCCGAGCAGCGCCGAGACCGTCACCACCGGCGCCCCCGCCACGACCGCGCAGGTCACCGCCGGTGCCCCCGCCACGACCGGGCAGGTCGCCGCCACCGGCACCGTCCTGCAGAACGTCAAGGGCACGGTGACGGACCAGCTCGCCGCCAAGAACATCAAGCTCGACACCTTCGCGGCGCAGAAGAAGGCCGCCGACGCTGCCGCCGCCAAGCAGGCCGCCGCCAAGCAGGCCGCCGAAGCCGCCGCGAAGAAGGCCGCGCAGGAGCGCGCCGTCACGGCCGCCGCCGGTCGCTCCGCCCAGCGCCTGCAGATGGAGCCGGTCGCCGCGAAGACGTACGCCAACAACCTGGACGGCTGGATCCGCCAGGCCCTGGGCATCATGAAGGCCAAGGGCATCCCGGGCAGCTACAGCGGCCTGCACCGCAACATCATGCGGGAGTCCTCCGGCAACCCCATGGCCATCAACAACTGGGACATCAACGCCGTCAACGGCATCCCGTCCAAGGGTCTGCTCCAGGTGATCCCGCCCACCTTCCAGGCGTACCACGTCCCCGGCACCTCCTGGAACATCTACGACCCGGTCGCCAACATCACCGCCGCCGCCAACTACGCGGCCCACCGGTACGGCTCGATCGACAACGTCAACAGCGCGTACTGAGGCCGGGCGCGGGACCTCAACGACGTACGGCCGAAGGGCGGCACCCCCTCGTGGGGATGCCGCCCTTCGGCGTCGTACGAGCGGGTGCCGCAGGGGCGCGCGGTTACTTGCGCATGACCTCGGGCTCGTGGCGGCGCAGGAAGCGGGCCACGAAGAAGCCGCAGACCACACCGAGCGCGATCAGGGCGATCATGTCCATGCTCCACGCGCCGACGGTGTGGTTCCACAGCGGGTCGTTGTCGCCGGCGGTCTCCGGCGGACTGATCCGGTTGAAGTCCAGCGTGGCGCCGGCCGCGGCGACCGCCCAGCGGGACGGCATCAGGTACGAGAACTCGTTCACACCGACGGTGCCGTGCAGGGCGAACAGGCAGCCGGTGAAGACGACCTGGATGATCGCGAACATGACCAGCAGCGGCATGGTCTTCTCGGCTGTCTTCACCAGCGAGGAGATGATCAGGCCGAACATCATCGCGGCGAAGCCGAGCCCCATGATCGGCAGGGACAGCTCCAGCAGTGTGGCGTGCCCGAGGACGAGGCCCCGGTCCGGGATCTCACGCCTGCCGAAGCCGATGACGCCGACCAGCAGCCCCTGGAACCCGGTGATCACGCCCAGCACGAACACCTTCGACATCAGGTACGCCGAGCGGGACAGGCCGGTGGCGCGCTCCCGCTCGTAGATCACGCGTTCCTTGATCAGCTCGCGGACGGAGTTGGCGGCTCCGGCGAAGCAGGCGCCGACGGCCAGGATCAGCAGCACGGTGGTGGCGGTGCCGTTGGGCACGATCTGGCCGGTCTGCGGGTTGGAGCCGTTGGGCAGCAGACCGCGGTCCGGGTGGATCAGCAGGCTGACGGAGCCGATGACGGCCGGGAGGAGCACCATCAGGGCCAGGAAGCCGCGGTCGGAGGCGATGACCGACACGTAGCGCCGCACCAGGGTGACGAACTGGGAGAACCAGCCCTGCGGCTTGGGCGGCCTGATCGCCTGCATCGGCGGCATCTGGACCGCCTGCGGGGCGACCGAGTCGACGTCCGCGGCGTACATCTGGTAGTGCTGCGACCCCTTCCAGCGGCCCGCCCAGTCGTAGTCGCGGTAGTTCTCGAACGCGGAGAAGACGTCGGCCCAGCTGTCGTAGCCGAAGAAGTTCAGCGCCTCCCCCGGCGGGCCGAAGTAGGCGACCGCGCCGCCCGGCGCCATCACCAGCAGCTTGTCGCACAGCGCCAGCTCGGCCACCGAGTGGGTGACGACGAGCACCGTACGGCCGTCGTCGGCGAGGCCGCGCAGCAGCTGCATGACGTCGCGGTCCATGCCCGGGTCGAGGCCGGAGGTCGGTTCGTCCAGGAAGATCAGCGACGGCTTGGTCAGCAGCTCCAGGGCCACCGACACGCGCTTGCGCTGGCCGCCGGAGAGCGAGGTGACCTTCTTGTCCTTGTGGATGTCGAGCTTCAGCTCGCGCAGCACCTCGTCGATGCGGGCGTCGCGCTCCTGCGCCGTGGTGTCGGCCGGGAAGCGCAGCTTGGCCGCGTACTTCAGGGCCTTCTTGACGGTCAGCTCCTTGTGCAGGATGTCGTCCTGCGGGACCAGACCGATGCGCTGGCGCAGCTCGGCGAACTGCTTGTACAGGTTCCGGTTGTCGTACAGCACCTCGCCCTGGTTGGCGGGCCGGTAGCCGGTGAGCGCCTTGAGCAGGGTCGACTTGCCGGAACCGGACGGGCCGATCACCGCGATCAGCGACTTCTCGGGTACGCCGAAGGAGACGTCCTTGAGGATCTGCTTGCCGCCGTCGACCGTGACGGTCAGATGACGGGCCGAGAAGGAGACCTCACCGGTGTCGACGAACTCTTCGAGGCGGTCGCCGACGATCCGGAACGTGGAGTGGCCGACGCCGACGATGTCGGTCGGGCCGAGCAACTGCGAGCCGCCCTTCGGGATCGGCTGGCCGTTGACGAAGGTGCCGTTGTGCGAACCGAGGTCGCGGATCTCCAAGCGGCCGTCGGGCGTGGCGTGGAACTCGGCGTGGTTCCGGGAAACCTGGAGGTCGGAGACGACCAGGTCGTTCTCCAGGGCACGGCCGATGCGCATCACGCGGCCGAGCGCGAACTGGTGGAACGTGGTGGGGCTGCGGTCCCCGTAGACCGGTGGCGCCCCCGCGCCACCACCGGGCGTCTTCTGTGCGTACTGCTCGGCGGGGCCGGCCTGCTGCGGGAACGCGGGCGGCTGCTGCCAGCCGGGCTGGGGCGCCTGCGGCTGCGGCTGCGCGGGTGCCTGGTGCTCCGGGGGTGCCTGGTGGGGTACGGGCGCCTGGTGGGGTACGGCCTGCTGCGGGGCGGGCTGCTGGTGCGCGGGTGCCTGCTGCCATCCGGGTGCCCCGACGCCCTGGGCCGCGTACGGCGCCGCTGCCTGCGGCTGCTGGGCCGGGCCACCGGCCGGTGCCGTGGTCGCCGACAGGTTCAGCCGCG
The DNA here is from genome assembly GCF_040678315.1 of Streptomyces sp. NPDC052721. Classification (NCBI taxonomy): domain Bacteria; kingdom Bacillati; phylum Actinomycetota; class Actinomycetes; order Kitasatosporales; family Streptomycetaceae; genus Streptomyces; species Streptomyces sp. NPDC052721. Next base: position 411,848 of record NZ_JBFATL010000001.1, on the reverse strand, counting down.
GTCCGTCGGTCGCGTTGCCGAGGTGCAGCGACGAACCGGGGCCGATCTCCATGTGCTGGATCCGCCGGCCCTGCGCGTACGTGCCGTTGGTGCTGCCGTGGTCCTCGATGACCCAACTGCGGCCGTTGAAGCTGACCGTGGCGTGCCGCCAGGAGACCCTGGCGTCGTCGAAGACGATGTCCCCCTGTGGATCACGTCCGAGGATGTATGCCCTGGACGGATCGAGCGTCCAGGTATGTCCGTTTGTTTCGAGTACGAGTTCCGGCACTCCATGCCCCACTGAGTTGTCCCCCGAGTTACCCCCGTCGCAGGGAGTCTAGGGATGTCGAACATCGTGAGGAACTATTTCAGGCTCGGCCCCTTGACCGAAACCCGGGCCTGGGCAAGGGGTTCGGGACGCGCTCCCACTCGCGTGTCGGTGGGTGAAACCCGGGCGGGGGGTGGGGACCCCTGTCTTGTCGTGTCTCCCTCTACGTCCTTGCGCGAGACCGGAGTTGTGAGGGCGTCGACCGAACTCCCCGCACGCGTGGGCGCGGTGGCCGTGGTGTCGTGGTGGTCGTGGTGGTCGCGGGTTCGGCGATGATGCTCGGTGGTCTGCGCCTTGGCCGACACCATCGACGTCGTCACCATCGACGTCGTCACCATCGATGGCGGCGCGCTCGGCCTGGTCGGGCTGCCGGGTGGGGCGGCAGGGGCGGCGGGCTGAGCGTTCCGGCGGCCTCGGGGACGCGGGCGACCGGCGGCCTGACGACGCCGTGGACTTCACCAGAACCGTCGGCCACGCTCGTCGACGGCGTCGGCTGGTGCGCCGTTGTTCTGCTGATCGACGTGCCCGTCGTCCGCCGCGCTGGCCTGCCGCCGGGCGGGACGGCCGTACACCAGCGGCCCGGCGATCGGCCTCGGCGCTCGCCACCGTCCTGCTGGTGGCCTTGGCGGCGGGGGTGGTCGTGGCAGCGGGGCTGGTCGTGGCGGCGGGGGTGGTCCTGGCGCAGGGCTGGTCGTGGCGGCGTACGCGGCGATCGGTCACTGTCCTCCGCAGCGGGTCGTCGACGCGGGGAGGCTCGGGGCGCCGAACGGGGTGTGGCTCGGCGCGCCCCTCGGCGTTGTCGTCCCTGGAGCGCTACGGCGCCCGATCACCGGCCGAGCCAAGGCAGCCTCAGGCCAGGCACCCCCAGGGCGCGGCGCACATGAGGGTCAGGTCGCCGACCCGCTGAAGCACACGCGAGGCCCAGGCGCCGCCCGGCTTCGGCACGCACGATGCCAGGGCGCCGGCCTGGTCGAAGCACGCATGAGGCCAGAGCTCAGCCCAGTCAGTGCGCCGACAGGCATGAGCCGCACCGCACCAAGCCGCCGGCCCAGCCGACCCCCACTCACAGCCACACCCACACCAAGCCACCGGTCCAGCCACCGCACCCCACACCAAGCTTCTCCGTCTGCCGTTCCGCCCGGGTCGTGGGACCCTCGTGGTGGAGCCTGGCGGTGTCGCTCGCGCGTGAGCGGCGGCGTTTTCCGGTGGCAAGATCCTCGACACCGGGTCGACACCGATTGTTCCGTGTCCGTCAGGCGGACCTCGGCGGCGGGAGGCACTGGGTGCCGGATACGGTGGTGACACCATGAGCGCTTCGCAGACCTCCGCTTCGCAGACCCCCGAGGTCCCCACCCTCCTCGTCAAGATCTTCGGCAAGGACCGGCCGGGCATCACCGCCGGCCTCTTCGACACCCTTGCCGCCTACCTCGTCGACGTGGTCGACATCGAGCAGGTCGTCACCCGGGGCCGCCTGGTGCTGTGCGTGCTGGTGACCCAGCCGCCGGCCGGCCTGGAGGGTGACCTGCGGGCCACCGTGCACAGCTGGGCCGAGTCGATGAAGATGCAGGCGGAGATCATCTCGGGGCACGGCGACAACCGTCCGCGTGGCCTCGGGCGCTCCCTGGTGACCGTTCTCGGCCACCCGCTCACCGCCGAGTCGACCGCCGCGATCGCCGCCCGGATCGCGAAGGCCGGCGGCAACATCGACCGTATCTTCCGGCTCGCCAAGTACCCGGTGACGGCGGTGGAGTTCGCGGTGTCCGGCGTGGAGACCGAACCGCTGCGCACGGCGCTGGCCTCCGACGCGGCGGCACTGGGTGTCGACATCGCGGTGGTCTCGGCGGGTCTGCACCGGCGCGCCCAGCGGCTGGTGGTCATGGATGTGGACTCGACCCTGATCCAGGACGAGGTCATCGAGCTGTTCGCCGCGCACGCTGGCTGTGAGGACCAGGTCGCCGAGGTGACGGCGGCGGCGATGCGCGGGGAGCTGGACTTCGAGCAGTCGCTGCACGCGCGTGTGGCGCTGTTGAAGGGGCTGGACGCGTCGGTGGTGGAGAAGGTGCGCGAGGAGGTCCGGCTGACGCCGGGCGCGCGTACGCTGATCCGGACCCTGAAGCGGCTCGGCTACCAGGTGGGGGTCGTCTCCGGCGGGTTCACCCAGGTGACCGATGATCTCAAGGAGCGGCTGGGGCTGGACTTCGCGCAGGCCAACACGCTGGAGATCGTCGACGGGAAGCTGACCGGCCGGGTGACCGGCGAGATCGTGGACCGTGCGGGCAAGGCGCGGCTGCTGCGCCGCTTCGCGGCGGAGGCCGGGGTGCCGCTGTCGCAGACGGTGGCGATCGGTGACGGCGCGAACGACCTGGACATGCTGAACGCGGCGGGCCTGGGCGTGGCCTTCAACGCCAAGCCGGTGGTCCGGGAGGCGGCGCACACGGCGGTGAACTTCCCCTTCCTCGACACGGTCCTCTACCTCCTCGGCATCACCCGGGAAGAGGTCGAGGCCGCCGACATGCACGACGACGAGGAGAGCTGAGCGAGGGGCTGCCCGCGCCCGGCTACCGGGAGGGCCCGGCACCGTGTGCGGTGCCGGGCCCTTCGCCGTCCGGTGTGCCGTGTCGGCGCCGGGTCACTCGGAGGGCGCCCAGTAGTCCACGAGTGTGGCCACGCCGGGCTCGACGCCCTTCCAGGGGCCGTCGAAGGACAGCAGGGCGAAGGCGGCGGCGGGGAAGCCCCGCCGGTCCATCCGCTCACGGGCGTCGTCGTCGGCCGCGCCGGCCAGGATGTCGGCCAGAGCGTGCACGCCGGGGTTGTGGCCGATCAGGATCACGTTCCGCACCTCGTCCGGGACCTCGTTGAGCACGGCGATCAGCTCGCCGGGCGAGGCCTCGTAGACCCGCTCCTCGTAGACGGTTTTCGGCCGGTGCGACAGCTCGTGCACGGCGAGCTTCCAGGTCTCGCGGGTACGGGTCGCCGTGGAGCACAGGGCCAGGTCGAAGGTGATGCCGGTGTCGGCCAGCTTGCGTCCGGCGACGGCGGCGTCCGTACGGCCGCGCTCGGCGAGCGGGCGTTCGTGGTCGGGGACCTGGGGCCAGTCGGCCTTCGCGTGCCGGAAGAGGACGATCCTGCGGGGTTCTGCGACGCTCATGGGTCCCAGCTTCGCATGAAACAGGCCAGCCGGCGCAGGGAGTTGACATGCGGATTCACCGCGTGAGGGGGCTTGTCGTCAGCGCACGAGGAGCTGCTGGGCGCGCTCCATGAGGCGCGTGATCGCCGGGTCGCCGGTCGCCGCGTGGGCGTCCGACGGGTTCCGTATCAGCGCGAGCAGCACGAGGAACGCGAGGGCGGGCAGGGCGAGTGCCCACCAGGGCAGCCGGATGTCGACGCCACCCGTGGTCGCCGGGTGGGGCCGGGAGTGGGTGCGGGCCGCCATGGTCGCCTCCGTGAGTCCTCGAGCTGGTGCGTGACCGCCCGGGGCGGTCACATCTCGAAGGTACGGAAGCCGGGGCGGCCAACCCATCCGGAGTTCCACCCAGTTGACCCTGACCCCTGCCCCCTAGGGGACGGGGGGCCAGCCCCACCATCCGTCCGGCGGACCCGGAGAACCCGGCGTACAGGGAAAACCGGGCGAACCGGTGAAGCCGGACGCGCCGCCGTCACGGAGACGCGAGGCTTGCCACGATGGCGATGATCACGAAGATGGCGAGGAACGAGCCGAAGACGAGCAGCATCTTCTTCTGGCCGTTCTGCGGGTTCGGGTCGAGCACAGGCTGCATGCGCCCAGTCTCGCACCTCGCCCCCCGCGCGGCGGCGCGGGGGGCACCGGCCGGTCAGCGTGCCGCCTCGTCCTCCACCGTCCGGTCGCGGCCCGCCAGGAAGCCCACCACCATCTGCGGCACCATGAGGCCCGCCATGAGGGCGAGCGGCAGTCCCCAGCCGCCGCTCTGCTGGTAGAGCACGCCGACCAGCAGGGGGCCCGGGATGGAGATCAGATAGCCGGTGCTCTGGGCGAACGCGGACAACTGGGCCACGCCCGGACCGCTGTGGGCCCGCATGCCGACCATCGTCAGCGCGAGCGGGAAGGCGCAGTTGGAGACGCCGAGCAGCAGGGCCCAGGCCCAGGCGCCCGCGGCCGGGGCGAGGTACAGCCCGGCGTATCCGACGAGGCCGCAGGCGCCGAGGACCAGCGCGATCGGGCCCTGGTGGGGCAGCCGGGTGGCGGCCCTCGGGATGACGAAGGCCAGCGGGACGCCCATCACCATGGTGACGGCGAGCAGTACGCCCGCGGTGCCCGCCGGCACGCCGGCGTCCCGGAAGATCTGCGGCATCCAGCCCATGGTGATGTAGGCGGCGGTGGCCTGGAGGCCGAAGAAGACGGCGAGCGCCCAGGCGGTACGGCTGCGGGTGATGCGCAGCGGAGCGTGCTGCTGCGCCGCCCCGCGCACGGGCTCCCGCCGCTGGGCGGCGGCGGCGCCCCGGTCGCGGACGAGCGGCAGCCAGGGCAGGACGGCGGCGGCGGCGAGGGCCGCCCACACGGCGAGGCCGGACTGCCAGCCGCCGCCCAGGGCGTCGGTCAGGGGGACGGTCACCGCGGCGGCGACAGAGGTGCCGAGGGCGAGGGCCATCGAGTAGAGGCCGGTCATGGAGCCGACCCGGTCGGGGAACCAGCGCTTGACGATGACCGGCATCAGGACGTTGCTGACGGCTATGCCCATGAGGGCGAGCGCGCTGGCGGCCAGGAATCCGGCGGTGTTGCCGACGTAGGGCCGTATGAGCAGGCCGGCGGTGATGGCGGCCATGCCGGCGCACACCACGGCGGCCGGTCCGAAGCGGCGGGCCAGGCGGGGCGCGGCGACGCCGAACACGGCGAAGCACAGCGGGGGCACGGAGGTGAGCACTCCGGCGACGCCGCCGCTCATGCCGAGCCCGTCGCGGACCTCCTCCAGGAGGGCGCCGAGGCTGGTGATGGCCGGGCGGAGGTTCAGCGCGGAGAGCACGATGCCGAGGACGACCAGCCGGACCGCCCACGCGCGCGTGCCGCCCGCGCCGGGCGTCGTCTCCTGTGTGCGCGTCGCGGCCGTACCGCGTTCGGTCGATGACATCGCCGTACGGGTCTCCACTGTCCGGGTTTCCTCACTAGCCATGAGGCTCATCATAGAATCATGGGATGATTGGTTGTCCAACCCCGCGGCACCCGTGGCCCGCGCGCCCCGGGCTCTCGTGCGAAGGTGTGCCATGCCCTTGAGCCACCCGCGCCGTTCGGCGCTGTCCGAACAGGTCATCGCCGAACTGCGCAACCAGATCACCTCCGGCGAGTGGCCGGTCGGGTCGCGCATCCCGACGGAGCCGGAACTGGTCGAGCAGCTCGGTGTGGCCCGCAACACGGTCCGTGAGGCCGTCCGCGCGCTCGCCCACAACGGTCTGCTGGACATCCGCCAGGGCTCGGGCACGTATGTGGTGGCCACCAGCGAGCTGGCCGGGGTGATGCACCGCCGTTTCGCCGGCGCCGACCCGCGGCACATCGCCGAGCTGCGGTCCACGCTGGAGTCCGCGGCGGCGAAGCTGGCCGCCGAGCGCCGCACCGAGAAGGACCTCAAGCAGCTGGACACGCTGCTGGCCCGGCGCGAGGAGGTCTGGGAGAGCGGTGACACGGAGGCCTTCGTGACGGCCGACGCCACCTTCCATCTGGCCGTGGTGGCCGCCTCCCACAACGACGTGATGACCGCGATGTACGCCGACCTGGGCGAGGTGCTGCGGGACTGGCTGCGCGCGGACGTCGGGGCGGGGCTGACCCCGGAGACGTACATGGACCACACACGTCTGGTGGACGCGATCCGCGCGGGGGACGCGGAAGCGGCGGCGACGGAGGCCGCCAGCTATCCGTTCCTGTGCGACCCGGGCCGGTTCACCGCACCTTCTGGTGGCTGATCCACACCGAGCGGACCTCCTTCCAGCACCGGCCGGTCAGCCGTACGGTCATCGCGGGCCCGGCGTCCACCGGGGCGCTGTCGGTGTCGATGTCCCACCAGCGGTCGCACTCGATGTGCAGCCGCACACGATCGGTGTCGACATAGGGGTTGTGGCAGTAGGTCACCACGTGGGAGCCCCGGACGGCCGTACGGCAGGAGGCGCCGAACCGGCTCGGCGCGGGCGGCTTGCCGTCGCTCACGCGCGCGTGCGGCAGCGCGTCGTACGGCAGGGACAGGACGAGGGCGAGGGCCACGGTCACCGGGGCCAGGCTGCGGGACAGGCGCACAAGGGGACCTCCTCGGCCGGGCGGCGGAGGGACGAGCGAGGGAGGGCGTAATCCAGGGTGCGCCGTCCGCGCGGCGGCGGCCCGGCCGGTGAGCCGTACGGGTGACGCCCCGCCCCCGCTGAACGGGTGACGCCCCGCTCCCCGCCGGTGGCGGGGAGCGGGGCGTCGGCGCGGTCCCGCGACGGTCAGGCGCCGATGGCGTGCAGACCGCCGTCGACGTGGATGATCTCGCCGGTGGTCTTCGGGAACCAGTCGCTCAGCAGGGCGACGATGCCGCGGCCGGCCGGCTCCGGGTCCTTCAGGTCCCACTCCAGCGGGGAGCGGCTGTCCCACACGGAGGCCAGCTCGCCGAAGCCCGGGATGGACTTGGCGGCCATGGAGCCGATCGGGCCCGCCGAGATGAGGTTGCAGCGGATGTTCTGCTTGCCCAGGTCGCGCGCCATGTAGCGGTTGGTCGCCTCCAGGGCGGCCTTGGCCGGGCCCATCCAGTCGTACTGCGGCCAGGCGTACTGGGCGTCGAAGGTGAGGCCGACGACCGAGCCGCCGTTCTGCATCAGCGGCAGGCAGGCCATGGTCAGCGACTTCAGGGAGAACGCCGAGACGTGCATGGCGGTGGCCACCGACTCGAACGGCGTGTTCAGGAAGTTGCCGCCGAGGGCGTCCTGCGGGGCGAAGCCGATGGAGTGGACGAGGCCGTCGAGGCCGCCCAGCTCCTCGCCGACGACGTCGGCCAGGCGGGCGAGGTGCTCGTCGTCGGTGACGTCCAGCTCGATGACCTTGGTGGGCTTCGGCAGCTTCTTGGCGATGCGCTCGGTCAGGGTGGGCCGCGGGAACGCGGTCAGGATGATCTCGGCGCCCTGCTCCTGGGCCAGCTTGGCAGCGTGGAAGGCGATGGAGGACTCCGTCAGCACACCCGTGATCAGGATGCGCTTGCCCTCGAGGATTCCGCTCATGGTGATCAGTGACCCATTCCCAGTCCGCCGTCAACCGGGATGACGGCTCCAGTGATGTACGAAGCGTCGTCCGAGGCGAGGAACCGCACCGTCGCGGCGATCTCCTCGGGCTGCGCGTAGCGGCCGAGCGGCACCTGAGAGACGATGTTCTGGCGCTGCTCGTCGGTGAGCGCCTTGGTCATGTCGGTGTCGACGAAGCCGGGCGCGACGACGTTGAACGTGATGTTGCGCGAGCCCAGCTCCCGGGCGAGGGAACGCGCGAAGCCGACCAGGGCGGCCTTGGAAGCGGCGTAGTTCGCCTGACCCGCCGAGCCGAGCAGGCCGACCACGGACGAGATCAGGACGACGCGGCCCTTCTTGGCGCGCAGCATGCCGCGGTTGGCGCGCTTGACGACACGGAAGGTGCCGGTGAGGTTCGTGTCGATGACCGAGGTGAAGTCCTCCTCGGACATGCGCATCAGGAGCTGGTCCTTGGTGACGCCGGCGTTGGCGATCAGGACCTCGACCGGACCGTGCTGGTCCTCGATCTCCTTGTAGGCCTGCTCCACCTGCTCGGGGTCGGTGATGTCGCACTTGAGGGCGAGGAAGCCGGCCGGCGGCTCACCCGAGCGGTACGTGATCGCGACCTTGTCGCCGGCGTCGGCGAATGCGCGGGCGATGGCGAGGCCGATGCCCCGGTTGCCTCCGGTGACGAGAACCGAGCGGCTCAACGGATCACCCTTTCGATAGCGGTTGCACACATCCGCCCGAACAGCTGGAGGACAGGCGGCTTCATCGAAAACCTATCGGTACCGCCACGCGCACGGGCAAGCGGGCACCGACAGTGGCGCGGGACTGTCGCTGTCGGATCCCTACAGAACGCGTCGTTCCGGGGACGGAAAGGTGTGGTCCGCCGGACCGGTCCCGCGACATGATCGGAGCCGACAGGCCACGACAGCAGGGAGACCTCCGTGCCTCATTCCATCGACGAAGCCTTCACGGCGCTTCCCCTACGGGCCCTCGCCGACGCCGCGCTCGCACGCGCGCGGGCGCTGGGGGCCGAGCACGCGGACTTCCGGTTCGAGCGGGTGCGCAGCGCGTCCTGGCGGCTGCGGGACGCCAAGCCCGCCGGATCGTCGGACACCACCGACCTCGGGTACGCGGTCCGGGTGGTGCACGGCGGTACGTGGGGTTTCGCCTCCGGGGTGGATCTGACCATGGACGCCGCCGCCAGGGTCGCCTCGCAGGCGGTGGCCATGGCCAAGCTGTCCGCGCAGGTGATCAAGGCCGCCGGGTCCGACGAGCGGGTGGAGCTGGCCGACGAGCCGGTGCACGCAGACAAGACGTGGATCTCGTCGTACGAGATCGATCCGTTCTCGGTGCCGGACGAGGAGAAGTCGGCGCTGCTCGCGGAGTGGAGCAACCGGCTGCTGGCCGCGAACGGCGTGGACCACGTGGACGCCTCGCTGCTCACCGTGCACGAGAACAAGTTCTACGCCGACACCGCCGGGACCGTGACCACCCAGCAGCGGGTGCGGCTGAATCCGCAGCTGACGGCCGTGTCGGTGGACGAGTCGAGCGGGGAGTTCGACTCCATGCGCACCATCGCACCGCCGGTGGGGCGCGGCTGGGAGTATCTGACCGGCACCGGCTGGGACTGGGACACCGAGCTGGAGCGGATCCCGGAGCTGCTCGCCGAGAAGATGCGGGCGCCGAGCGTGGAGCCGGGCCTGTACGACCTGGTGGTCGACCCCTCCAACCTGTGGCTGACCATCCACGAGTCCATCGGCCACGCCACCGAGCTGGACCGCGCCCTCGGCTACGAGGCCGCCTACGCCGGCACCTCCTTCGCCACCTTCGACCAGCTGGGCAAGCTGAAGTACGGCTCCGAGCTGATGAACGTCACCGGCGACCGCACCGCCGAACACGGCCTCGCGACCATCGGCTACGACGACGAGGGCGTGGCGGCGCAGTCCTGGGACCTGGTGAAGGACGGCACGCTCGTCGGCTACCAGCTGGACCGGCGGATCGCGCGGCTGACCGGGTTCGAGCGGTCCAACGGGTGTGCGTTCGCCGACTCGCCGGCGCATGTGCCGGTGCAGCGCATGGCCAACGTGTCCCTCCAGCCGGACCCGGCCGGGCTGTCCACCGAGGACCTGATCGGCGGCGTCGACCGGGGCATCTACGTCGTCGGCGACCGGTCCTGGTCGATCGACATGCAGCGCTACAACTTCCAGTTCACCGGCCAGCGCTTCTTCAGGATCGAGAACGGGCGGATCACCGGGCAGCTGAAGGACGTCGCCTACCAGGCCACGACCACGGACTTCTGGGGCTCGATGGCCGCCGTGGGCGGGCCGCAGACCTACGTCCTCGGCGGTGCGTTCAACTGCGGCAAGGCCCAGCCGGGCCAGGTGGCGGCCGTGTCCCACGGGTGCCCGTCCGCCCTCTTCAAGGGCGTCAACATTCTGAACACCACGCAGGAGGCCGGTCGATGAGCGCCCGTACCCACAAGCCGCACGAGGTCGTCGAGCAGGCGCTGGCGCTGTCCCGGGCCGACGGCTGTGTCGTCATCGCCGACGAGCACTCCACCGCCAACCTGCGCTGGGCGGGCAACGCGCTCACCACCAACGGCGTGACACGGGGCCGTACGCTCACCGTGATCGCGACCGTGGACGGCGCGCAGGGCACCGCATCCGGTGTGGTGTCCCGGTCCGCGGTCACCGCCGAGGAGCTGGAGCCGCTGGTGCGGGCGGCGGAGGCCGCCGCGCGCGGTGCCGGGCCCGCCGAGGACGCGCAGCCGCTGGTCGGCGGGGTGCCGGAGTCCCCGGACTTCACGGACGCGCCCGCCGAGACCTCCTCCGCCGTGTTCGCCGACTTCGCGCCGGCGCTCGGCGAGGCCTTCGCACGCGCGCGTGCGGGCGGCCGGGAACTGTACGGCTTCGCCAACCACGAGCTGGTCTCGACGTACCTGGGGACGTCCACCGGGCTGCGCCTCAGGCACGACCAGCCCACCGGCACGCTGGAGCTGAACGCCAAGTCCCCGGACCGTACGCGCTCGGCGTGGGCGGGCCGGTCCACGCGGGACTTCAAGGACGTCGACCCGGGCGCGCTGGACGCCGAGCTGGCCGTACGGCTCGGCTGGGCGGAGCGGCGCGTGGAGCTGCCCGCGGGCCGCTACGAGACGCTGCTGCCGCCGACCGCCGTGGCGGACCTGCTGATCTACCAGCTGTGGTCGGCGTCGGGCCGGGACGCGGCCGAGGGCCGGACGGTGTTCTCCAAGCCGGGTGGGGGCACGCGGGTCGGTGAGAAGCTGAGCGAGCTGCCGCTGACCCTGCGCAGCGACCCGAACGAGCCGGGCCTGGAGTGCCCGCCCTTCGTGGTCGCGCACTCCTCCGGCGGCGACCAGTCGGTGTTCGACAACGGGCTGCCGACCCACGCCACCGAGTGGATCTCCGAGGGCGTGCTGAAGCACCTGACCACGACCCGGCACAGCGCGGGCCTGACCGGGCTGCCGGTCGCCCCGGTGCTCGGCAACCTGGTCCTGGACGGCGGTGACGACCGTTCCCTGGAGGAGATGGTCGCGGACACCGAGCGCGGGCTGCTGCTGACCTGCCTGTGGTACATCCGCGAGGTCGACCCGGCGACGCTGCTGCTGACGGGCCTGACCCGGGACGGGGTCTACCTGGTGGAGAACGGCGAGGTGACCGGGCAGGTGAACAACTTCCGGTTCAACGAGTCGCCGGTGAACCTGCTGGGCCGGGCCACGGAGGCCGGGCGGACGGAGAAGACGCTGCCGCGCGAGTGGAGCGACTGGTTCACACGGGCCGCGATGCCCGCGCTGCGGATCCCCGATTTCAACATGAGCTCTGTCAGTCAGGGCGTATAACCTCGTAGGCGTTCGTGGTCGGGTGTCACCCGGCTGCCCGAAGATCACCAAGGAGACACGAGAACCGTGACGGACATCGTCGACGAGCTGAAGTGGCGGGGGCTCATCGCCCTCTCCACGGACGAGGACGCACTGCGCAAGGCGTTCGCGGACGGCCCCGTCACGTTCTATTGCGGCTTCGACCCGACCGCGCCCAGCCTGCACCTCGGCAACCTCGTGCAGATCCTGACGATGCGCCGCATCCAGGAGGCGGGCAACCGTCCGCTGGCGCTGGTCGGCGGTGCCACGGGTCTCATCGGCGACCCGAAGCCCACGGCCGAGCGCACGCTGAACGCGCCGGAGGTCGTCGCCGGCTGGGTGGAGCGGCTGCGCGCGCAGATCGAGCCGCTGCTCCACTTCGACGGGCCGAACGCCGCGGTGATGGTCAACAACCTGGACTGGACCCAGGGCCTGTCGGCCATCGAGTTCCTGCGGGACATCGGCAAGCACTTCCGGGTCAACAAGATGATCGCCAAGGAGGCCGTCTCCCGCCGGCTCAACTCCGACGCGGGCATCAGCTACACCGAGTTCAGCTACCAGATCCTCCAGGGCATGGACTTCCTGGAGCTGTACCGGCGGCACGGCTGCACGCTGCAGACCGGCGGCAGCGACCAGTGGGGCAACCTCACCTCGGGCACGGACCTGATCCGCCGGGTCGAGCCGGAGGCCGTGGTGCACGCGCTGGGCACCCCCCTGATCACCAAGGCGGACGGCACCAAGTTCGGCAAGACCGAGTCCGGCACGGTGTGGCTCGACCCCGAGATGACCACGCCGTACGCGTTCTACCAGTTCTGGGTCAACGCGGACGACCGGGACGTCTCCAAGTTCCTGCGCATCTTCAGCTTCCGGTCCCGTGAGGAGATCGAGGAGCTGGAGCGGCAGACGGAGGAGCGTCCGCAGGCCCGGGCGGCGCAGCGGGCGCTCGCCGAGGAGCTGACGACACTGGTGCACGGCGCCGGCCAGACGGCCGCGGTGATCGCCGCGTCCCGTGCCCTCTTCGGGCAGGGCGAGCTGACGGAGCTGGACGAGCGGACGCTGGCGGCGGCGCTGTCGGAGGTACCGAACGTCCAGGTCACCGAGCTGGCTCCGGTGACCGACCTGTTCGCCGAGGTCGGGCTGGTCGCCAGCAAGTCGGCTGCGCGGCGGACCGTGAAGGAGGGCGGGGCCTACGTGAACAACGTGAAGGTCACGGCCGAGGACGCGGTGCCGTCCGCCGGGGATCTGATTCACGGGCGGTGGCTGGTGCTGCGGCGCGGGAAGAAGAACCTGGCCGCCGTCGAGGTCACGGGCGCCTGAGCGTCGTAGGGGCGTGGGTCCACGGACGACCGCGGCCGCGTCATGGCGGGTCGTCCATGGCCCCGCGCCCCTTTGCGGTCAGGCCCGCTGGTGCTTTCGCTTGCCCAGTGTCGCCATGTACAGGGCGTCCACCGCCGCGACGATGATGATCGCGGCCACGAGCTGGAAGATGTGGCGGCTCCAGTCGATGCCGCGGGTCGCCTCCACACCGGCGGCGCGGGCGACCGCGTTGCCGACGATGGCGCCGAGCATGCCGCAGATGGTGGTCAGCCACAGGGGGCTGTGCTGCTTGCCCGGGATGATCGCCTTGGCGATGAGACCCAGCACGAATCCCACGATGATCGCCCACAACCAGCCCATGGCTGCCTCCTCGTACGGCTCGACGTGAGCATTACGGCCAGTGTGGTTCGGTCCGCCGTACGGCGCATGTCGGGTTCCCCCGTACGCGGCGGGGCGGCGGGCGTCGTCGCAGGCTGGGGGCGACCCGGTCTCGAAGGCGGCGCGGGCGCGGCGTAACGTGGGAGGTGTCCCGGCCGGTTTCCCCGCCGGAGGTGGACGAGGGTGCGGGCCGGGGAGAGTCCGATGCGGGCGGATGGTGGAATGTGATGCGGAAACAGCACGGCGGCAGCGTCCAGGTGTTCCGGATCACCGGCGCCCGGACGGGGCTCGCGGAAGATGTCCGGGGCCGGCAGCGGCGGTACGTGATCTCCATGTCGATCCGTACGGTGTCGGTGATTCTCGCGGTCTCCCTGTGGAACGTCGAGCGGTACGTCGCGATCGTCGCGCTCGTGCTCGGCGCGGTGCTGCCCTATGTCGCGGTGGTCATCGCCAACGCGGGCCGGGAGAAGCCGCCGTCCCTGCCGTCCACGTTCGTCACCACGCCGATGCGGCCGATGATCGCGCCGTCAGGGGCCGAGGACGGACGGGCGGAATCCGCGTGGGAGTCCGTGCGGGATTCCGCGGCGGAGGATGTGCCGACGAATCCGGCGCCCGGAGCGCGTGGTGAGCGCGCCGGCCCGGCCTGAGCACGGCGGACCCACCGGAAGCGGAATACGACCCTGCGCCAAGCTCAAGAAAAGCTCAGATCAATCCTGCTGTTCCGGTGCCGGGCGGCGGGGGCCCGTGACATACTGCGTACGCGCTCCGCATCCCCCGTCGGAGCGATGGACCGACGCCGGGCAGCTCCCCCCGTGGCTGCCCGGCGTCGCCTTGCTCTAGCCCATGCGACGAACCCGAGACGAACCCGTGAGTGACGAGACCCCGATCTGCTCCGCCAAGGGCTGCCGTGCCGCCGCCGTGTGGGTGCTGGCGTGGAACAACCCGAAGGTCCATACGCCGGAGCGGCGCAAGACATGGCTGGCCTGCGAGGAGCATCGCGAGCATCTGTCGCAGTTCCTCGGGGTCCGGGGGTTCCTGAAGGACGTGGTGGCGTTCGAGGAGTGGCGGGCGGCCGAGGGGGCCTAGCCGCCGATCGCGGACATCGGGCGGTCCGGCTGGACGAACGACGGGTCGTCCAGGCCCGCTCCCGCCTTCTTGCCCCACATCGCGAGCTTCCAGATGCGGGCGATCTCCTCGTCCGGGGCGCCCGAGCGCAGGGCCGCGCGGAGGTCGGTCTCCTCGGTGGCGAACAGGCAGGTGCGTATCTGTCCGTCGGCGGTGAGGCGGGTGCGGTCGCAGGCCGCGCAGAACGGCCGGGTGACCGAGGCGATCACGCCGACCCGGTGCGGGCCGCCGTCCACCAGCCAGCGCTCCGCCGGTGCCGAACCGCGCTCGTCCGCGCCCTCGGGGGTGAGTTCGAAGCGGGTGCGCAGGGAGGCGAGGATGTCCCCCGCGGTGACCATGCCCTCGCGCTTCCAGCCGTGCTGGGCGTCCAGGGGCATCTGCTCGATGAAGCGCAGTTCGTAGTCGTGCTCCACCGCCCAGGCCAGCAGGTCCGGGGCCTCGTCGTCGTTGAGCCCCGGCATCAGGACCGAGTTGACCTTGACGGGGGTCAGACCGGCTTCGCGGGCGGCCTCCAGGCCCTCCAGCACGTCCTTGTGGCGGTCGCGCCGGGTGAGGGTCTTGAAGACGTCCGGGCGGAGGGTGTCCAGGGAGACGTTGACCCGGTCCAGGCCCGCCGCCTTCAGGGCGGTCGCGGTGCGCCTGAGGCCGATGCCGTTGGTGGTGAGGGACATCTGCGGGCGCGGGTCGAGCGCCGCGACGCGCTCGACGATGCCGACCAGGCCCGGGCGCAGCAGCGGCTCACCGCCGGTGAAGCGGACCTCCTCGATGCCGAGCGTGCGGACCGCGATGTCGATGAGCCGGACGATCTCGTCGTCCGTGAGCAGGTCGGGCTTGGCCAGCCACTGCAGGCCTTCCTCGGGCATGCAGTAGGTGCAGCGCAGATTGCACCTGTCGGTCAGCGAGACCCTCAGGTCGGTGGCCACTCGGCCGTAGGTGTCGATGAGCACGTGGGCCCCCTCCCTCTCCCGGTCACTCATTCTCGGTCGCGCGCGCGTCGTCCGTCACCTGCGAGCCTACGTGACGCCGCCGACATCGACAGCGGCACGATCCCACGAGGTACGGCGCGACCGCGTCGTAGGACCGTACAGTCCGTGACGACGCGGTCGCCCGTACGCACTCTCCGTGGGCTTGCGTCAGTGCGCTCCGGTGCCGGTCAGGGACCGCACCTCCAGTTCCGCGTACTTGCCCGCGTCCGGGGTCTCCTTCGACAGCAGGGTGCCCACGACGCCGAGCAGGAAGCCGACCGGGATGGAGATGATCCCGGGGTTCTCCAGCGGGAACCAGTGGAAGTCGACGCCGGGGAACATCGAGGTCGGCTTGCCGGAGACCACCGGGGAGAACAGCACCAGGCCGACCGCGGTGACCAGGCCGCCGTAGATGGACCACAGGGCGCCCGAGGTGGTGAACCGCTTCCAGAACAGGCTGTAGAGGATGGTCGGCAGGTTGGCGGAGGCGGCGACCGCGAAGGCGAGGGCGACCAGGCCGGCCACGTTCAGGTCGCGGGCCAGGGCGCCGAGCACGATGGAGACCGCGCCGATGCCGACGGTCGCCCAGCGTGCCGCGCTGACCTCCTGCTTGTCGGTGGCCTTGCCCTTCTTGATGACGTTCGCGTAGATGTCGTGCGCGAACGAGGACGACGAGGCCAGGGTCAGGCCGGCGACGACCGCGAGGATCGTCGCGAAGGCTACGGCGGAGATGGTGGCGAGCAGGACGGCTCCCCAGTTGGAGTCGACGCCGCCCAGATGCAGGGCCAGGAGCGGTGCCGCCGTGTTGCCCGCCTTGTTGGAGGTGGTGATCTCGTCCGGTTTGATCAGTGCGGCGGCGCCGAAGCCGAGGGCGAGGGTCATCAGGTAGAAGGCGCCGATCAGGCCGATCGCCCAGATGACGGACTTCCGCGCGGCCTTGGCGGTGGGGACCGTGTAGAAGCGGATGAGGATGTGCGGCAGGCCGGCGGTGCCCAGGACCAGGGCGATGCCGAGCGAGAGGAAGTCCAGCTTGGTGGTGCCGGTGGCGCCGTACTTCAGGCCCGGCTCCAGGAAGGCGCTGCCTTTGCCGCTGTTGTCGGCGGCCTTGCCGAGCAGGTCGGAGATGTTGAAGTCGAACTTCAGCAGGACCAGGAAGGTCAGCAGCAGGGCGCCGATGATCAGCAGGACCGCCTTGACCATCTGGACCCAGGTGGTGCCCTTCATGCCGCCGATGGTGACGTACACGATCATCAGCACGCCGACCAGGGCGACGATTCCGATCTTGCCGCCGTCGCTGGTGATGCCCAGCAGGAGCGAGACGAGGACGCCGGCGCCGGCCATCTGGGCCAGCAGGTAGAAGATCGACACGACGATCGTGGAGGTGCCGGCGGCCGTGCGGACGGGACGCTGGCGCATCCGGTAGGCCAGCACGTCGCCCATGGTGTAGCGGCCGGAGTTGCGCAGCGGCTCGGCGACCAGGAGGAGCGCGACGAGCCAGGCGACGAGGAAGCCGATGGAGTACAGGAAGCCGTCGTAGCCGAACAGGGCGATGGC
Source organism: Streptomyces sp. NPDC052721 (assembly GCF_040678315.1). NCBI lineage: Bacteria > Bacillati > Actinomycetota > Actinomycetes > Kitasatosporales > Streptomycetaceae > Streptomyces > Streptomyces sp. NPDC052721. The sequence goes on along the minus strand of NZ_JBFATL010000001.1, from coordinate 395,110 downwards.
GCCCGCGATGCCGAGGAAGGACGCGGCGGACATGTAGTCGCCGGAGACGGCGAGGCCGTTCTGGAAACCGGTGAACTGCCGTCCGCCGGCGTAGAAGTCGGCGGCGTCCTTGGTCTGCCGGCCGGCCCAGACGGTGATGACGAGGGTCGCGGCGACGAACACCGCGAACAGGGTGATGATCAGCGTCCGGTGCTCGCTGGCCTCGCCGGCGGCGAGCAGGGTGTGCGGTGCCCGGCCGGCGGCCGAGAGGGTGTACTGCGCGGGACTCATGCTCCGCCCTCCATCCGGGACTTGATGGCCTCGGCCTTCGGGTCGAGTCTGGCCGCGGCGTGCCGCGCGTACCACCAGGCGATGAGGAACGTGGTGAGGAACTGGGCCAGGCCCAGGACGAGGGCCACGTTGATGTTGCCGACGACCTTGGTGCCCATGAAGTCGCCCGCGTAGTTGGACAGCAGGACGTACAGCAGGTACCAGGCGATGAAGGCGATGGTCAGCGGGAAGGCGAAGGAGCGGTGGGCGCGGCGCAGTTCACCGAACTCCGCGCTCTGCTGCACCTCGGTGAACTCCTCGGTGGAGGGAAGGGAAGCTGGGGGTTTCGCGGGTGGCGGTGTCTCGGTGGCCACGGGCTCTCCTCGCGTGACGGGCATGCGCTGTCTGGCTTCACAGAACCGGGCTTACGTTACCGGTAGTCGCTGTGCGACTCCCTTGCGTGATCCCGGTGAGGGGGCACCGGGTTCGACGGGCCCCCCGTCCACGGTCACGGCGCCCCGCGCGGACCGGTTCAAGTGCGTTGGGCTCTTTCGGAGATCGGGCGCGGCAGATAGCTTCGGCCTGCACCACCCGTCTTGTACCTGCCCGAACACGACCGTGTCCGGGCGGTTTCGTATCCGGATGATGTGGAGATCCCATGGCTCATCTGCGCTCCAGACGCCGGCTCGCGCTCGCCGTGCCGGTCGTGCTGTCGCTGACCGCCTCGCTCGGCTTCCTGCCGTCGGTGGCCTCGGCGGCACCAGCCGCGGGCACGGCGGCGCGGGCTGCGGACGGCCCGAGTCTCGCCTACGTGGTCAACACCCGTACGGACGGCGGCACGATCGCGTCCGTACGGCGGGAGATCGCGCGCAACGGCGGGACGGTGGTGGCTGGTTACGACCGGATCGGCGTCATCGTCGTCCACTCCGCGAACCCGGACTTCGCCGCGCGGATGCGGGCGGTGCGCGGGGTCGACTCCGCGGGCGCCACCCGCACCGCGCCGCTCAGCACGGCAGGGACGACGGACGAGGGCGCGGCGCAGGTGCTGTCCCGGGCGGAGCAGGCGCGGCTCGCAACGAGCGCGACGGCGGGCCAGGAGCCGCTGGAGGCGGACCAGTGGGACCTGCGGGCGATCGGCGCCGACCGCGCCGCGAAGGTGAATCCGGGCAGCCGGGACGTCACGGTCGGGGTCATCGACACGGGCGTGGACGACACCCACCCGGACATCGCCCCGAACTTCTCCGCGTCCCAGTCGGCGAACTGCGTGAGCGGCAAGGCGGACACGACGTACGGCGCGTGGCGGCCGGCGGACGCCGGTCATTACCACGGCACCCATGTGGCCGGGGAGATAGCCGCCGCCCGCAACGGCATCGGCGTGGCCGGTGTGGCGCCAGGAGTGAAGGTCGCGAGCATCACGGTGGCGCAGCCGGACGAGACGTCGCTGTTCTACCCGGAGAGCGTGGTCTGCGCGTTCGTGTTCGCCGCGGACCACGGCATCGAGATCACCAACAACAGCTACTACGTTGATCCGTGGCTGTACAACTGCATGGACGACCCCGATCAACGTGCCATCGTCGACGCGGTCAACAGGGCCCAGTTGTACGCCCAGCGCAAGGGCACGCTCAACGTGGCCTCGGCGGGTAATTCCAACGACGACCTGGACGCCGACGCCCTCGTGGACGACTCCAGCCCCGACGACTCGACGGCCCAGACCCGCACGGTCGACCCGCACGAGTGCTTCGACGTGCCGACCCAGCTGCCCGGTGTGGTGACCGTGAGCGCGGTGGGCGTGAAGGGCACCAAGTCGTACTACTCCAGCTACGGCCAGGGCGTGGTCGACGTGGCGGGACCGGGCGGCGACAAGTACCAGATCCCGGACACGCCGTCGAAGAACGGCCGCATCCTGTCCACCATGCCGAACAACCAGTACGGCTTCCTCCAGGGCACCTCGATGGCCTCCCCGCACGTGGCCGCGGTGGCCGCGCTGCTCAAGTCGGCCCACCCGCACGCCACTCCGGCCCAGTTGCGGGCGCTGCTGAAGGCCCAGGCGGACAACCCGGGCTGCCCGGCCGGGCCGTACGACGGTGACGGCGACGGGATCGTGGACGCGGCCTGCGCCGGCGGCAAGCGCGTCAACGGCTTCTACGGCTTCGGTGTCGTCGACGCGCTGCGCGCCGTCGAGTAGCCGGCCGGCAGCCCGCACGCCGCCGTCATGTGACGGCGCTTCACCAGACTTCCCGCACGACGCGCTCGTACCGCGACCGAACTGGAGAGAACACCCATGACAGCGCCCAAGCCGCGCTACCGCCGCGCCCTCGCCCTCCCCGCCGGGATGGCCCTGGCGACGGCACTCACGTTCCTGCCCGGCGCCACCGCCTCCGCCGCCACCGGCGCCCCGGCGGGCTCCGCCGACGGACCCACGCTCAGCTATGTCGTCAACGTCCGCCCCGGACACGCCGTGTCGGCGCGCGTCCAGCGGGCGATCGCCGAGGCCGGGGGCTCGGTGGTGATCGCGTACGACCGGATCGGCGTGATCGTGGCCCACTCGGCGAACCCCGGCTTCGCCCAGCGGATCCGCTCCGTACGCGGAGTGGACTCGGCCGGGGCCACGCGCAACGCGCCGCTGCCCGCCCAGTCCACCACCGACATGGGCACGCCGAAGACACTGAGCGCCGAGGAGGCCGCCCGTGTGACGGCGGCCGACGGCCAGGACCCGCTGGAACCGCTCCAGTGGGACCTGCCCGCCATCAAGGCCGACAAGGCGCACGAGAAGACGCTGGGCAGCCGGGACGTCACGGTCGCCGTCATCGACACGGGCGTCGACGACACCCACCCGGACATCGCGCCCAACTTCGACCGTGCCGCGTCCGCCAACTGTGTGTCGGGCAAGCCTGACACGGCGGACGGGGCCTGGCGGCCGAGCGCGTCGGAGAGCCCGCACGGCACGCACGTGGCGGGCGAGATCGCCGCCGCGAAGAACGGCGTGGGCGTCACCGGTGTGGCACCGGGCGTCAAGGTCGCCGGCATCAAGGTCGCCAACCCGGACGGCTACTTCTACACGGAGGCCGTGGTCTGCGGCTTCGTGTGGGCGGCCGAGCACCACGTCGACGTGACCAACAACAGCTATTACACCGACCCGTGGTACTTCAACTGCACCACCGACCCGGACCAGAAGGCGCTCGTGGACGCCATCACCCGGGCCTCGCGCTACGCGGAGCGCAAGGGCGCGGTCAACGTCGCGGCGGCGGGCAACGAGAGCTACGACCTCGCGTCAGACTCGATCACCGACCCGGTCTCCCCGAACGACGGCACGCCCTCGGACCGGGTGATCGACCCGCACGAGTGCTACGACATACCGACCCAGCTGCCGGGTGTCGTGACGGTGGCGGCGACGGGCGCCAAGGGTCTGAAGTCGTCCTTCTCCAACTACGGTCTCGGCGTCATCGACATCGCCGCGCCCGGCGGCGACTCGACCGCCTACCAGAAGCCCGAGCCGCCGGCGACCAGCGGTCTCATCCTGGGTCCGCTGCCGGGCGGCAAGTGGGGCTACATGGCCGGCACGTCCATGGCGACCCCGCATGTCGCCGGTGTTGCCGCATTGATCAAGTCAACCCATCCGCACGCCTCCGCGGCCCTCGTGAAGGCGCTGCTGTACGCGGAGGCCAACGCCACGCCGTGCGCGGACCCGTACGACATCGACGGTGACGGCAAGGTGGACGCGGTGTGCGAGGGGTCGAAGAACTACAACGGCTTCTACGGACGGGGCACGGCGGACGCGCTGGCCGCGGTGACCCGGTAGATCTTTGAGGACCACGTGGCCACACTTCGTATATTGATTGAGTCAATACTGCATAGTGCAGTCATGACTGCTATCACGTACGCGTGGTCCGCTCTGGGCGGCGATCCCGCCCGTCTCGCACGGCTCACCACCGTCGCGCGGGAAGGCGCGCTCCCGGCGCGCCTTCCCGTACGGCAGCTCGCCCGGGCGTGCGTCGGCGTGTGCTCCCTGGCCGCCGCGGAACTGGCGGCCCACCGGGCCGGACTCGCCGAGGTGCCCTGCGTCCGGGTCGACGACGGCCCGGTCGCCACCGCCTTCCACAGCGAACGACTCCTCCGGGTGGACGGCCGGGCGCCGGTCGTCTTCGCACCGCTGTCGCGGTTCTGGCGCACGGCCGACGGCTGGGTGCGCACCCACGCCAACTACCCGCACCACCGGGCCCGGCTGCTCGGCGCGCTGGGCCTGCCGGCGGACGCCTCGGCCGAGGAGGTCGCCGGCCGGCTCGCCGAAACGTCCGCCCAGGAGGCAGAGGAAACCGTCCACGCCGCCGGCGGCCTCGCCGTGGCCCTGCGCACCCCCGCGGAGTGGCAGGCGCACCCGCAGGCCGCCGAGGTGGCCGCACGGCCCCTGGTCGAGCGCGCCCGGCTGGATTCGGCACCCGCGCGCGTGCTGCCTCCGCCGGCCCCGGCCGCCGCCGTCCTGCCCGCCGCCGGTCTGCGTGTCCTGGACCTGACCCGGGTGCTGGCGGGCCCGGTCGCCACCCGCACCCTGGCCCTGCTCGGCGCGGACGTCCTGCGCCTGGACGCCCCCTGGCTGCCGGAACTGCCGGACCAGCACGCCGACACGGGCTTCGGCAAGCGGTCCGCCACGCTCGACCTGGCCGCCGGCCGGGACACCTTCGAGGAGCTGCTGCGCACCGCCGACGTCGTGGTGACCGGGTACCGGCCGGGGGCGCTCGACCGGTTCGGGCTCGCACCGCGCGCGCTGGCCGAGCGGCGTCCCGGCCTGGTCGTGGCCCAGGTGTCGGCGTGGGGCGCGTACGGGCCGTGGGGCGGGCGGCGCGGCTTCGACAGCCTGGTGCAGGTCGCGACCGGCATCGCGGTCACCGAGGGCTCGGTGGAGCGGCCCGGCGCACTGCCCGCGCAGGCGCTGGACCACGGCACCGGCTATCTGCTGGCGGCGGCCGTGCTGCGGGCGCTGACCGAGCAGTCGTACGACGGCGGGAGCCGGCTGGTCCGGCTGGCGCTGGCACGGACCGCCCACTGGCTGACCGACGGCACCCTGTCCACGGCGGCCGAGGGGGCGCCGTACGCGGGACCGGACGCCTGGCTGACCGAGACGGACAGCCCCCTGGGCCGCCTCCGGCACGCCCGCCCGGCCGTGTCCTTCACCGCAGGCCCCGCCGGCTGGGCGCGGCCTGCGGTTCCGTGGGGGTCGGACCCGGCAAAGTGGCCGATGACGGGTTGATTCAGGGGTTGACGGTGTCGATGCGGCCTGGATCCGGTGTTGATTCAGCCGTTGGTCACCAGCACCTTGAGCGCCGTGCGTTCGTCCATCGCCTTGTAGCCGGCGGGTACGCCCTCGATGTCGACGGTCATGTCGAACACCGGCGAGGGGTCGATCGTGCCGTCGAGCACGTCCGGCAGCAGGTCGGGGATGTAGGCGCGGACCGGCGCGACACCGCCGCGCAGGGCGATGTTCCGGTCGAACATCACGCCGAGGTCCAGGCCGGTGCCGCTGCCGTGGGGCACGCCCACGAAGCCGATGGCGCCGCCGTCGCGGGTGATGTTGACAGCCGTCCGCATGGACTGCTCGGTGCCGACCGCCTCCACGACCGCGTGGGCGCCCTGCCCGCGGGTCAGCTCGCGGACGGCCTCCACGGCCGCGTCCCCGCGCTCGGCGACGACGTCGGTGGCGCCGAACCGGCGCGCGATGTCGGTGCGCACCTCGTGCCGGCCGAGCGCGATGATGCGCTCGGCGCCGAGCCGCTTGGCCGCCAGGACGGCGCACAGGCCGACCGCGCCGTCACCGACGACGGCGACCGTGGCGCCGGGCCGGGCACCCGCGCCCAGGGCCGCGTGGTGGCCGGTGCCGAGGACGTCGGAGAGGGTCAGCAGGGCCGACAGCAGGTGGTCGTCGCAGGCCGCGTCCTTGGGGAGCGGGACGAGGGTGCCATCGGCGAACGGCACGCGGACGGCCTCGCCCTGGCCGCCGTCGTAGCCGACGGAGCCCCAGAAGCCGCCGTGCTCGCAGGACGTCGTCAGGCCCTCCCGGCAGTAGTCGCAGACGCCGTCGGACCACATGAAGGGCGCGACCACCAGGTCACCGCGCCGGACGGTGCTCACCTCGGAGTCGGCCTCCTCCACGACGCCGAGGAACTCGTGCCCGATCCGCTGCCCCGGCTGCCGGGCCGCCTCGCCCCGGTAGGCCCACAGGTCGCTGCCGCAGATGCAGGCCCGCAGCACCCGCACCACCGCGTCGGTGGGCAACTGCACCACGGGCTCGGGCACGTCCTCCACGCGCAGCTCGTACGGGGCGTGGATGGTGGTGGCGCGCATGGCGGGGTTCCTTCTCGTGCGGGGTCGTACAGGGGCGTGCGGAGTCGCACAGGGTGGTGCGAAATGGCACAGGGTCGTGCGCAGTCGTACGGTCGTCGGGTCCCGGGGTGCCGGGCCCAGTTCACCGTACGCCGGAGCCACCGCGGTCCGCGCGGCCAGGGGTGGCCCGCCCGGTCACACCCCGGCCGCCCCCAGCAGGCTCCCCGCCGCGTACGTCACCGCCATCGCCAGGGCCCCGCCCGCCACGTTGCGCAGGACCGCGCGTCTGGGGGCCGCCGCGCCGAGGCGGGCGCTGCTCCAGCCGGTGAGGGTCAGGGCGGCCAGGACGCAGACGACGGTGACGGCGAGCCGCCGGTCGGCCGGCGGCAGGACGATGGCCAGCAGGGGCAGCAGCGCGCCCACGGTGAACGACAGGAAGCTCGCCCAGGCCGCGTGCCAGGGGTTGGTCAGCTCGTCCGGGTCGATGCCCAGCTCCACGCGCGCGTGGGCCCTCAGCGCGTCCCGCGCGGTGAGCTGTTCGGCGGCCTCGCGGGCCACCTCGCGGGACAGGCCGCGCCGCTCCAGCAGCTCGGTCAGCTCCCGCAGTTCGGCCTCCGGCTGCTCGCGCAGTTCGCGCTTCTCCACGGCCAGCGCGGCCATCTCGGAGTCGCGCTGCGTGGAGACGGAGACGTACTCGCCGGCCGCCATGGACATCGAGCCGGCGAGCAGGCCGGCCAGTCCGGCGGTGAGCAGGGCGCCGCGGCTCTCGGTCGCGCCGGCCACGCCGACGACCAGTCCCGCGGTGGACACGATGCCGTCGTTCGCGCCGAGCACGGCCGCCCGGAGCCAGTTCAGCCGGGCACCGAGCGTGCCGCCGTGGGGCTCGTCATGGGTGGGTTCCGTCACGGCAGGCAGGATCGCATCCCGGGGTCACGCCCGCCGCGCCGACGCCCCGCGCGCGAGCACCGGGCCGCCGGCGTGCTTCCTTCTCTTCCCACCCTCGGAACCCACAGCGCGCCCGCTCCCCGCCCCCGCCTCGTCCTCTTTTCCGCACCGGGGGATTCCGCTTGTCCGAACTGGCGTGCCTCGCTGGTGGAGGACGTCCTGCGGCACCCGGCCGCGGGGAAGCGGGCCGCCGAGACCCTGCGCCCCGGCGAGGCCCTGCTGCGTACGGCCGCCGCCCACCCGGAGGCCGTCCGGGTCGCGGACGGCCGGATCCGGGCTGCCACCTGGTGCGCGTGCGGAGCAGGCGCCGGCCGGGCGGGCACCGGCGCCGCGCTCGCCCTCCTGGGACAGTGGCCGGACGAACTGCTGCGCCGACTGGACCATCTGCTGCGGCTGCGCCAACTCGGCGTACCGCCGGAGGAGTTCGCCGAGGTGCTGCGGCGGGCACTGCCCGGGCCGGTCCCGGCCCGCTGCCGGCCTCCCTGGGCCGTCCGCGCGTCCGTCATCTCCCCGCCGGGCGACGGGTGTTCTTCCCGCGCGGGCAGGTCACGCACGCGTACACGGCTGACGACACGCCCACGCCGCTTGCCGAGGCGGTCACCACGCGCGTGTGCGCGCTTCTGGAGGCGGAGGCGCTGCGCCGCCTGGCCGTCGCTTCCCGGTCCGACCCGGCGGTGCCGGACTCGGCGCTCGCGGGGCTCGCGGTGCCGTCCGCCGAGCGTGCCGCCGCCAAGGCCCCGGTGCCGGTGCCGGTGCCGCGCGGCAGCGCCCAGCCCCCGCCCGCAGGTGAGGTCCTGCGCCTGTTCCTGCACTGGACGGGGCCCGAGAAGACCCGGGTGGACCTGGACCTGTCGGTGGCGCTGTACGACGAGGACGGGGAGTTCGCCGGTCCGTACGACTACACGAACCTCGTGTACGGCGACCGGTGGGCCGTCCACTCCGGCGATCTGACGCCGGCTCCATCTACTCACGGTGCGGCACGCGGCGGCGCGCAGCGACGAGGTGCTGGTCGTCCGACGCGCGCCCGCCGCGCACACCGCCGACGAGCTGTGGCACTACCGGCGCCGGGACGGGGAGGCGGACAGCGCGTTCGCCGCCCGGATACGGGCCCTTGAGGCGCCGGAGCGGCGGGAGCCCGCGGGGAGCGCCGCGGACGCCGACGCCCGTGCGGGTGAAGCGGCGGCGAAGAAGCGCGTGTTGCCGGCCCTGGTGCGCGGCGGGGTGGCACCGCAGGGCGCGACCGGGGAGGTGTACCGGCTGCTGCCCGGCCCGCCGACGGCGGGTGGCTGGCGCCGCTGACCGCGGGGGACCTGGTGGCGGCGCTGGGGTGAGCGCCGTACGAGCGCTGAACTCGCCGACCCCTGGGCATGGGTGTGCGGCGGCCGAGCAGGAGGGCGAGCCCGGGGCGTGCGAACGGGACCTGAGGGACCGCGCTGTCAGTCGTGGCCCGTATCCTCAGTGACCATGCTCGAAGACCGTGCGACCGCAGTGTCCTCCCCCACCCAGTGGCCGGCCGCGTATCCGCAGGGATACGCGGTCGTTGACGTGGAGACCACCGGCCTGGCCCGGGACGACCGGATCATCTCCGCGGCCGTCTACCGGCTGGACGCGCGCGGTGAGGTCGAGGACCACTGGTACACGCTGGTCAACCCGGAGCGGGATCCGGGCCCCGTGTGGATACACGGTCTGACGAGCGAGACGCTGGCCGGCGCGCCGCTGTTCGCGGACATCGCCGAGGAGTTCGCCGCCCGGTTGGAGGGCCGGGTGCTCGTCGCGCACAACGCCGTCTTCGACTGGCAGATGATCGCGCGGGAGTACGCGCGCGTGCGGCGCGAGGCGCCGGTACGGCAGCGGCTGTGCACCATCGCGCTGTCGAAGGAGCTGGGGCTGCCGCTGCCCAACCACAAGCTGGAGTCGCTGGCGGCGCACTTCGGGGTCGTGCAGCAGCGGGCGCATCACGCGCTGGACGACGCGCGCGTGCTGGCGGAGGCGTTCCGGCCCAGCCTGCGGGCCGCGGCGGCGGGCGGCGTACGGCTGCCGCTGCTGGAGTGCCGGCCGCTGACGGAGTGGTCGGACCGGCCCGTGCCCCGACAGGCGTCGGGTGGCTACGGCGGCTACCGGACCGGCGGTTGGCGCCCCTCCCGTAAAAGGCCCGCATGCCCCTATCCCAACCCAGGGCGCTACGAAGCCGGCAAACGCCTCAAACAGGGCATGAGGGTGGCCTTCTCCGGCGACACCTCGACCGAGCGGGAGTTGCTGGAGGACCGGGCCGTGGAGGCCGGGCTGCACGTCGCCACCAGCATCTCCCGGCTGACCAGCCTGCTGGTGACCAACGACCCCGACTCGGGCACGTCGAAGACGGTGAAGGCCCGGCAGTACGGCACGCCGATCGTGGACGAGGCCGCGTTCGGGCAACTGCTGGGGGATGTCGAGCCCGCCGACGAGTAGGGGGCACCCGTGCCGAGTCGTCGTACGATCGGGTGATTGCCCCGCGACTCACCCGGCGCGCGCTCGCCGGGGCATCGGCGACGGCTCACCCTGTGGCGCATGGCGAAATGTGAAGTTTGCGGCAATGACTACGGGATGACCTTCGAGGTCCACGCACAGGGCGCCGTCCACGTGTTCGACTGCTTCTCCTGTGCGATCCACCGCATGGCCCCGGTCTGCGAGAACTGCAAGGTTTCGATCATCGGCCAGGGCGTGGAGGCCGACGGCATGTTCTACTGCGGCGCCCACTGCGCCCGGGCCCAGGGGAAGGCGGGGATCGTCGACCACGTCTGACCCCGTACCCGCCCGAATGCGCCCCACGGCCCGGAGGTACCGTCGTGGGGTGCACCGCTACCGCTTCCTGTTGTCCCGCCAGTGGGTGATCCTCACCCTCGTCGCGATCGCGCTGATCCCGACGATGACAAGGCTGGGCTTCTGGCAGCAGCACCGCTACGAGGAGCGCACCGCCCGCAACGACCTGGTCTCGGCCGCGCTGCACGCCGAACCGGTCCCGGTCGAGCGGCTGACCTCCCCCGGACACTCCGTGACCCGCGCCGACAAGTACCGCACGGTCACCGCGACCGGCACCTTCCAGACCGCGAAGGAGGTCGTGGTCCGGCGCCGGACGAACTCCGACGGCGAGGTCGGCTTCCACGTCCTCACCCCGTTCGTCCTCGACGACGGCAAGGTGCTGCTCGTCAACCGCGGCTGGATCCCGGCGAACGGCGCGCAGACCGCCTTTCCGAAGATCCCCGCCCCGCCGGCCGGCCGGACCACCGTCACCGGGCGGCTGATGGCCGACGAGACGACCTCGGCGAGCGGCATCAAGAACGTCGAAGGCCTCCCCGACCGGCAGATCATGCTGATCAACAGCGCGGAGGAGTCCCGGCGGCTCGGCGCGCGGGTGCTCGGCGGCTACATCCAGCAGACGGCGCCCGAGCCCAAGGGCGGCTCCCCGGAGCAGATCTCCGACCCGGGCAGCGAGGACGCCCCGCTGAACTACGCGTACATGATCCAGTGGTGGCTGTTCGCGGCGGCCGTTCCGGTCGGCTGGTGGTTCCTGGTCCGGCGGGAGATCCGCGACCGGGAGGAGGCCGCGGCGCAGCGACAGCCGGAGGAGACCGAACCCGCCACGGTGTGAGCGGGCACCGCTTCCCGGCAGTCCGCCAGGTGTGAGCGGTCACCGCTTCCCGGCAGTCCGCCACGGTGGGAGCCGCAACGCCTCCCCGCAGTCCGCCGGCCGGTCGAGCGGGCAGCATCCCCCGGCGAACCGGCCACAGTCCCCCTCCAGACCACAGCGCCTCCCCGCGGACCACAGGCTTCTCCGCGGAAACGTCACTCCCCCGGCGCACCACCTGATTGGCCCCCTGGTCCGCCGGGAAACCGCATCCCGTGAACGCGCGCATCGAGGACTACGCCCTCATCGGCGACGAGCAGACCGCGGCCCTGGTCGGCAAGGACGGCTCGATCGACTGGCTGTGCCTGCCGCGCTTCGACTCCGGCTCATGCTTCGCCCGGCTGCTGGGCGACGACGACCACGGCCACTGGCGGATCGCGCCCGAGGGAGCGGACGTCTGCACCCGCCGCGCCTACCGGGCCGACACCCTCGTGCTCGACACCGAGTGGGAGACCGCCGACGGCGTGGTGCGCGTCACCGACCTGATGCCGCAACGCGAGCACGCCCCCGACGTCGTACGGATCGTGGAGGGCGTCAGCGGCCGGGTCACCGTCCGCAGCACGCTGCGCCTGCGCTTCGACTACGGCTCGGTCATGCCGTGGGTGCGCCGCGCGGACGGCCACCGGGTCGCCATCGCCGGACCGGACTCCGTCTGGCTGCGCGCCGAGCCGGCCGTGCACACCTGGGGCGAGGACTACGGCACCCACTCGGAGTTCACCGTCGCGGAGGGCGAGCGGATCGCGTTCGTGCTCACCTGGCACCCCTCGCACGAGAAACGCCCACCGCTCATCGACCCGTACGAGGCACTGGAGAGCAGCGTCACCGACTGGCGGCGCTGGGCCCGCCGGTGCCGCTACGACGGCCCGTACCGGGACGCGGTCGTCCGCTCCCTCATCACCCTCAAGGCCCTCACCTACGCCCCGACCGGCGGGATCGTCGCCGCGGCGACCACCTCACTGCCCGAACAGCCGGGCGGCGTACGCAACTGGGACTACCGGTACTGCTGGCTGCGCGACTCCACCCTCACGCTCGGCGCGCTGCTCTCGGCCGGCTTCCAGGAGGAGGCCGAGGCCTGGCGCGACTGGCTGCTGCGCGCGGTCGCCGGCGACCCGGCCGACCTGCAGATCATGTACGGCGTCGCGGGCGAGCGGCGGCTGCGGGAGACCGAGCTGCCCTGGCTGCCGGGCTTCGCCGGCTCCTCCCCCGTACGCACCGGCAACGCCGCCGTCGACCAGCTCCAGCTGGACGTGTACGGGGAGGTGATGGACTCGCTGTCGCTGGCCCGCTCCTCGGGCCTGTCCCCCAAGCCGCACATGTGGGCCCTGCAACGCTCGCTGATGACGTTCCTGGAGTCGGCGTGGCGGCAGCCGGACGAGGGCCTCTGGGAGGTGCGCGGCGGCCGGCGCCAGTTCGTGCACTCGAAGGTGATGGTGTGGGTGGCCGCCGACCGGGCCGTGAAGACCCTGGAGCGGCACCGGGAGTTGCGGGGCGACCTGGAGGGCTGGCGCAGGCTGCGCGACGAGGTGCACCGGGAGGTGTGCGAGAAGGGCTTCGACCGGGAGCGCAACACCTTCACCCAGTACTACGGCTCCCGGGAGCTCGACGCCTCCCTGCTGCTCATCCCGCGCGTCGGATTCCTGCCGCCGGACGACCCGCGGGTGGTCGGCACGGTCGACGCGATCCGCGACGACCTCGGCCACGGCGGCTTCCTGCGCCGCTACGACACCGAGGATTCGGTGATCGACGGCCTGCCGAGTGGCGAGGGCGCCTTCCTGGCCTGCTCGTTCTGGCTGGCCGACGCGCTGCATCTGACCGGCCGGACGAAGGACGCGCGGGAGCTGTTCGACCGGCTGGTGGGCCTGTGCAACGACGTGGGCCTGCTGGCCGAGGAGTACGACCCCGTGGACGGCTGCCAGCTGGGCAACTTCCCGCAGGCGTTCAGCCACATCGGCCTGGTGAACACCGCGCTGATCCTCTACGGGGACGACCAGGCAGGATAGGGGCCATGGATCTTGGACTGAAGGACCGGGTGTACGTCGTCACCGGAGCGACGCGCGGGCTGGGCAACGCCACCGCGCGGGAACTCGTCGCCGACGGGGCGAAGGTGGTCGTCACCGGCCGGGACGAGCAGCGGGTCGCCGACGCGGCCGCCGAACTGGGCCCGAACGCGGTGGGCGTGGCCGTGGACAACGCCGACGCGGAGGCTCCCGAGCGGCTGATCGCCGCCGCCCGGGAGAACTTCGGCGGCTTCCACGGCGTCCTGGTGAGCGTGGGCGGGCCGCCGCCGGGGTTCGTCGCCGACAACACCGACGAGCAGTGGCGCGCCGCGTTCGAGTCGGTGTTCCTCGGCGCGGTACGGGTCGCCCGCGCGGCGGCGGCCGAGTTGGAGGAGGGCGGTGTCATCGGGTTCGTGCTGTCGGGCTCGGTGTACGAGCCGATCCCGGGGCTGACCGTGTCCAACGGGCTGCGGCCCGGACTCGCCGGGTTCGCCAAGTCGATCGCCGACGAGCTGGGTCCGCGCGGGATCCGGGTGGTGGGCCTGCTGCCGGGACGGATCGCCACGGATCGCCTGCGGGAGCTGGACGGGCTGTCCGCGGATCCGGAGGCCACCCGGGCCGCGAACGAGTCCCGGATCCCGTTGCGGAGGTACGGGGCACCCGAGGAGTTCGGACGGATGGCGGCGTTCCTGCTGTCCCCGGCGGCCTCCTACGTGACGGGGGTCATGGTGCCGGTGGACGGGGGAACGCGGCACGGGTTCTAGGAACCGCAGCCGTCACGTCACCCTCTCCGCGCGGTGTTGCACCTCGCCCAGCCGGACCTCCGCCGGAAGTGACGCCAGGCCCGCCGGCTCGCGCGCGTGGGTCAGCGTTCCGGTGGTGAACGTGGTCAGGGTCTGCGCCGGGACCGCGTCGGGTCCGGCTGGAGCCAGGCCCGTACCGCCGGAGCCGTACGGCGGCCCCGCGGGGGGGGGACGTGCGCCTGGGCCACGCCCGCCTGGGCGGGCGCTTCGGCGCCAGGGCGCTCTCCAGAGCCACGCCCCGCAGACGCGCGCCCGCGCCGTCGCCGGTGTCGATCGCGACTCGGCCGGCCGGCGGCGGCGCAGGGTCGCCGTCAGCCACGCCAGGGCGAGCACGACGAGGACGGTCAGGGCGCGATGACCGCCGGCCACCGCCAGGCGGCGTCCCGCCTGCGGCTCGCCCTGGCGGGCGCGCCGCGACGGAACGGCTCGGCCTCGCGGTCACGGAGATCGGTCCACGGACGACGGGCCTGCTCGAGCCGGCCGTCCCGGCGGTGGCGCACGGCAACCGCCTCGCGCCCACGAGCCGGCGGGCACGCACGGGACCACGGTGGCGGAGGCGGCCCTGGCGGCCCTGGCCGTCCCCGGGGCGGTCCGGCGGACGGGGTCCCTGGGCGGCGGCCTGGGCCGGGCGGCGCACATCGGGGAGCACGCCGACGAAGCCGCCCTGTCGCGGCGTCACATCCCTGGGGAACTGACGACCGACGCGAGCACCGAGCCGTGGACGTGGCCCGGCAGGTCCACGCGGCCGTACGGGACGCCCTGCCGGACGGCCCGACGGTGGCCGTGCTGGTCACCGCGGTGCCCCGACCGACGCCGGGTGCCTGACCGGCCGACGGCTCATTCGCCGAGGCCGGCCAGGTCCCGCAGCCGTCGAGCCTGAGCAGCCCGCTCGGCCGCGCGCTGCTCCTCGTACGTCCGGTCGGGGGCACCGCGAAGCAACGCCTTGGTCTCCACCACCGCATCGCGCGGCGCGGCCATGATCGCCGCCGCCAAGTCCCGCACCGCCCCGTCCAGTTCTCCGGAGGGCACGGCGAGATTCGCCAGTCCGCTGGACACCGCCTCCTCGGCGCCGACGAACCGCCCGGTCACGCAGATCTCCAGCGCGCGGGCGTACCCGACGAGGCCGACCAGCGGGTGGGTGCCGGTCAGATCGGGGACGAGGCCGAGGCTGGTCTCGCGCATGGCGAACTGCACGTCGTCGGCGACGACCCGGAGGTCGCAGCCGAGCGCGAGCTGGAAGCCGGCCCCGATGGCATGTCCCTGGACGGCGGCGATGGACACGATGTCGGTCCGCCGCCACCAGGTGAACGCCTCCTGGTATTCGGCGATGGTCGCGTCGATCCCGGCGTCGTCACGGCGCGCGAGGTCGATGAAGGTCGGCTCGCCCGGGATCCCCTCCGGGGTGAACATCTGACGGTCCAGCCCGGCGGAGAAGGACTTGCCCTCGCCACGCAGCACGACGACCCGGACGGAGCCCGGCAGCAGCCGCCCGGCCTCGGCGAGCGCCCGCCACAGGGCGGGGCTCTGTGCGTTGCGCTTGGCCGGGTTGGTCAGCGTCACCGTGGCGAGCGCGTCGTCGACGGTGAGCCGTACGCCGTCCTTGTCGAGTGCGGGAGCGAGGTCCTGCTCGGGCGAAGCCATGGGGCGCCTCCGATGGGTGCGGTCAGCAGAGCGAAGCTAAGTGACTGCACAGTAACCACCCGGCCGGTCGGTCAGCCGACCGGGTGGCCACCATCGAAGCCGATGGGCCGCCCGGAGTCAGGACGAAGCGGCCTTCTTACCCCGGGTCGCTCCGCCACGCCCACGGAGCGTGACGCCCGACTCGCTGAGCATCCGGTGCACAAAGCCATACGAGCGGCCGGTCTCCTCGGCCAGCGCCCGGATGCTCGCACCGGAGTCGTACTTCTTCTTCAGGTCTGCCGCGAGCTTGTCGCGCGCGGCGCCGGTCACCCGGCTGCCCTTCTTCAGAGTCTCGGCCACCCGTGCCTCCTCATGGGAAGTGCGCTCTGGTCTCCTCATGATCACCCCTCTTGGGCGTGATGGCCACCCATTCGGCAAGGTCCGTGAGACATCGTTGTGACGACAGGAGGGCATCCCCACAAGCGGAACAAGAGATTCCATGAGGTGCGGCGCATAGGGCCGTCCGGGTGGATTCGCGAAGTCCCAGGTCAGGAACGCGCAGCGGCCGATCCCCCGACAGCTGGGGGATCGGCCGGAAAATCCGTGTACGACACACCCCGGTACGAGGAGATCTCACACAGATGATGGATCACCGATGGGCCGAATGATCCATACGCAGTGGATCAGCCTTTCGATCACGCCAGGGCGACGAGATCCGCGTAGTCGGAGCCCCACAGGTCCTCGACGCCGTCCGGCAGCAGGATGATCCGCTCCGGCTGGAGCGCCTCGACGGCGCCCTCGTCGTGGGTGACGAGGACGACCGCGCCCTTGTAGGTGCGCAGCGCGCCGAGGATCTCCTCGCGGCTGGCCGGGTCCAGGTTGTTGGTCGGCTCGTCCAGGAGCAGCACGTTCGCCGAGGAGACGACGAGCGTGGCGAGGGCGAGCCGGGTCTTCTCGCCGCCGGAGAGGACACCGGCCGGCTTGTCGACGTCGTCGCCGGAGAACAGGAACGAGCCGAGCACCTTGCGGACCTCGACCAGGTCCATGTCGGGGGCGGCCGAGCGCATGTTCTCCAGGACCGTGCGGTCGGCGTCCAGGGTCTCGTGCTCCTGCGCGTAGTAGCCGAGCTTGAGCCCGTGGCCGGGGACGACCCGGCCGGTGTCCGGGGTCTCCACGCCCGCGAGCAGCCGCAGCAAGGTGGTCTTGCCGGCGCCGTTGAGGCCCAGGATGACCACCCGGGACCCCTTGTCGATGGCCAGGTCGACGTCGGTGAAGATCTCCAGCGAGCCGTACGACTTCGACAGGCCCTCGGCCGTCAGCGGGGTCTTGCCGCAGGGCGCGGGCTCCGGGAAGCGGAGCTTGGCGACCTTGTCGGACATCCGGACCTCTTCGAGACCGGAGAGCAGCTTCTCGGCGCGGCGGGCCATGTTCTGCGCGGCGACCGTCTTGGTGGCCTTGGCGCGCATCTTGTCGGCCTGGGCGTTGAGCGCCGCGGCCTTCTTCTCGGCGTTGGCGCGCTCACGCTTGCGGCGCTTCTCGTCGGCCTCGCGCTGCTGCTGGTAGAGCTTCCAGCCCATGTTGTAGATGTCGATCGTGGACCGGTTCGCGTCCAGGTAGAACACCTTGTTGACGACCGTCTCGACCAGGTCGACGTCGTGGGAGATCACGATGAAGCCGCCGCGGTAGGTCTTCAGGTAGTCCCGCAGCCAGATGATCGAGTCCGCGTCGAGGTGGTTCGTCGGCTCGTCCAGGAGCAGGGTGTCCGCGTCGGAGAACAGGATGCGGGCCAGCTCGATACGGCGGCGCTGGCCACCGGAGAGCGTGTGCAGCGGCTGGCCGAGCACCCGGTCGGGCAGGTTCAGGGCGGCGGCGATCGTGGCGGCCTCGGCCTCGGCGGAGTACCCGCCCTTGGTGAGGAACTCCGTCTCCTGGCGCTCGTACTGCTTCAGGGCCTTCTCGCGGGTGGATCCCTTGCCGTTGGCGATGCGCTCCTCGTTCTCGCGCATCTTGCGGATCAGCACGTCGAGTCCGCGCGCGGAGAGGATACGGTCGCGGGCGAGGACGTCCAGGTCGCCGGTACGGGGGTCCTGCGGGAGGTAGCCGACCTCGCCGGAGCGGGTGATCGTGCCGCCGGCGGGGATGCCCTCGCCGGCCAGGCACTTGGTGAGAGTGGTCTTGCCTGCGCCGTTGCGGCCGACGAGGCCGATGCGGTCGCCCTTGGCGACACGGAAGGTGGCGTTCTCGATGAGGACGCGCGCACCGGCGCGCAGCTCGATACCGGAGGCGGAGATCACGGACAGACTCCAGGGCGTACAGGGGTTGGCGGGTGGGCGGCTGAGGACGTTCCCGCCGTCTAATGCGCGAGGAGAATGGCCATGGGGGAAAGTCTAACGGGGCCGTGCAAGCGGTTTTCCGCGTCCAGGCGTCCGGGGTACGGGCTCGGGAGATCGTTGCCCAGCGGGGTGCGGCCGGGCGCGATCCGGCCCAGGTCGTCCAGGGCCACGAGCTGACCGGTCCAGGCGGCGTCCGCGCAGGGCTGGGCGAGGAGCAGGGCCGCGCCCCGGCGTACGGCGCCCTCGGGACGGAAGGCACAGCCGTTCCGGGCGGGCAGCACCCAGCGCAGGTCGCCGTCGGCGGTGCGGTACGCGGTGACGCGGCGCGGGGTGACGACGGCGAGGATGCCCCGGCCGAGGGGGCGCAGCACGCCGGTGCCGCCCTGGGCCGGGAGCCACTCGGCCGCGTCGGGCAGGGCCCGGTGCCAGCGCACGGACCGGCCGTCGGTGTCGGTGAGCAGACCGTCGTCCCAGAGCGCGATCACCTCCCCGCGCGCGTGCACCACGTCGACGGGACGGTGCCCCGCGCGCGCGTACCGCCACCGGAGCGCGCCGGTACGGCTGTCGTGGCCGGCCACGGCGCCGTCCCGCACGCGCGTCGCCCAGGCCCCGGCGTCCGGCCCGGCGGAGAGGAGCCGGTCGCCGTAGGGAACCGGCCGCAGCTGCCGGGCCGTGCCGAGGAGGCCGAGGGTGACGACGGCGAGGAGGAGGGCGACGGAGAGGCGGCCCACGGGTGGAAGTGCCACCTCACCCCCTTTGGGTACCACCGTCCCGGATCAGCCGCCGAGCGTAGTCACCGCCGGCCGGGTCGGCGCGGTGGCCGGGCGGGCGGGGCGGCGAGTCCCCCCGTTCGGCGGGGCGATCGTCCGCCGGCTCGTCCGCCGCCGTACCCGGCCGGCGCCACGGCGTGCTGCGTCCCGTTGCGCCGGGGCGTTGTCGGTGGCGGCTGCGAGACTCGAAGAGCACGGCGGAACCGATGCACGAAGGAGTGATCGGCATGGCAGGCACGGGTGGCGGCGCACGGCCGGGCATCTGTCCCACGCTGCTGTACACGGACGCCAGGGCGGCGATCCGGCAGCTCACGGAGGCCCTCGGCTTCACGGAGCTGTCGGTGTACGAGACGGAGGACGGCACGGTGATGCACGCCGAGCTGGTCCAGGGCAGCGGCGTGGTGATGATCGGCTCCAAGGGGCGCGGCGGCCTCTTCGACACGGCGATGAAGGACGCGGGACCCGCCGGGGTGTACGTCGTGGTGGACGACGTGGACGCCCACCACCAGCGGGCCGTGGAGCACGGGGTGGAGATCCTGATGCCCCCGACGGACCAGGACTACGGCTCGCGGGACTACATGGCCAAGGACGCCGAGGGGAACATCTGGAGCTTCGGGACGTACGCCCCCGAGATCGGCGTCTGAGCCGCTCCCCCGCCGCACCTCCTGCGCGAGCTCCCGCTCAGCCCCCGGTGTGCACCTGGAACGCGGCCCGGCGCACTGCCTTGGCCAGGGCCGGGTCGGGGTGGGCGGCGGCGAGCGCGACCAGGACCTGCACGGTGCGCGGGTGGCCGACGGCGCGGACCTCGTCGAGCAGCTGGGGCACGGTGGGCTGCACCGCGGACTCCAGATGCCGGACCAGCATCGGCGCCTCGCCGTGGTCGGCGACGGCGGCGGCGGTGTCCACCCACAGCCAGGTGGCCTCCTCCCGGGTGAGCGCCTCGTGGGCGTCCTCCGGGTCGACGCCGTCGTGCTCGGCGAGCCACAGCAGGGCGTACGGCCGCAGGGCCGGCTCGTCCACGACGGACCGTACGTCGGGCTCGGCGGGGGCGCCGACGACGCGCAGCGCCTCGAAGGCCAGCCCGCGCAGCAGGGCGTCGTCGCCGCGGGCGGCGGCGATCAGCTCGGTGACGGCGCTGCCGACGGGGCGGGCGGCGAGCCAGGCGCGGTACTCGGCGCGGGCCGCGTTGGGCCGGAGCTGGGCGCAGCCGCGCAGCATGTCCTCGGCGGACTGCTCGATGTTGCCGGCGGGGCTCTGCGCGGCCACGCAGATCTGCTCCAGCTTGACCCAGACCGCCCAGTTGCCGAGCGGGGTGAGGGTGGCCTGGCCGTCGCCGTAGGTGAGGGCGCCGACGGAGGCCAGGGCCCGCAGCGCCCAGTCGAGCAGGGGGGCGAGCGGGGCGTCCGCGGCGGGGCCGGGGTCCGCCGGGCCCGGGGCTCCGGCGGGCTGTCCGGTGCCGGGTTCGTAGGCGACCTCGCAGCGTTCGGTGCGCAGTTCGGTGACCCGCTGCTGGAGCAGGTCGAGCAGCTGCTCGACGGGGACCGGTCCGGCGGACAGCTGGAGGAAGGAGAGCACCTGGGGCATGGCCGAGACGACCTCGGCGACAGCGGCCGGCTCGTGCCCGTCGGGTTCGGGACAGGCCAGGGACCAGGCGTCGAAGAGGGCGACCCAGCCGCGCAGGACGGCGCTGTCGTCGCGGTCCCAGGCGCGCAGCCGCCAGCCGGGGCGCGCGCTGTCGCCGTGCACCTCGACGAGTCCGGCGAGGCGGGCGGTGTCCCAGTCGGCGCGGATCTGAGCGGCGCTCAGGCCGAGGTCGGCGGCGGCGCGTTCGGCGGTGGCGTCGGAGAGGGTGGCCTTGCCGTCGGCGGTGGCACCGGCGCGGCCGGGGCCGAGTGCGGCGTCGGCCCAGCGGGCGACGCGGACCGCGCCGGCCAGACCGGCGCGGGCCATTCCGGCCAGTTCGGCCGGGGCGGGGGTGCCCTCCGGCGGCCGGGGTGCGGGGCGGCGTGGGCGCCGCTGGTTCACAGCTCTGGGGGCGGCGGCCAGGGGTCGCGGTCGGACGAGTCGGAGCCTGGAGTCGCGCGGGATACGGGACGTCACGGGTGCAGTCTTCCGGTTGACGGTCCGAAAACCCAAACGGAATGTCACGGCGGGCGACGGGGCTGGCCAACGCACCGGGTGCGGGAAGGGCCTGAGAGGCACGATCCCGCCAGTCGTACGGCCTTAAACGGAATGTTTCGCGCCGGTGTCCGCGGGCCGGGAGCCGGGGGGGCGCATCGGCCTGGAAGCCCGGGGAGTCACCTGTCGGCCCCTGGGGTCACATCAGCGGGGTCAGGAACCGCCGCAGCCGCTCCTCGTACTCCTCGGGGTCCGCGTTCCACATCGCCGCGTGCGGGGCGTGCGCGACGGTGTGCAGGGCGACCAGGTCGGCGCGGCGCCGGGCGAGCCCGCGGGAGAACTCCCAGGGGGCGACGCGGTCGTCCGGGCCGTGGATGACCAGGGTGGGGACCCGGAGCCGGTCGGGGTCGGCGGTCTCGGCGAGCCGGTCGGCGTGCAGTCCGGCCCGGCCCTGCGCGGCCCGCACGGCGAGCGGCAGCAGCGGCCGCGGGGTGTGGCGGGCCCTGGCCAGGGCCCGCAGCGTCGCCTCCCAGCTGAGCACCGGCGAGTCCAGGACGAGTCCGGCGACGCGGTCCCGGACCGCGGAGTGCTCGGCGGCGCGCAGGGCCATGGTGGCGCCGGTGGACCAGCCGAGCAGGACGACCCGGCGGGCCCCGTGGCGGACGGCGTGACGGATCGCCGCCTCGACGTCCCGCCACTCGGTGTCGCCGAGGTGGTTCAGGCCGTCCGGCGGGCGCGGGGCGCCGAGGTCGCCGCGGTAGGCGAGGGCGAGGACGGGCAGCCGGCGGCCGTGCAGGAAGCCCATCACGTTCATGGCGTGTTCCCGGGTGGCGCCGAGGCCGTGTACGGCGATCACCCAGGTGTCCCGCTGGCCGGGCACGAACCAGGCGGGCAGGGCGCCCAGCTCGCCGGGCACGTCGACGTCGGCGTAATCGAGGCCGAGGGCGGCGCCGGGGTCGCCGACGTACAGGTTGGGGGTGAGCCGTACCGCGTCGCCGGGGGCGAAGGTGCCGTGGGTGACGCGTTCCAGACGTCGTACGACCGTGTCGGCGGTGTGCTGGGCCGCCTCCAGGACGGGGCCGACGACCGCGTGGGAACCGTCGCCGGCGAGGCCGTAGGTGCCGGGGCGCAGGGCGGCCAGGTCACGGGTGAGCGTGATCTGGCCGGCGGCCGTGCCGTGCACGGTGAGGCGGGGCTCGGTGGGCAGCGGGCGGCCCGCCGGGGCCTTCAGTGCGACGTCGCTGGCGAGCCGGCCGGCGGCGACGGACGCCATCCCGGCGGCCAGGACCGCGGTGAGTCCGGCGGCGGTGGCTTTGACGGTGCGCACGGGTCCAGTGTCGGCGGGGCCGCGGCCACCGGCCAGCGGAGGGGAGGACCGCCGGGGTGCGGGCGGGTGCGGCACCACCGGGTGGGTACGTCGTGGCTGGGCGCCGTCGCGGCGGATCGAGGACAGCAAGGGGTCACCTCCGTTGGCCGTACCCCTTCAAGCGTTCCCCGGCCTCGGCCAGTTGTGCCTCCGTCAGCAGGGACGGGGTCATGCCCGGCACCGAGGACGCCGTCAGCCACAGGCGGCACATCCACTCCAGCTGGGCGGTGCGGTCGTAGGCCTGGTCCAGGGTGGCGCCGTAGGTGATCGTGCCGTGGTTCTGGAGCAGGCAGCCGGAGCGGCCGGCGAGGGCGCGGAGCATGTTCTCGGCCAGTTCGCCGGTGCCGTAGGTGGCGTAGGGGGCGACCCGGACGGGGCCGCCGAGGGCGACGGTCATGTAGTGGACCGGCGGTAGTTCGGGCAGGAGCGTGGAGACCGCCGTCGCGTGCACGGCGTGGGTGTGGACGACGGCGCGGGCGTCGGTGGTGCGGTAGACGGCGAGGTGCAGGGGCAGCTCGCTGGTCGGCACGAGCGTGCCCAGCACCTGGCGTCCGGTGAGGTCGACGCCGGTGATGTCGTCCGGGGTGAGCCGGTCGTAGGGAACTCCGGACGGGGTGACCAGCACGAGGTCCCCGACACGGGCGGAGACGTTGCCGGAGGTGCCGACGACCAGTCCGTCGGCGACGGTCCGGCGTGCCGTCGCGGTCAGTTCCGCCCAGAGCCGCGCCTCGTCCTGACGTACCTCCCCTTGGGGCACGTCCCGTTGCCCGCTGTCCTGTCCCACGCCCTGTGGCACGTCCTGCCGCCCGCCCTGGTGCCCGTCGTCCGCGTTCCGCAGCGCTTCAGCCATGCCGTGATCCTGCCAGCGATCCTGCCAGCCGGACCGGCGAAGAGCGGTTGGGCCGGTGGTTCCGCGCCGAAACGATACGGCCGAACGGGCGGACCTCATGCCGAAACGCCATAAATCGGCACAGATGCGGTGATGGGCGGGCCTTCAATGATCCCTCTTGCCGACTGGACGTCCACCCCGGGGGAGCCGCATGGCCCGTGAACGCACCCTTGTCCGCCGCCGCGCCGGTGTCCTCACGGCGGCCACGGCGGTCCTCGCCCTCGCCGCCACGACCGCGTCGGCCGGACCCCTGAGGCCGGCCGGAGGGTCGGAGAAGGACGGACCCCCGGCCTCGCTCGCGCTGTCGGTGGTGCCGGGGCTGCCCGCGCTGCCGGCCCTGGCCGGAACCCTGCCCAGAGGCCACGACGTGTCGTCCCACCAGAGGCGGGTCGACTGGGCCGCCGCCCGGGCGAAGGGCGCGCGGTTCGTCTACGTCAAGGCGACCGAGTCCACGAACTACCGCAATCCCTACTTCTCCGGGCAGTACGCCGGGGCCCGCGAGGCCGGCCTGATCCGGGGCGCGTACCACTTCGCCCGGCCGGACCGGTCCTCCGGCGCCGAGCAGGCCGCGTACTTCGTGCGGCACGGCGGCGACTGGCGGGCGGACGGCTGGACGCTGCCGCCCGCGCTGG
The DNA here is from genome assembly GCF_040678315.1 of Streptomyces sp. NPDC052721. Classification (NCBI taxonomy): domain Bacteria; kingdom Bacillati; phylum Actinomycetota; class Actinomycetes; order Kitasatosporales; family Streptomycetaceae; genus Streptomyces; species Streptomyces sp. NPDC052721. Next base: position 371,409 of record NZ_JBFATL010000001.1, on the reverse strand, counting down.
ACATCGAGTACAACCCGTACGACGCGAAGCACAAGTGCTATGGACTGGGCAAGGCCCGGATGGTCCGCTGGATCCGGTCGTTCAGCGACGAGATCGAGAAGGAGACCGGCCGCCACCCCGTGATCTACACCACAACCCAGTGGTGGAAGCTGTGCACCGGGAACAGCCGCGCCTTCTCCTCCTCGCACGCCCTGTGGATCGCCCGCCACGGCACCTCGCGACCTGGGGCGCTGCCGGGCGGCTGGCGGTACTGGACGTTCTGGCAGCACGCCGTCAAGGGCAGGCTGCCGGGTGACCAGAATCTCTTCAACGGCTCCCTGAGCCGGCTGCGGATCTTCGCGCGAGGCCACTAGCCAAGGCCCGCTTCGGCCGACGACGCGAAGCGGAACCTCACACGCGCGTTACTGACACCCTCACGCCCGCCTCAGTTCATCTTCCGTTCACCCAGGTTGCCTACGTTCGTCCAGCCAATGACCTCGAACGATTGCCTGGGTAAATGGAAAGCTTCTCGCTGATCCTCGCGATTGTGGTGGTAACCGCTCTCGCGTTCGATTTCACGAACGGTTTCCACGACACCGCGAACGCGATGGCCACCACCATCTCCACAGGCGCCCTGAAGCCGAAGATCGCGGTTGCCATGTCCGCCGTCCTCAACCTTGTGGGCGCCTTCCTCTCCGTGGAGGTCGCGAACACGATCTCCAAGGGTCTCGTCGACGAGACCGGCATCCGTCCCGAGGTCATCTTCGCCGCCCTGGTCGGCGCGATCCTCTGGAACCTGCTGACCTGGCTGGTGGGCCTGCCCTCCAGCTCTTCGCACGCCCTGATGGGCGGCCTGGTCGGCGCCACCGTCGCCTCCGCCGGCTTCGGCGCCGTCCACGGTGACGTCCTGGTCACCAAGGTGCTGCTGCCGGCCGTCGCCGCGCCGGTCGTCGCGGGCCTCGCCTCCCTGCTGGCCACCCGGTTCTCCTACGGCATCGGCGGCACCGCCGACGGCGAGGCCACCCGCAAGGGCTACCGCGCCGGCCAGATCGCCTCCGCCGGCCTGGTCTCCCTCGCGCACGGCACCAACGACGCGCAGAAGACGATGGGCATCATCACCCTCGCCCTCGTCGCGGGCGGCTCCATCGCCCCCGGCTCCAACCCTCCCACCTGGGTGATCCTGTCCGCGGGCATGGCCATCGCGCTCGGCACCTACATCGGCGGCTGGCGCATCATCCGCACCATGGGCAAGGGCCTGACCGACCTGGAGCCGCGCCAGGGCTTCGCCGCCCAGACCAGCGCCGCGACCGCCATCCTGGCCTCCTCCCACCTCGGCTTCTCCCTCTCCACCACGCACGTCGTCTCCGGCTCGGTGATGGGCGCGGGTCTCGGCCGCAAGGGCGGTGTGGTCCGCTGGTCCACCGCGACCCGCATGTTCGTCGCCTGGGCGCTGACCCTCCCGGCCGCCGCGCTGGTCGGCGCGGTCGCCGAGTCCGTCACCGACCTCGGTGACGGGGGAACCGCCGTCGTCGCCGTCTTCCTGGTCGCCGCGAGCGCCGCGATCTGGAAGATCTCCCGCCGCGAGGTCGTCGACCACACCAACGTGGTCGAGGAGACCGGCGAGCCGGTCGGCGTGGTCACCACCGCCATCGCCGCCGTGACCCCGCCCCCGGCGGGCATGGTCACCGAGGATCTGACGGCCACCATCCCCGCCCCGGCCACCGAGCCCTCCCCCGCCGCCCCGGCCGCCCCGCCGGCCGCCGCGGTCTGACCCCGAGCACACGGTTACTGAAGGAAGCACCCCCATGAAGATCGACTGGGCGGCCCTCGGCTCCGTCTTCGGCGTCAGCCTCGCGTTCACGGTGGGCCTGGTGGCCCTGTTCACCCTCGGCATCAACGGCCTGTCCCGCCGGGAGAAGGCCGCGGCGCAGGGCGGGTCCGCCGCCCTCGCCGTCACCGGCGCGTACGTGTGCTTCGCGGCCTGCGCGGCGGCGGTGGCGTACGGGATCTACCTGATCGTCGTCAAGCCCTGACGGTTCGAAACCCGACATCGGCCCCGCCGGGCCACCCGCTCCAGCGGGACCGGCGGGGCCGACGCATGGCGTCGAACCGGTCCTCCGGTGCCGTCCGGCGGGCCGGCGATGTGGGCCTCAGCACAGTCCGGCGTCCCAGGTCAAAGGCAAGTTGACGGCCGTTCCGGGCGCGTGGTGGACTGCCCAGGCCATGTAGGCGGCAGGAGAGGAAGCCGGTGCGAATCCGGCGCGGTCCCGCCACTGTCACCGGGGAAGAACCCCCGGGAGCCAGGAACTCTCACCGCCGATTCACGTCGAACCAGGGCGCGGACACCCTGAGTGAGGACACATTTCGCCATGCTCGGCTGCCGATCGAGGACCCGCACCAGGACCGTTCCTGTCCCCACGGCCGGCTGAGCCGATGGGTGCCGATCGCACATACGCGTACGGCGCCGCCGCCGGCGTCCTCGGTGACCTGCTCCTCGGCGATCCGCGCCGCGGGCATCCGGTCGCCGTGTTCGGCCGGGCGGCCGGGGCCGTGGAACGCGCGCTGTGGCACGACCACCGTGGCTGGGGCGCCCTGCACACCGTCGTGTGCGCCGGCGGCGCCGTCGCCCTCGGCACGCTGACCGCACGCGCCGTACGCTCCTCCCCCACCGCTTCCGCCGCGCTGACCGCCGCCGCCACCTGGTCCGTCGTCGGCGGCACCTCGCTCGCCCGGGAGGCCCGCGCCATCGGGCGCGCCCTTCAGGCCGGGGACGTCGAGGGCGCCCGGGCCCGGCTGCCGCATCTGTGCGGCCGGGACCCGCAGGCGCTGGACGCCGACGGCATCGCCCGGGCCGTGGTCGAGTCGGTCGCCGAGAACACCTCCGACGCCGTGGTCGGCGCGCTCTTCTGGGGTGCCGTGGCCGGGGTGCCGGGGCTGCTCGGGTTCCGGGCGGTCAACACCCTGGACGCGATGGTGGGTCACAAGTCGCCCCGCCACCGGCGCTACGGCTGGGCCTCCGCCCGCCTGGACGACGTCGCCGGCTGGCCGGGGGCCCGGCTGACCGCCGTACTCGCCGCGGTGGCCGGACCCGATCCGCGGGGCGCCGTGCGCGCCTGGAGGGCGGACGCGCGGGAGCATCCGAGCCCCAACGCCGGGCCCGTGGAGGCCTCCTTCGCGGGCGCTCTCGGCGTGCGCCTGGGCGGGACGCTCTCCTACGGCGGCCGGGTCGAACACCGCCCGGTGCTGAACGGCGCCACCGGACGGCCGGTCCGGGTCACCGACATCGACCGGGCCGTACGGCTCTCCCGCCGCGTCGGCCTGCTCGCGCTCGGCACCACGCTCGCCGCGCGCGCCCTCCTGAAAGGACGTGGGAAGTGAACGGTGGGCTCCTCGTCGCCGGCACCACCTCCGACGCGGGCAAGAGCGTCGTGACGGCCGGCATCTGCCGCTGGCTGGTCCGCCAGGGCGTGAAGGTCGCGCCGTTCAAGGCGCAGAACATGTCCCTGAACTCGTTCGTCACGCGCGAGGGCGCGGAGATCGGCCGGGCGCAGGCCATGCAGGCGCAGGCGTGCCGCGTCGAGCCGACCGCGCTGATGAACCCGGTGCTGCTCAAGCCCGGCGGTGAGCAGAGCAGCCAGGTGGTGCTGCTGGGCAAGCCGGTGGGCGAGCTGAGCGCACGCGGGTACCACGGCGGGCGCCAGCAGCGGCTGCTGGGCACGGTGCTGGACTGCCTGGCTCAGTTGCGGGGCACGTATGACGCGGTGATCTGTGAGGGGGCGGGGAGTCCGGCCGAGATCAACCTGCGGCGGACCGACATCGTCAACATGGGGATCGCGCGCAACGCGCGGCTGCCCGTGCTCGTCGTCGGCGACATCGACCGCGGCGGCGTGTTCGCCTCCTTCTTCGGCACCGTCGCCCTGCTCTCGCCGGAGGACCAGGAGCTGGTCGCCGGGTTCCTGGTGAACAAGTTCCGGGGCGATGTCAGCCTGCTGGAGCCGGGGTTGGACATGCTCCGGGACCTCACCGGGCGGCGGACGTACGGCGTGCTGCCCTTCCGGCACGGGCTCGGCATCGACGAGGAGGACGGGCTGCGTGTCTCGCTGCGGGGCACGGTCCGCGAGTCCGCCGTGACGCCCCCGGTCGGCGAGGACGTGCTGCGGGTCGCCGTGTGCGCGATCCCGCTGATGTCCAACTTCACCGACGTGGACGCGCTGGCCGCCGAACCGGGTGTGGTGGTGCGGTTCGTGGACCGCCCGGAGGAGCTCGCGGACGCCGATCTCGTCGTCGTCCCGGGCACACGGGGGACCGTACGGGCGCTGGAGTGGCTGCGGGAACGCGGGCTGGCGGACGCGCTCGTCCGCCGGGCCGCCGAACAACGCCCCGTCCTCGGCGTCTGCGGCGGCTTCCAGATCCTCGGCGAGCACATCGAGGACGACGTCGAGAGCCGGCGCGGCCATGTCGACGGGCTCGGCATCCTGCCCGTCCGGGTGCGGTTCGCCCGCGAGAAGACCCTCACCCGGCCCAGCGGCGAAGCCCTCGGCGAACGGGTCGACGGCTACGAGATCCACCACGGGGTGGCCACCGTCGACGGGGGCGAAGCCTTCCTGGACGGCTGCCGGGTCGGCCAGACCTGGGGCACCCACTGGCACGGCTCGCTGGAGTCGGACGGCTTCCGGCGGGCCTTCCTGCGCGAGGTGGCCGCCGCCGCGGGCCGCCGCTTCGTGCCCGCGCCGGACACCTCCTTCGCCGCGCTGCGCGAGGAACAGCTCGACCGGCTCGGCGACCTGATCGAACAGCACGCGGACACGGACGCGCTGTGGCGGCTCATCGAGTCGGGCGCGCCGCAAGGACTGCCTTTCATTCCACCGGGAGCGCCCGCATGAGCACAGTGTTGTTGTTGTCGACCGCCGACACGGATCTGCTGGCCGCCCGGGCGTCCGGCGCCGGCTACCGCATCGGCAACCCCACCCGTGTCGACGTCTCCGGGGAGCTGCCGGGCCTGATCGAGGGCGCGGACCTCGCCGTCGTACGGCTGCTGGGCGGCAAGCGGGCCTGGGAGGACGGGCTGGCCGCGCTGAAGGCGTCCGGTGTCCCGACCGTGCTGCTCGGCGGCGAGGCCGTACCGGACGCCGAGCTGATGGCGGAGTCGTCCGTGCCGGCCGGCGTGGTCGCGGAGGCGCTGAAGTACCTGGTGGAGGGCGGTCCCGAGAACCTGCTGGAACTGTCCCGGTTCCTGTCGGACACCGTGCTGCTGACCGGTGAGGGCTTCGAGGAGCCGCGCCGGATGCCGGAGTTCGGCGTGCACGGGGCGTACGGGATCCGGGACGGCCGGCCGACCGTGGGCGTGCTCTTCTACCGGGCGCACGAACTGAGCGGCAACACCGCCTTCGTGGACACCCTGTGCGAGGCGATCGAGGCGCGGGGCGGCAACGCCCTTCCGGTGTACTGCGGTTCGCTGCGTGGCGCGGACCCCGCGCTGTACGAGCTGCTGGGCCGGGCCGACGCGCTCGTGGCCACGGTGCTCGCGGCCGGCGGCACGCACGCCTCCCAGGCGTCGGCGGGCGGCGAGGAGGAGTCCTGGGACATCGGCGCGCTCGCCGACCTGAACGTCCCCGTGCTGCAAGGGCTCTGCCTCACCTCCTCGCGGGCCGCGTGGGAGGATTCCGACGCGGCCCTGTCCCCCATGGACGCGGCCATGCAGGTCGCGATCCCGGAGTTCGACGGCCGGCTGATCACCGTGCCGTTCTCCTTCAAGGAGCAGGGCCCCGACGACGTGCCGGTGTACGTCGCCGACCCCGAGCGGGCCGCCCGCGTGGCCGGGATCGCCCTCCGGCACGCCCGGCTGAAGCACAAGCCGAACGCGGAGAAGAAGATCGCACTGGTCTTCACGGCGTACCCGACCAAGCACTCACGGGTCGGCAACGCGGTCGGGCTGGACACGCCCGCGTCGGCGGTCCGGGTGCTGGACGCGCTGCGGGACGCCGGGTACGGGGTCACCGAGTACCCCTCCGGTGGCGACGAGCTGATCCACCGGCTGATCGAGGCCGGTGGTCACGACGTGGAGTGGCTGACCGAGGACCAGCTGGCGGCGGCGCCGGCGCGGGTTCCGCTGGCGGACTACCGGGCGTGGTTCGAGAAGCTCGACCCCGCACTCAAGGAAGCCATGCGGGAGGCGTGGGGCGAGCCGCCGGGCAGCCTCTACGTGGACGGCGACGACATCGTCCTGGCCTCGCTCCAGTACGGGAACGTCGTGGTCATGATCCAGCCGCCGCGCGGCTTCGGCGAGAACCCGATCGCCATCTACCACGACCCCGACATGCCGCCCTCCCACCACTACATGGCGGCCTACCGCTGGCTGGAGAACAGTTTCGGCGCCGACGCGATCGTGCACATGGGCAAGCACGGCACGATGGAGTGGCTGCCGGGCAAGGGACTCGGGCTGTCCCGGGGCTGCGCTCCGGACGCCGTTCTCGGCGACCTGCCGCTCGTCTACCCGTTCATCGTCAACGACCCCGGCGAGGGCACCCAGGCCAAGCGGCGCGGACACGCCACGGTGGTCGACCACCTGGTGCCGCCGATGGCCCGCGCGGACACCTACGGCGATCTGGCCAAGCTGGAGCAGCTGCTGGACGAGTACGCGCTCGTCTCCGACCTGGACCCGGTGAAGGCCCCGGCGGTCCGCGCCCAGATCTGGACCCTGGTCAAGGCGGCGGAGCTGCACCATGACCTGCACGTGGACGAGCAGCCGGACGACGACGCGTTCGACGAGTTCGTCATGCACATCGACGGCTATCTGTGCGAGATCAAGGACGTGCAGATCCGCGACGGCCTGCACATCCTCGGCGGCGGCCCGGTCGGCGAGCCGCGCGTGAACCTCGTGCTGGCGGTGCTGCGCGCCTCCCAGGTGTGGGGCGGCCAGGCGAACGCGCTGCCCGGTCTGCGGGCCGCGCTGGCGGCGCGTTTCGGCCTGGTGGAGAAGGAGTTGCTGGCCGAGCCGGGCGCCCCGGTGAAGGTGCCGGTCGAGCTGACGGACCTGGTCGACGGGCCGTCCCGGACCGCCGCCGACACCATCGACCTGCTGGAGCAGCTGTGCCGGCGGATCGCGGAGGGCATGGAGGCGCGGGCGTGGGACCGTACGGCCGTCCCCGCCGTCCTGCGGGGCGTGCTCGGCGCCGAACTCCCCGACGCGGTCGCCGTGCTGGAGTTCGCGTGCGACGAGGTCGTCCCCCGGCTGGCGCGGACCACCGACGAGATCGGGCACATCCTGCGGGCCCTGGACGGCGGTTACGTCCCGGCGGGCCCGTCGGGCTCCCCGACCCGTGGTCTGGTCAACGTCCTGCCGACGGGCCGCAACTTCTACTCGGTCGACCCCAAGGCGATCCCGTCCCGGCTGAGCTGGGATGTCGGCCAGTCGCTGGCGGACTCGCTGGTGCAGCGCTATCTGAGCGACACCGGGGAGTACCCCAAGTCGGTGGGGCTCACGGTGTGGGGCACGTCCGCGATGCGCACCCAGGGTGACGACATCGCCGAGATCCTGGCGCTGCTGGGCTGCCGTCCGGTGTGGGACGACGCCTCGCGCCGGGTGACGGGCTTCGAGGTGGTCCCGCTCGCGGAGCTGGCGCGCCCTCGCATCGACGTCACCGTCCGCATCTCCGGATTCTTCCGCGACGCGTTCCCGCACGTGGTCGGGCTGATCGACGACGCGGTGCGGGCGGTGGCGGAACTGGAGGAGCCGGCCGAGTCCAACTATGTGCGGGCGCACGTGGAGGAGGACGCGGCCGAGCACGGCGACCGGCGCCGGGCCACGGCCCGTATCTTCGGCTCGAAGCCGGGTGCGTACGGCGCCGGTCTGCTGCCGCTGATCGACGCGCGGAACTGGCGCAGCGACGCGGACCTGGCCGAGGTGTACGCCGTCTGGGGCGGCTACGCCTACGGGCGCGGGCTCGACGGGCGGGCGGCGCGCGGGGACATGGAGACGGCGTTCAAGCGGATCGCGGTGGCGGCGAAGAACGTCGACACCCGTGAGCACGACCTGGTCGACGCCGACGACTACTTCCAGTACCACGGCGGCATGGTCGCCATGGTCCGGCACCTGACGGGCGCCAACCCCGAGGCGTACGTGGGCGATTCGGCCGTACCGGACCAGGTGAGGACGCGGACGCTGGGCGAGGAGACGCACCGCGTGTTCCGGGCACGCGTGGTCAACCCGCGCTGGATGGCGGCCATGCGCCGGCACGGCTACAAGGGCGCCTTCGAGATGGCGGCGACCGTGGACTACCTGTTCGGCTACGACGCGACGGCGGGCGTGGTCGACGACTGGATGTACGAGAAGCTCAGCGCCGAGTACGTCTTCGACCCGGAGAACCGGGACTTCATGAAGAAGTCCAACCCGTGGGCGCTGCGCGGGATCACCGAGCGGCTGCTGGAGGCGGCGGACCGTGGCCTGTGGGCGGAGCCGGACGCGGACACGCTGGAGCGGCTGCGCGCCACCTATCTGGAGCTGGAAGGCGACTTGGAGGGCGACCAGTGACCACCCCGTTCCCCTTTACGGCCGTCGTCGGCCAGGACGATCTGCGGCTCGCGCTGCTGCTGAACGCCGTGTCGCCGGCGGTCGGCGGTGTGCTGGTGCGCGGTGAGAAGGGCACCGCGAAGTCCACGGCGGTACGGGCGCTCTCAGCGCTGCTGCCGGAGGTGGCCGTGGTCCCCGGGTGCCGGTTCTCATGTGATCCGGCCTCCCCCGACCCCGGCTGCCCGGACGGGCCGCACGAGGCCGGCGACGGCGTGGAGCGGCCCGCGCGGATGGTCGAGCTGCCCGTCGGCGCCTCCGAGGACCGGCTCGTGGGCGCCCTCGACATCGAGCGGGCGCTGGCCGAGGGCGTGAAGGCCTTCGAGCCGGGCCTGCTGGCCGACGCGCACCGGGGCATCCTCTACGTCGACGAAGTGAACCTGCTCCACGACCACCTGGTCGACCTGCTGCTGGACGCGGCGGCGATGGGTGCCTCGTACGTGGAACGCGAGGGTGTGTCCGTGCGGCACGCGGCCCGGTTCCTGCTCGTCGGGACCATGAACCCCGAAGAGGGCGAACTGCGCCCGCAGTTGCTGGACCGGTTCGGGCTGACCGTGGAGGTCGCGGCCTCCCGGGAGCCGGAGCAGCGGGTGGAGGTCGTCCGGCGCCGGCTGGCGTACGACGACGATCCGGCCGCCTTCGCCGCACGCTGGGCCGGCGAGGAGGCCGCCGTACGGCAGCGGATCGTGGCGGCGCGGGAGTTGTTGCCGCAGGTGCGGCTGGGCGACGGGGCGCTGCGGCAGATCGCCGCGACATGCGCGGCCTTCGAGGTGGACGGCATGCGCGCCGACATCGTGATGGCGCGTACGGCGACCGCGCTGGCCGCGTGGGCCGGGCGCACCGATGTGCTCGCGGAGGACGTGCGGCAGGCCGCGCTGCTGGCGCTCCCCCACCGCAGGCGGCGGAACCCGTTCGACGCGCCGGGTCTGGACGAGGACAAGCTGGACGAGACGCTGGAGCAGTTCTCCGGGGACGACGCGGACGACGGGGACGGCGACGACGACCCGGGCGGTCCGGGCGGGGGCGGCGGGCAGCCGGCGCCCGACAGCGGCCCGCAGGACGACGGCGGCGGCGCCGCGCGGCCCGAGGCCGGTGAGGGCGGGCAGCCGCAGACGTCCGGCGGGCAGGAGCAGTCGGCCGTACGGGCCGCCGAACCCTTCCGTGCCAAGGCGCTGACGGTGCCCGGCATCGGTGAGGGTGCCGCCGGACGGCGGTCGCGGGCGCGGACCGAGCACGGGCGGACCACCGGGGCCCGGCGGCCCCAGGGGACGCTGACCAAGCTGCATCTGGCGGCGACCGTACAAGCCGCCGCGCCGCATCAGCGGGCGCGGGGCAGGTCCGGGCCGGGGCTGGTGGTGCGGCGGGACGATCTGCGGCAGGCGGTCCGTGAGGGGCGTGAGGGGAACCTCGTGCTGTTCGTGGTGGACGCCTCGGGATCGATGGCGGCACGGCAGCGGATGAGTGCCGTGAAGGGCGCCGTGCTGTCGCTGCTGCTGGACGCCTACCAGCGGCGGGACAAGGTGGGGCTCGTGACCTTCCGGGGGGCTGCGGCCGAGGTCGCGCTGCCGCCGACGTCCTCCGTCGACGCCGCCGCCGCGCGGCTGGAGTCGCTGCCGACCGGAGGGCGTACGCCGCTCGCCGCCGGGCTGCTGAAGGCGCGCGAGGTGCTGCGCGTGGAGCGGCTGCGGGACCCGGCGCGCCGGGCGCTGGTGGTCGTGGTGACCGACGGCCGGGCGACCGGTGGCCCGGAGCCGGTGGCCCTCGCCGGGCGGGCGGCGCGGCTGTTCGCGGCCGAGCAGGTCGCCTCGGTGGTCGTGGACTGCGAGTCGGGACCGGTGCGGCTCGGGCTCGCCGGGCAGCTGGCCGGTGAGCTGGGCGGTACGGCCGTCACGCTGGACGAGCTGCGGGCCGACTCGATCGCCGGGCTGGTCAGGGATGTGCAGGGGACGTCGAGGAGGGCCGCGTAATGCCGCAGGGACAGCCGAGTGTCGTACCGGACGACGGGCTGACGACCCGTCAGCGACGGAACCGTCCGCTGGTCGTCGTGCACACGGGCGTCGGCAAGGGCAAGTCCACCGCCGCGTTCGGGCTCGCGCTGCGCGCCTGGAACCAGGGGTGGCCCATCGGGGTGTTCCAGTTCGTCAAGTCGGCGAAGTGGAAGGTCGGCGAGGAGAACGCGCTCCGGGTGCTCGGCGCCTCCGGCGAGGGCGGCACCGTCGACTGGCACAAGATGGGCGAGGGCTGGTCGTGGGTCCAGAGGGACGCGCAGATGGACAACGAGGAGAAGGCCCGCGAGGGCTGGGAGCAGGTCAAGCGGGACCTGGCCGCCGAGACGTACCGGCTGTACGTGCTCGATGAGTTCGCGTACCCGATGCACTGGGGCTGGGTCGACACCGACGAGGTCATCGACGTGCTGCGCGGCCGTCCCGGCACCCAGCACGTGGTGATCACCGGGCGGAACGCGCCGGAGAAACTGGTGGACTTCGCCGACCTCGTCACCGACATGTCCAAGGTCAAGCACCCCATGGACGTGGGACAGAAGGGCCAGAAGGGCATCGAGTGGTGATGTCGTCGGTGCCTCGGCTGGTCATCGCCGCGCCCTCCTCGGGCAGCGGCAAGACCACCGTCGCCACGGGGCTGATGGCCGCGTTCGCCGCGCGGGGACTCGCCGTGTCCCCGCACAAGGTCGGGCCGGACTACATCGACCCCGGGTACCACGCCCTGGCGACCGGGCGGGTGGGGCGCAACCTCGACGCGTACCTGTGCGGGCCGGAGCTGATCGCACCGCTGTTCCTGCACGGGGCGCGGGGGTGTGACCTCGCCGTGGTCGAAGGCGTGATGGGGCTGTACGACGGGGCCGCCGGCGAAGGTGAGCTGGCGTCCACCGCGCACGTCGCCAAGCTGCTGCGGGCGCCGGTGGTGCTCGTCGTGGACGCCTCGTCGCAGTCGCGGTCGGTGGCGGCGCTGGTACACGGGTTCGCTTCCTGGGACCCGGAGGTGCGGGTCGGGGGGGTGATCCTGAACAAGGTCGGGTCCGATCGGCATGAGGAACTTCTCCGGGAGGCGCTGGATTCGGCGGGGGTGCCCGTTCTCGGGGTGCTGCGACGGGTGGCCCAGGTGGAGACGCCGTCGCGGCACCTGGGGCTGGTACCGGTCGCCGAACGGCGTGCTGCGGCGGTCGAAGCGGTGGCTTCGATGGCTGACCAGGTGGTACGAGGGTGTGACCTGGACGCGCTGGAGGCACTCGCCCGGAGTGCCGGTGCCCTCCCAGGGGGCTCCGCCCCCTGGACCCCCGAGTCGTCCACCCACGACCACCCGTCTCGGTCGGCCGAGAAGCGCGGGCCCGTAGTCGCCGTTGCCGGCGGGAAGGCGTTCACCTTCTCCTACGCCGAGCACACCGAGTTGCTCACCGCCGCCGGTGCCGAGGTCGTCCCCTTCGATCCGGTCAAGGATGAGCAACTGCCCGAAGACACTGCCGGGCTGGTCATCGGGGGCGGTTTCCCCGAGGTGTACGCCGCCGAGCTGTCCGCCAACGAGCCACTGCGCAAGGCCGTCGCCGACCTCGCGTCCTCCGGCGCCCCCATGGCCGCCGAATGCGCAGGACTGCTCTACCTCTGCCGGGAGCTGGACGGCCGACCCATGTGCGGCGTGCTCGATGCCACCGCGCGGATGACCGAACGGCTGACCCTCGGCTACCGGGACGCCGTGGCCGTCGGCGACAGTGTGCTGGCGGCGGCCGGGACGCGGATGCGGGGCCACGAGTTCCATCGCACCGTCGTCGAGCCGGGCGCCGGTGCCGCCCCCGCCTGGGGTGTACGGGCCCCGGTCCGGCGGGTCGAAGGTTTCGTACAGCAGGGCGTGCACGCGAGTTATCTGCACACGCACTGGGCGTCCGAGCCCGGTGTCGCCCGTCGGTTCGTGGAGAGGTGCCGGACGTCATGAGCAGCAGGCTGGTCGGAGTCGGGGTCGGTCCCGGTGATCCGGAGCTGGTGACCGTGAAGGGGGTCAACGCGCTGCGGGCCGCCGATGTCGTCGTCGTACCCGTCATGGCTGCGGCTGATGGAAAGGACGGGGGGGAGCCCGGGCGCGCCGAGGCGACCGTGTTGCACTACGTGCCCGGGGAGAAGGTCGTCCGGGTGGTGTTCGCGCTGAACGAGCGGAACGACCGGGCCCGGCGCGAGGCGGCCTGGGACGCGGCCGGGCAGCGGGTCGCCGAACTGCTGGAAGCGCACGCGTCGGTCGCGTTCGCCACCATCGGGGACCCGAACGTTTACTCGACGTTCACCTATCTCGCGCAGACCATCGTGGAACTGGTGCCGGGTGTCAGCGTGGAGACCGTGCCCGGGATCACCGCCATGCAGGATCTCGCGGCGCGGTCCGGGGCCGTACTGACCGAGGGCACCGAGCCGCTGACCCTCGTACCGGTGACGGCCGGGTCGGCGGTGCTGAAGGAGGCGCTGGCCGGGCCGGGGACGGTGGTGGCGTACAAGTTCGGGCGGCAGGCCGCCGAGGTCGCGGAGGCGCTGCGGGAGACCGGGCGGCTCGGGGACGCGGTGTGGGGGTCGGCGCTGGGGCTGGCGGAGGAGTCGGTACGGCCGGCCGCCGAGCTGGACGGGACACCGCTGCCGTATCTGTCGACCCTGATCGCGCCGCCGCGCCGGGACGGCGGCCGGGGCGGAAAGCTGTGACACGGCCCGGGTCACCCCGTGACGCTCACCACCAGCCAGATGAAGGCCGCGCCCGCGACCGTGCACAGCAGGGTCGAACGGGCGGGGTGCTCATGGTGGGCCTCGGGGAGGATCTCCGCCGCGGCGAGGTACAGCAGTGCGCCGGCGAACAGGCCGAGATAGCCGCCGAGGACGCCCTCCGGGACGGTGAGGAACGCGGACGCGGCGGCTCCGGCGACGGGTGCGACGGCGTCCGCGAAGAGCATGGCGAGGGCCTTGCGGCGGGCGTTGCCGTACAGGCTGGTGAGGGTGAAGGTGTTGAAGCCGTCCGCGAAGTCGTGGGCGATGACGGCGACCGCGACCGCGGTGCCCATGCCGCCGCCCACCTGGAAGGACGCGCCGATCGCCACGCCGTCCATCAGGCTGTGCCCCACCATCGCCGCGGCCGCCGTCAGGCCCACCTCGGGGGCCCGGTGGTTGTGTTCGGCGGCGCCGTGGGCGGCACGGCGGCCCGCCAGCAGGCGTTCCACCAGATGGGCGAGGAGGAAGCCGGCCAGGAACAGCAGGAGCGCGGCCGGGACGCCGTGGACCTCGGTGCCCGCCGCCCGGAGCGCCTCCGGCAGCAGGTCCAGGCCGACCACGCCGAGCATCAGCCCGCCGGCCAGGCCCAGCACCAGATGACGGCGGTCGGTCACGCGCTGTGCCGTCCAGCCGCCGGCCAGCGTCATCAGGAACGCGCCGAGCGCGACGAAGACCGCCATAGGCCCTTGCTATCGGATCGACCCGCGTTCCCGCACGTCCGACAGCCACAACCGCAGTACTCGTAGGAGAGGACCGATTCCCATGGCCGATGCCCCCACCGGCAAGGTGACCTTCGTCGGTGCCGGCCCCGGCGCCGCCGATCTGCTGACGTTCCGTGCCGCGCGGGCCATCGCCGAGGCCGACGTCGTGATCTGGGCCGCGAGCCTGGTCCAGGCGGAGGTCCTCGAACACGCTCGCGAGGACGCCGAGATCCTGGACTCGGCGACCATGTCGCTGGAGGACGTCGTCGCGGTGTACCGGCGTGCGTTCGCGGAGGGGCTGAAGGTGGCCCGTATCCACTCCGGTGACCCGGCGCTGTGGGGCGGCACGCAGGAGCAGCTGGACCGCTGCCGGGAGATCGGCATCGCGACCGAGGTTGTCCCGGGCGTGTCCTCCTTCTCCGCCGTGGCCGCGCTCGCGCAGCGCGAGCTGACGATTCCCGAGGTCGCGCAGTCCGTGGTGCTGACCCGGCTGGGCGGGGGCAAGACGCCGATGCCGCCCGGTGAGGAGGTGCGCGAGTTCGCCCGTCACGGCACCACCATGGCGATCTTCCTGTCGGCGGCACGCAGCGGGCAGCTGGTGCGGGAACTGCTGGAGGGCGGCTACCCGACGGACACGCCCGTGGTGATCGCGTACCAGGCGACCTGGCCGGAGGAACTGGTCGTGAAGTGCACGATCGGCACGCTGGAGGAGACGGTCAAGGAGCACAGGCTCTGGAAGCACACGCTGTTCCTGGTCGGCCCGGCGCTGGACGCGCACGGGACGCGTTCGCACCTGTACCACCCGGGTCACTTCCACGGCTACCGGAAGGCCGACCCCGAGGCGCGGCGCGCGCTGCGCGAGCAGAGGGCGAAGAGTTGATCACGGTCGTCGGTACGGGAACCGGGGCGCCGGTGCCCGCGGACGTCCTGGCCGGGGCCGCGCTGGTCGTCGGCGGGCGGCGGCACCTGGACGCCGTACGGCTGCCGGAGGGCGCCCAGCGGGTGGTGCTCGGTCCGCTGGCGCCCGCGCTGGACACCATCGCCGGGTACGTCGGCAAGGAGCTGCCGGTCATCGTGCTGGCGTCCGGGGACCCGGGGTTCTTCGGGATCGTGCGGGCGCTGGCCGAACGGTTCGGGCCCGGGCTGCTGGACGTGCGGCCGGGGGTGTCCTCCGTGGCCACCGCCTTCGCCCGGATCGGGCTGCCCTGGGACGACGCGGTGGTGGTCAGCGCCCACGGCAGAAAGCTGCGGACGGCGGTGAACGTGTGCCGGGCGCGGCCGAAGGTGGCCGTGCTGACCGGGCCGGGCGCCGGTCCGGCCGAGCTGGGGGCCGCGCTCCCCGGTGACCGGACCCTGGTCGTGGCGAGCGCGCTCGGCGATCCGGAGCGCGAGCGCGTGGAGCGGGTGACGGCCGCGGAGGCCGCGGCCCGGGACTGGGGTACGGCGGTGAGCGTGGTGCTGTGCCTGGACGAGGCGCGGGCGCTCGGTGCGGTGCGGACGGTGGCCGGGGTGCCTGGCGCGCCGGACCGGTGGGCCCTGGAGGAGGACGCGTTCACCCACCGGGACTCGATGATCACCAAGTTCGAGGTGCGGGCGCTGGCCCTGGCCCGGCTGGGGCCGCGCCTCGGGGACCTGGTGTGGGACGTGGGCGCCGGGTCGGGCTCGGTCGCGGTGGAGTGCGCGCGGCTCGGTGCCGCCGTCGTCGCCGTCGAGAAGACCCCGGACGGGGTGGCGCGCATCCGTGCCAACGCGGACGCCCACGGCGTCGACGTGGACGTGGTGTACGGCTCGGCGCCGGACGCCCTTGAGGGGCTGGCCGGCGATCCCGACGCGGTGTTCGTCGGCGGCGGGGGGCGGGAGCTGCCCGCCGTGGTCACCGCCTGCGCGCGGCGGGCCCGGCGGACGGTCGTCGTCGCCATGGCCGCGCTGGACCGGGTGCCGGCGGCCCGGCAGGCGCTGACGGATGCCGGGTTCACCTGCGACGGGGTGCTGCTGCAGTCCTCGCGCCTCGCTCCGCTGCCGGGGGACGTGACCCGGCTCGCGGCCACCAATCCTGTGTTTCTGCTGTGGGGCGTGAGAACCCCGGCGTCTAGTGAAGGAGTAGTCCAGTGATCGGCCTGATTTCCGCCACCGCGGCGGGGGCGGCGGCGCGGGACCGGCTGGCCGCGGCCTGGCCGGAGCGTACGCGCGTCTACGAGGGTCCCGTCGGTCAGGCCGTACGGGCCGCGTTCGCGGAGTGCGAGCAACTGGTGTGCTTCCTGGCGACCGGGGCGGTGGTACGGCTGCTCGCGCCGCTGCTCGCCGGCAAGGCGGCCGACCCGGGCGTGGTGTGCGTGGACGAGGGCGGCCGGTTCGCGGTGTCGCTGCTCGGCGGGCACGGCGGCGGCGCCAACGCGCTCGCCCGCGAGGTGGGGGAGGTGCTGGGCGCCGAGCCGGTGGTGACGACCGCGACGGACGCCGTCGGGCTGCCGGGCCTGGACACGCTCGGCCTGCCGTACGAGGGGTCGGTCGCGGCGGTCTCCCGGGCGCTGCTGGACGGCGAACCGGTCGCGCTGGAAGCCGAGGTGGCGTGGCCGCTGCCGCCGCTGCCGGTCGCGCCCCAGGGCTCGTACACGGTCCGGGTGACCGACCGGGCCGTCGCGCCGGGCGAGCGGGAGGTGCTGCTCAGGCCGCCCTCGCTGGTGGTCGGGGTCGGCGCGTCGAAGGGCGCGCCGGCCGAGGAGGTCATCGGTCTGGTCGAGGAGGCCCTGCGGGAGGCGGGCCTGTCGCCGCGGTCGGTCGCCGAGCTGGCCACCGTGGACGCCAAGGCGGAGGAGCCGGGCATCGTGGCCGCCGCCGAACGCCTCGGGGTGCCCCTGGTGACGTACTCCGCCGAGGAGCTGGCGGCGGTCGAGGTACCCAACCCGTCGGACGCGCCCCTCGCGGCCGTCGGCACCCCGTCGGTCGCCGAGGCCGCCGCCCTGGTCCGGGGCGGTGAACTCCTCGTTCCCAAGAAGAAGTCGGCCGCGCGGCCCGCGATGGCCACCTGTGCGGTCGTACGGCGTCCGGGGCGCGGGCGGCTCGCGGTGGTCGGCCTCGGGCCGGGCGCAAGGGACCTGCTCACCCCGCGCGCGGCGGCCGAGCTGCGGCGGGCGTCGGTGCTGGTCGGGCTCGACCAGTACGTGGACCAGATCCGCGATCTGCTGCGGCCCGGCACCCGGGTGCTGGAGTCGGGGCTCGGCGCGGAGGAGGAGCGGGCCCGGACGGCGGTCGCACAGGCCCGCAAGGGGCACGCGGTGGCACTGATCGGCAGCGGGGACGCGGGCGTGTACGCCATGGCCTCCCCCGCCCTCGCCGAGGCCTCCGACGACATCGACGTGGTCGGGGTGCCCGGGGTGACGGCCGCACTGGCCGCCGGGGCGGTCCTGGGCGCGCCGCTGGGCCACGACCACGTGTCCATCAGCCTGTCCGACCTGCACACACCGTGGGAGGTCATCGAGCGCCGGGTGCGCGCGGCGGCCGAGGCGGACCTCGTCGTCACCTTCTACAACCCGCGCTCCCGGGGCCGCGACTGGCAGCTGCCCAAGGCGCTCGCGATCCTCGCCGGGCACCGGGAGCCGACCACGCCGGTCGGCGTCGTCCGCAACGCCTCCCGGCCGGACGAGGCCGGCCGGGTCACGACGCTCGCCGCACTGGACCCGGCGACGGTCGACATGATGACGGTCGTCACCGTCGGCAACACGGCCACCCGGATCATCGCGGGGCGCATGGTGACGCCGCGCGGCTACCGCTGGCAGGAGGACCCGAAGTGAACCGTGTCGTCCACCCGATCGAGCAGGAGTCCTACCGGCGGCTGCGCGCCCGCCTGGACACCTCGCACTTCCCGCCGCTGACCCGGGCGGTGGTGGAGCGGGTCATCCACTCCGCCGCCGACCTGGAGTACGCGAACGATCTCGTCATGGACGAGGGCGAGTTGGTGACGGCGCACGCGGCGCTGCACTCCGGGGCGCCGGTGGTCGTGGACGTCGAGATGGTGGCCGCCGGGATCACCCGGCGGGAGACCGTCTGCCGGCTGAGGGACGCCGTGGGCGGGCCGGGTCTGACCCGTTCGGCGCACGCGATCCGGCTCGCGTACGAGCAGGTCGGGCCCGGCGCCCTCTGGGTGATCGGCAACGCGCCGACCGCGCTGGAGGAACTGCTGACCCTGGACGCCGCCCCGGCCCTCGTCATCGGACTGCCCGTCGGCTTCGTCGGCGCGGTCGAGTCCAAGGCCGCGCTGCGCGAGAGCGGGCTGCCCGCCGTGAGCAACGTGTCCGAGAAGGGCGGGTCGGCGGTCGCGTCCGCCGCGCTCAACGCCCTGCTGTACCACCCCGCTTCACACTCCGAGGAGAACGCGTGACCACCCCGCCCGCCCTGCTCATCGCCGGACACGGCACCCGTGACGACGCCGGAGCCGAGGCGTTCCGCGACTTCGTCCGGGAACTCGGGCGCCGCCACCCCGAGCTGCCCGTCGCCGGCGGTTTCATCGAACTGTCCCCGCCGCCGCTGGGCGAGGCCGTCACCGAGCTGGTCGAGCAGGGCGTACGCAGGTTCGCCGCCGTGCCGCTGATGCTGGTGTCCGCCGGGCACGCCAAGGGCGACATCCCGGCCGCGCTGGCCCGTGAGAAGGAGCGGCACCCGGGCATCTCGTACACCTACGGCCGCCCGCTGGGCCCGCACCCGGCGCTGCTGAACGTGCTGGAGCGGCGGCTGGACGAGGTCCTGGACGGCGTGGACCGCGCGGAGGTGACCGTGCTGCTGGTCGGGCGCGGCTCCACCGACCCCGACGCCAACGCCGAGGTGTTCAAGGCGGCGCGGCTGCTGTGGGAGGGGCGGGGGTACGCCGGGGTGGAGACGGCGTTCGTGTCGCTCGCGGCGCCGGACGTGCCGAGCGGGCTGGACCGGTGCGCGGCACTGGGGGCGCGGAGGATCGTCGTACTCCCCTACTTCCTCTTCACCGGCATCCTGCCCGACCGGGTACGGCAGCAGACCGGTCAGTGGGCCGCCGCGCACCCGGGGACCGAGGTGCGGTCCGCCGATGTCATCGGGCCCGAGCCGGAGCTGCTGGACCTGGTGATGGAGCGGTACGAGGAGGCCGTCAAGGGCGATCTGCGCATGAACTGCGACTCGTGCGTGTACCGGATCGCGCTGCCGGGCTTCGAGGACAAGGTCGGGCTGCCGCAGCAGCCGCACTTCCACCCGGACGACGACGACCACCACCACGGGCACGGTCACGGGCACCACCATCACGGGGGGCACTCGCACAGCCATGCGCACTGAAGCGACCGGCGGGTCCGGGCACGATCTGCGGCACCACGGGGACGCCGAAGTACGGGACGACGGGGCCGCCTTGGTCGACCTCGCCGTCAACGTCCGCGCGGACACGCCCCCGCCGTGGCTGCGCGAGGAGATCGCCGGCTCGCTGTCGTCCCTCGCGGCCTACCCGGACGGGCGGGCCGCGCGGGCGGCGGTGGCGGCGCGGCACGGGCTGCCGGTGGAGCGGGTGCTGCTGACGGCGGGGGCGGCGGAGGCGTTCGTCCTGCTCGCCCGCGCGCTGAAGGTCCGCCGGCCGGTCGTCGTGCACCCGCAGTTCACCGAGCCGGAGGCCGCGCTGCGGGACGCCGGGCACACCGTGGACCGGGTGCTGCTGCGGGAGGAGGACGGGTTCCGGCTGGACCCGGCGGCCGTGCCGGAGCATGCCGACCTTGTGGTGATCGGCAACCCCACGAATCCGACGTCGGTACTGCATCCGGCGGACACGATCGTCCGACTGGCGCGCCCGGGGCGGACGTTGGTGGTGGACGAGGCGTTCATGGACGCGGTGCCGGGTGAGCGGGAGGCGCTGGCCGGGCGGACCGGTGTGCCGGGGCTCGTCGTGCTGCGCAGCCTCACCAAGACCTGGGGGCTGGCAGGGCTGCGCATCGGGTACGTCCTGGCCGCGCCCGAGGTGATCACCGAGCTGGAGCGGGCCCAGCCGTTGTGGCCGGTGTCGACACCGGCGCTGGCGGCCGCGGAGGCGTGTGTGGCGCCGAGGGCGCTGGCGGAGGCGGGGCACGCGGCGCATCGCATCGCCGGGGACCGGGCGCATCTGGTGGCGGGGCTGGCCGCGTTTGCCGCTCGGGGAGTACGGGTGGTGGAGCCGGCGGAGGGCCCGTTCCTGCTGGTGCGCATGCCGGGGGCGGCCGGGGTACGGCGGCGGTTGCGGGAGCTTGGTTACGCGGTGCGGCGGGGTGACACGTTCCCGGGGCTCGGACAGGAGTGGGTGCGGGTCGCGGTGCGGGACCGGGCGACGGTGAACGGTTTCCTGAAGGCGCTGTCCGCCGCACTGGATTCTCCCACCCGCCCACCGGTCTCGGTTGGCTGACAGGCCCCGTCAGGAGATCACCCGCAGTCTCGGGCGGTCCCGGAGGTGTTCCAGCGCCCGTTCCGTCTCCTCGTCGGCCGCCAGGAACACCACGAGCTGCTGGGCATCGTCCGAGATGTCCAGTGTCTCGCGGGTGAGGCGGAGTTCGGGGCCCGTCGGGTGGTGCAGCCGGAGCGTCCCGCGCCGGGGCACCACATGCCGGTTCAGGCGGCGGGTGAACTCGGGGCCCGCCACGGGCGCCAGTTCGGCGGTCAGCCACTCCGAGTTCTCGACGGCCGGGCCGAGCCACAGGTCGAAGGCCTGCTCGTCCGCGACGGCGTCCCAGTCGGCGAAGAACGCGCGGGCGCGCGGGTCGGTGAAGACGTACCGCGTGAGGTTCGGGGCGTCGGCGTCGAGCAGCCCGGTGCCGCCGGTCAGCGTCGCGTAGCCGCTGGTGTGGGCGAGGATGTCGCCCAGCCGGTTCGTCACCACGGCAATACCCGGCTCCAGGAGGCGCAGGGTGCGCAGCACCGAGGGCCGGACGTCCCGGCGGGCCGGTGCGGGGCGGGTGTGGGCGGTGCACTCGCCGCCGGTGATCTTCGCTAGGTAGCGCAGGTGGCCGCGTTCCGCCGGGTCGAGGCTGAGCGCGTCGGCGAGGGCGTTGACCACCGCGATCGAGGGGTTGCGGTCCCGGCCCTGCTCGATCCTCGTCAGGTACTCGACGCTGATGCCGGCCCGCGCGGCCAGGTCCAGCCGGCGCAGGCCCGGTGCCCGGCGGCGGCCTCGCTCCGGCAGCCCCAGCGTCTCCGGCTGGATGCTGTCGCGCTTGGTCCGGATGAAGTCCCCCAGTGGCGTGCCCATGGGGCGAGGATAGGTCCGCGGTTCGCCACGGAGGGAGGGCTCAGCGTGGCCCTGCGGGGGCCGGCCTGGGCCCGGCCTGGTCACCGGGTGCGGGGGGGCCGATGGTGGTGGGCATGGAGAACACCACGCACAAGTTGCTGATCCTTGTGGGAAGCGTCCGGCAGGGGCGGTTCGGCCCGGTCGTGGGGTCATGGGTGGCCGAACAGGCCCGCGCCCACGGCGGGTTCGAGGTGGACGTCGTCGATCTGGCCGACATCGACCTGCCGTTGGCGCTGCCCGCCGCCTCGCCGAAGTCGGCCGGTGACGACTATCCCCGGCCCGCCGGGATGGGCAGGCTGACCTCGGCCCTGGAGGAGGCCGACGCGTTCGTCGTCGTCACCCCGGAGTACAACCACAGCTACCCGGCCTCACTGAAGGCGGCCATCGACTGGCATTTCACGCAGTGGGCGGCGAAGCCCGTCGCCTTCGTCAGCTACGGCGGCGCGGCCGGCGGCCGGCACGCCGTGCTGCACCTGGAGAACGTGCTGACCGAACTGCACGCGGTGACCGTCCGGGACGGGCTGGCCTTCCCGGACTACTTCACCGCGTGGCAGGACGGCGCGCCCGTCGACCCCGGGACCCCGGGCTACGCCAAGACCCTGCTGGACCAACTGGCCTGGTGGGCGTCCACGCTCCGGGCGGGCCGGGAGACGGCGCCCTACCCGGGGTGAGGACCGGACGGGAAGCGGCAGCGGCAGCGGGAGGGAGGGAGGGAGGGACCACGGAGCGGCCCGGAAGGACCCGGCACGGGTGGGGAGTGCCCGGGGGCGGCCGGGGAACGCGGGGCCGCCGAGGAAGAGCGCCGGGGCAGCCGGGAGACGCCACGTCAGCCGGCCGCGCAGCGCAGCCGCGCAACGCCACACCAGCCGGGCCTGACCGGCGCCGGCCATCACCGACCCCCTCCCCTCCCCGCCCCGGCTGACCGCAAGCCCCCGGCAGGACCCGGTACCAGCCGAGCCACCGCCCCCCGTCAGCTCTTCCGGCGTCGGGCCACGGCCACCGCTCCCCCGCCGGCCAGCAGCAGGGTCAGTGCGCCGCCCGCGATGTACGGGGTCGCCGAGCTGCCGCCGGTCTCCGCGAGGTCCGCTTCGGCGGGGGCGCCCTGGGGTCGGGGGCCGGCGGCCGGGTCGTGACTCGGTACCGGGGTCTTGGTGGGCGGGGTCATCGGGGACTCGCAGGTGGCCTTGGCCAGGGTGACCGTGCCCTCGACGTCGGCCACGTTGAGCTTCAACGGATTGACCGCGACCTTGAGTTCGAGGGCGGTCGCGGCGGCCGTACGGGTCGTGGTGCTGCGCTGGGAGAGGTCGAGGCGGACCTTGCCGACGCCGGGCACCTTCACCTCGGCCGGGCCGCCGGCGGTGAGGGTGACGCGCTGGCCGAGGACGGTGACGGCGCCCAGGACGTTCGCGGAGGCGACCGGCGCCTTGCCGACCTCGCAGGTCGCCTTGGCGGTGATCGTGTCGGCCTCGATCAGGGACAGCAGGGGCAGGCCGGGGACGTGCAGCCTGGCGTGGGCGACCCGGACCGAGCCTTCGGCGCGCCGCGCGGTCGTCGTGGCCTTGGCCTGGGCGAGGTCCGCGCCGAGGACGGTGAACGGCTTGCCGCCGTTCACGCCGTCGAGCCGGGCGGACAGCGCGGTCCGGTCGGCGCTCCGCGGTGCCTGGACCTCGTTGAGGGAGACCGCGAGCGGGACGTTCACGGTCTTGTTGAGCAGGGACACGTCGAGCCCGGTGCGCAGGACGACGGCGGAGGCGCGACCGTGGTCACCGGTCGCGTGCGCGGCGCCCGCGCCCCCCAGGACCACGGGCGCCGAGGCGAGGGCCGTGGCCGTCGCGAGGACGGTGAGACGGCGTGCGGGCATGCGGAAGTTGTTGCTGTTCAAGGCGGTGGGACCCCCAGACGGAACATGCTTGGGACCCGTCAACCTTGTCCCCACTGTGGGTGAACGGTCAGCGATCCAGGTTTACTTCACTCAAACGTGGATTTCCCGCACGTCGATTCGATTGCAGGGCGAGATCGAGGGGGTCACGGGAACGCCTACTCGACCACGCGCCCGTTCAGCACGACCCGCCGGGGTGCCGCCAGTACGCGCACGTCCGCCCGGGGATCGGCCTCGTACACCACCAGGTCGGCCGGGGCGCCCTCCTCCAGCCCGGGCCGGCCGAGCCAGGCGCGCGCGGCCCAGCTGGTGGCGGCGAGCGCGTCGGCCGGCGGGATGCCGGCGGCGACCAGTTCGGCGACCTCCTCCGCGACCAGCCCGTGCGGCAGTGTGCCGCCTGCGTCCGTGCCGACGAAGACCGGGATGCCGGCGTCGTAGGCGGCGCGCACGGTGTCGTAGCGCCGCTCGTACAGCCGGCGCATATGGGCGGACCAGCGCGGGAACTTCTTCTCGCCGCCGTCCGCGAGCCGGGGGAAGGTGGCGATGTTGACGAGGGTCGGGACGATCGCGACGCCGCGCTCGGCGAACAGCGGGATCAGGTCCTCGGTGAGGCCGGTGGCGTGCTCGATGCAGTCGATGCCCGCCTCGACCAGATCGCGCAGGGAGTTCTCGGCGAAGCAGTGGGCGGTGACCCTGGCGCCGAGCCGGTGGGCCTCGGCGATGGCCGCCTGCACCGCCTCGCGGGGCCAGCAGGGGGCGAGGTCGCCGAGGTCGCGGTCGATCCAGTCGCCGACCAGCTTGACCCAGCCGTCGCCGCGCCGGGCCTCCCGGGCGACGTGGGCGACGAGGTCGTCGGGCTCGATCTCCCAGGCGTAGTTGCGGATGTAGCGGCGGGTGCGGGCGATGTGCCGGCCCGCCCGGATGATCTTCGGGAGGTCGTCGCGGTCGTCGATCCAGCGGGTGTCGGAGGGCGAGCCCGCGTCGCGGATCAGCAGGGTGCCCGTCTCGCGGTCGGTGAGTGCCTGCTTCTCGGCGGTGTCCGCGTCGACCGGGCCGTCGGCGCCCAGGCCCACGTGGCAGTGGGCGTCGACCAGGCCGGGCAGCGCCCAGCCCTCGACGGTGGTGATGTCGCGGGCCCCGGCGGGGCGGTCGTAGGAGACGCGGCCCCCGACCACCCACAGTTCGTTACGGACGTCGTCCGGCCCCGCCAGGACCCGGCCCTTCACGTGCAGCACCGCACCATCGCTCATGCTGGCACCCTAACGACCTACGGCTCGGACTTCCCCACCTGGTCGGAGGTCTCCTCCTCGACCTCGGCCATCGCCGGGTCGAGCAGCCGGGAGAGGAAGTGCCGGGTGCGCTCGTGCTGCGGGTCGCCGATCACCCGGTCCGGGGTGCCGTCCTCGACGATCACGCCGCCGTCCATGAAGACGACCCGGTCGGCGACCTCGCGGGCGAAGGTCATCTCGTGGGTGACGACCATCATCGTCATGCCCTCCCGCGCGAGCCGGCGCATGACGGCGAGGACGTCGCCGACCAGTTCCGGGTCGAGCGCGGAGGTCGGCTCGTCGAAGAGCATCACCTCGGGGCCCATGGCGAGGGCGCGGGCGATGGCGACGCGCTGCTGCTGGCCGCCGGAGAGGGAGGACGGGTAGGCGTCCGCCTTCTCCGCGAGGCCGACGCGGGCGAGGTTCTCGGCGGCGACGCGCGCGGCCGTCTCCTTGTCCCGCCCGAGGACCCGGCGCTGCGGCAGCGTGAGGTTCTCGGTGACGTTCAGGTGCGGGAAGAGGTTGAACTGCTGGAAGACCATGCCGATGCGGCGGCGTACGGCGTCGATGTCGACGTCGGGGTCGGTCACCTCGGTGCCGCCGACGAAGACCTGGCCCTTGGTGGGTTCCTCCAGCAGGTTGACGCAGCGCAGCAGCGTCGACTTGCCGGAGCCGGAGGGGCCGATGACGCAGACGACCTCGCCCTGGCCGATCTCCAGGTCGATGCCGCGCAGCACCTCGTTGTCGCCGAAGGACTTGTGCAGTCCGCGGACCTCGATCTCGGGGCGGCTCACCGGATCGCCTCCTGGGCCTTGGATTCCATACGGCGGACGACGAAGCTGAGCGGGATCGTGACCAGCAGGTAGCACAGGCCCGCGACCAGGATCGGCGTGGAGTTGGCGGTCGTGCTGGCGAGGTCGCGGCCGAACTTGGACAGTTCCCGCTCCTCCAGGGTGACGCCGAGGAACAGCACCAGCGAGGAGTCCTTGAAGAGCAGGACGAGTTCGTTGGTGAGCGGCGGCAGGATGATCCGGAAGGCCTGCGGGACGATGATGGAGACCATGGCCTTCGCCGGCGAGAAGCCGAGCGAACGGGCCGCCTCCATCTGCCCCTTGGGCACGGCCTGGATGCCGGCGCGGATGGTCTCCGCCATGTACGCGGCCGAGACCAGGCCGAGCGCGAGGGCGACCTTGCCGTAGGTGCCGCCCGGAATCTCCGTGCCCGGGAAGGCGAGCGGGACGGCCACGCCGACGAAGATGAAGATCAGCAGGGCGGGCAGGCCGCGGAAGATCTCGATGTAGACGCCCGCCAGCCAGCGGTACGGGCCGACGGAGGACAGCCGCATCAGCGCGATGACCATGCCGAGGACGAGGCCGACGACGAAGCCGGACAGCGTGTAGAGCACGGTGTTCTTCAGCGCCAGCGTGATGACGTCCGGGAACATCCGCTGGGCGATGTCGGCCTGGGCGAACTGGTTCTGCAGCCGGTCCCAGTCGGCCGTGACCGCGAAGGCGATCACGGCGGCGGCGAAGACGGCGTACTGGATGCCGCGCGACAGGCTGCGCTTCTGGCGCCGGGTCAGTCCCTTTTTCTTCGGCTGGAGGGTTGTGTCCGTATCGGTCATGAGGCGGCGGGAGAGGCGACGGAGGCCTCGTACGGGCCGATCCACTGCTCGTAGATCTTCTTGTAGGTGCCGTCGGCCTTGGCGTCCTTGATCGCCTTGTTGATGGCGTCGAGCAGGGCCTTGTTGCCCTTCTTGACGGTGAAGCCGTACTGCTCACCGGTCTTGAGGTTGTCGACGACCTTGAACTTGTCCGCGTTGGCCTTGTCCTTCAGCCAGCCCTGGACTACGGGATAGTCGATGACGACGGCCTGGACCTGGCCGGTGCGCAGGCCGTTGAGGACGGCGTCGGAGGACTCGAAGGAGATCGGGTCGTAGCCCTTGCCCTTGACGTAGTCCTCGCCGGTGGTCTGCGCCTGGGCGCCGAGCTTCTTGCCCTTGGCCTTGACGTCGGCGAGCGAGTCGATCCCGCTGCTCTTGTCGACCAGGACGGCCTGGGTGGCCTCGAAGTACGGGTCGGAGAAGTCGACGTTCTTCTTGCGCTCGGCGGTGATGGTCATGCCGGCGGCGGCCAGGTCGCACTCGCCCGAGTTCAGGAAGGCGCCCGTCTTGAAGTTCTCGAAGGGGGTGTCGAGGATCTGCTGCTTGACACCGAGATCCTTGGCGACGAGGTCGATGAGGGAGACGTCGAAGCCCTGCACCTTGCCGTTCACCTCCGACTGGAACGGCGGGTACGGCAGGTGGGTGCAGGTGGTCAGCTGACCGCCCTTGACCAGGTGGACGCCCTTGACCGTGGTCTTGCCGCTCCCCGAGTCGCTGGAGGAGCAGCCGGCCGCGACGAGCACGAGTGCGGCGGTCGCGGTGGTGGCGGCCAGAAGGCGGGTCCGGCGCCCGACGAGCGTTTTCATGGGGAGATCTCCTGTCGGGGAACTAAGGGTTCCGATTATAAGGAAGTGTTTGAGTCTCTCAAATCAAACCCATGGCCATACAGGCCCCCGACCTAAGATCGGGGGAGTCGGCCCCCGAGAAACGAAGAGAGCACCGCCGTGACCCACCCCTTCCTCGACCTGCCCCCGCTGAGTGCCGAGCGCTTCGCCGCCATCGAGGACGGCGTGGCCCGGCTCCTGGACACCCGCCAGGACGTCCTGGTCACCCAGGGCGAGGCGCTGCTGCCGCTGGAGGGCGCGATCCGCGCGGCGGCCGGCCCGGGCACGGTGGCCCTGAACGTGATCACGGGCCCGTACGGGCAGACCTTCGGCGCCTGGCTGCGTGACGCCGGCGCCACGGTGTACGACCTCTCCGTCCCCTTCCACACGGCGGTGAGCGCCGAGCAGATCCGGGAGGCGTTCGCCGAGCACCCGGAGATCGACTTCGTGTCGCTGGTGCACGCCGAGGCGGCGACCGGCAACACCAACCCGGTCGCGGAGATCGGCGAGGTGGTACGGGAGCAGGGCGCCCTCTTCTATCTGGACGCGGTGGCCTCCGTGGGCGCGGAGCCGGTGCTCCCGGACGCGTGGGGCGTGGACCTGTGTGTGATCGGGGCGCAGAAGGCGATGGGCGGCCCGGCGGGAGTGTCGGCGATCTCGGTGAGCGAGCGGGCCTGGGCCCGGATGGCCGCGAACCCGCACGCCCCGCGCCGCTCCTACCTCTCCCTGCTGGACTGGAAGGAGCGCTGGATCGACGCCGGCCGCAAGGCGCTGCCGCACGCTCCGGCGCAGCTGGAGATGCTGGCGCTCCAGGCGTGCCTGGAGCGGATCGAGTCGGCGGGCCTGGAGTCGGTGATGGCCCGGCACCGGCGCGCGGCGCTGGCCTCGCGGGCCGGCGCGGTGGCGCTGGGCGGGGGCCTGGAGCCGTATGTGTACGAGGAGAGGGACGCGGCGCCGGTCGCCACGACCCTCCGGGTGCCGGCCGGTGTGGTGGCCTCCGACCTGGTGGCCCGCGCTCTGGCGGCCGACCCCGCCCTGCCGCTGGCCGCGGGTGGCGGCGCCCTGGCCCGGGAGATGATCCGGGTCAACCACTACGGCTCCGACGCGACGCGGGACGCGGTCCACAACTCCCTGGCGGCCCTGGGCGCGGCGCTCGCGGAGCAGGGTCTGCCGGTGGACCCGGCCGCCGCCCGCCGGGCCGTGGAGAACGCCTGGCGGTAATCAGCAATCGGTCATCACCCCGGAACGCAACGAAAACGGCTCGCGCACACCGCGCGGGCCGTTTTCACATCTTGAATTCCAATTACTTTCACAAACTCTGCCAATTCCCCGGACGATAGCTTCCCATCTTCTTCTTCCCGCTTTTTGCAGAGCTAAACAGGGGAGTTTGCCGACAGGTTTCCTGTGGTTTCCGGGGTGTGACACACTCCACAGCGCGTGCAATTTGTACGGATTTGATGCGGGGTACATCGGACATTTCACCGACCAGGCAAGGAACCCTCGCGATCACTCCCGTGCATTTTCGAATTCGCCTCGCTAAATTCGTGCCGCATGACTGCCGCACCCGCAGACCTGCTCATCGAACGGCCGGCGACGACCGACGGAGCCGCGCTCTGGCATCTCGCCAAGGAATCGAAAACCCTCGACCTGAACTCCTCCTACAGCTATCTGCTGTGGTGCCGGGACTTCGCCGGCACCTCGGCGGTGGCGCGCGGTGCGGGCGGGGAGCCGGTCGGCTTCGTCACCGGATACCTGCGGCCGGACCGCCCCCGCACCCTGCTCGTCTGGCAGGTGGCCGTCGACCCCGCCCACCGGGGCCGCGGCATCGCCGCCAAGCTGCTGGACGGGCTGACCGCCCGGCTCGTCGCCGAACACGGGATCACCGGGATGGAGACCACCATCACGCCCGGCAACACCGCCTCCGAGCGGCTGTTCACCTCCTTCGCCGAGCGGCACGGCGCACGGGTGACCCGCGAGGTGCTGTTCCCCGCCGACCTGTTCCCGGACGGCCCGCACGACCCCGAAGTCCTCTACCGCATCGGCCCGTTGACCGACTCCACCGCCCACTGAGGAGCGATTCACCGTGACCATCACCCAGCCCGACCTCAGCGTCTTCGAGACCCTGGAGTCCGAGGTGCGCAGCTACTGCCGCGGCTGGCCCACCGTCTTCGACCGCGCGCGGGGCAGCCGCATGTACGACGAGGACGGTCGTGCGTACCTCGACTTCTTCGCCGGCGCCGGCTCACTCAACTACGGCCACAACAACCCCGTCCTGAAACGGGCGTTGATCGACTATCTGGAACGGGACGGCGTCACGCACGGCCTGGACATGTCGACCACGGCCAAACGCACCTTCCTCCAGACCTTCCAGGACCTGGTCCTGCGCCCGCGCGACCTGCCGTACAAGGTGATGTTCCCGGGCCCGACGGGCACCAACGCGGTGGAGTCGGCGCTGAAGCTGGCGCGGAAGGTGAAGGGGCGCGAGGCGATCGTGTCGTTCACCAACGCCTTCCACGGCATGTCGCTGGGCTCCCTCGCCGTGACCGGCAACGCCTTCAAGCGGGCCGGTGCCGGCATTCCGCTGGTGCACGGCACGCCGATGCCGTTCGACAACTACTTCGACGGCACGGTCCCGGACTTCCTGTGGTTCGAGCGGCTGCTGGAGGACCAGGGCTCCGGGCTGAACAAGCCCGCCGCCGTGATCGTGGAGACCGTGCAGGGCGAGGGCGGCATCAACGTCGCCCGGCCCGAGTGGCTGCGCGCGCTCAAGGAGCTGTGCGAGCGGCAGGACATGCTGCTGATCGTCGATGACATCCAGATGGGCTGCGGCCGTACCGGCGCCTTCTTCTCCTTCGAGGAGGCCGGCATCACGCCGGACATCGTCACCGTGTCGAAGTCGATCAGCGGCTACGGGCTGCCCATGTCGCTGTGCCTGTTCAAGCCGGAGCTGGACGTGTGGGAGCCGGGCGAGCACAACGGCACCTTCCGCGGCAACAACCCGGCCTTCGTGACCGCCACCGCCGCGCTGGAGACGTACTGGACCGACGGCTCGGCCATGGAGAAGCAGACCCGCACCCGTGGCGAGCAGGTCGAACAGGCCCTCATCTCCGTCACCGAGGAGAACCTCGCCGATGTGAAGGAGTACCGCGGCCGCGGGCTCGTCTGGGGCCTGGAGTTCCACGACACGTCCCGGGCCTCCCGGGTCGCCCGCCGCGCCTTCGAACTGGGGCTGCTGATCGAGACGTCCGGCCCGCAGGGCGAGGTGGTCAAGCTGCTGCCGGCCCTGACCATCACGCGCGAGGAACTGGACGAAGGGCTCAGCGTCCTCGCCCGCGCCGTCCGCGAAACCGCCTAGCAAGGAGGAAGTGCACCCCCATGATCGTCCGTTCGTTCAAGGACATCGAAGGCACCGACCGGCACGTCAGGGCGAAGTCCGGCACCTGGGAGAGCAAGCGGATCGTCCTCGCCAAGGAGCGCGTCGGCTTCTCCCTGCACGAGACCGTCCTGTACGCCGGGACCGAGACGTCGATGTGGTACGCCAACCACATCGAGGCCGTCGTCTGCACCAAGGGCGAGGCCGAACTCACCGACCACGAGGCCGGGAAGACGTACACCATCACCCCCGGCACCATGTACCTCCTCGACGGGCACGAGCGGCACACGCTGCGCGTCAAGGAGGACTTCCACTGCATCTGCGTGTTCAACCCGCCGGTCACCGGCCGGGAGGACCACGACGAGAACGGCGTCTACCCGCTGCTCACCGAGCCCGAGGAGGTGTGAGAACCCATGACCACCGCCACCGTGAAGGATCTCTACCCGACCCGCGGCACCACCGAGGTGACCGTCCCCCGCCAGGACCCCGTCGTCTGGGGCGCCCCGGACACCCCGGGCCCGATCGAGACGGCCGACCTCCAGGCGTACGAGCGGGACGGCTTCCTCGCCGTCGACCAGCTGATCGGCCCGGACGAGGTCGAGGTCTACAAGCGTGAGCTGGACCGGCTGGTCACCGACCCGGCGATCCGTGCCGACGAGCGCTCGATCGTGGAGCCGAAGTCCAAGGAGATCCGCTCGGTCTTCGAGGTGCACAAGATCAGCGAGGTGTTCGCGAACCTGGTGCGCGATCCGCGCGTGGTCGGCCGCGCCCGGCAGATCCTCGGCTCGGACGTGTACGTCCACCAGTCCCGGATCAACGTCAAGCCGGGCTTCGGCGCGAGCGGCTTCTACTGGCACTCGGACTTCGAGACCTGGCACGCCGAGGACGGCCTGCCGAACATGCGCACGGTGTCCGTCTCGATCGCGCTGACCGAGAACCACGACACCAACGGCGGTCTGATGATCATGCCGGGGTCGCACAGGACGTTCCTGGGCTGCGCCGGTGCCACGCCGAAGGACAACTACAAGAAGTCCCTGCAGATGCAGGACGCGGGCACGCCGTCGGACGAGGCGCTGACGGCGCTGGCGGGCGAGTACGGCATCCGGCTGTTCACCGGCAAGGCCGGCTCGGCGACCTGGTTCGACTGCAACTGCATGCACGGCTCCGGCGACAACATCACGCCGTTCCCGCGCAGCAACGTCTTCATCGTGTTCAACAGCGTGGAGAACACGGCGGTGGAGCCGTTCGCGGCACCGGTGCGGCGGCCGGAGTTCATCGGAGCGAGGGACTTCACTCCGGTGCGGTAGCCGCCCCTCGATCACCGGGCCGGGACCTCCTCGTGTGGGACGGGGGTCCCGGCCCGGTCGTGTCAGCCGGACAGCGCCTCCAGCAGCCGGTCCACGTCGGCGGCCGTGGTGTAGAGGTGGAAGGCCGCGCGCAGGTTGCCCGCGCGGTTGGAGACCTCGATACCCGCCTCGCTCAACTGGGGCTGCCGGGAGCCGAGTCCGGGGACCGAGACGATCGCCGAGCCCGGGGCGGGCACCGGCTCGTGGCCGAGATCGGCGAGACCCGCGCGGAACCGGTCGGCGAGGGCGATGTCATGGGCGTGGACGGCGTCCACACCGAGTTCCTCGATCAGCTCCAGCGAGCGCCGCAGACCCGCGAAGGTGAACAGGGCGTGGGTGAGGTCGAACCGCCGGGCGGACCGGGCGAGTTCGGCGACCGGGCCGTAGCAGCTGTCCCAGGGCCGCTCGGCCGCGACCCAGCCGGCGAGCAGCGGGGTCAGCCCGCCGAAGTCCTCGGGGACGGTCAGGAAGGCGGCGCCGTGCGGGCCCAGCAGCCACTTGAAGGAGACACTGGCGGTGAAGTCGTAGGCGTCCGCCTCCACCGGCAGCCAGCCGGCGGCCTGGGAGAAGTCGACGTAGGTGCGGGCGCCGTGGGCGCGGGCCGCCTCGCGCAGGGCGGGCAGGTCGGCGATCCGGCCGTCGGCGGACTGGGCGGCGCTGACCGCGACGAGCGCGGTGCCCGGCCGGACGGACTCGGCGATCCGCTCCAGCGGGACCGTGCGGACCTTGAGGTCACCGCGGACGTGGAAGGGGTTGAGCACGGAGGTGAAGTCGTCCTCGGCGGTGAGGACTTCGGCGCCCGCCGGCAGTGAGGCGGCGATCACGCCGGTGTGCCCGGCGACCGAGGCGCCCGCGGCGACCCGGCCGGCCGGGACGCCGGCGAGCCGGGCGAACGAGGCCCGGCTCGCCTCCACGTCCTCGTACAGCGGGGTCAGGGGCCGGCCCTCGGCCCGCAGCAGCGCCGCCTCCTGGAGGGCGGCGACGGTACGGGCCGGCAGCAGGCCGTTGCTCGCGGTGTTGAGATAGATGCTCTTCGGGCGGAACTCGGCGCGGACGAGGCGGTCGAACGTCTCCGTGGTCTCCATGGGTCCACTGTGCGGCCCAGGGAACTACCCGTCCATTGCGAACTTTTACGTGGTTGCTCTTAGCGGTGCTTATACGACCGCCCCTACCTGCGCTTTCAGCCCTGCTGCGGCACCGCGCACCCGTCCGGCCCACAAGCCTGGGCGTCACCCTGGTCGACCAGCTTCAGCGGGGAGCGCTCGCCCCAGGCCTGGGTCAGCGCCTGGGTGAAGACCTCGGCGGGCTGGGCGCCGGAGACGCCGTACGTCCGGTCGAGGACGAAGAACGGCACACCGGTCGCGCCGAGCTGGGCGGCCTCGCGCTCGTCGGCGCGGACCTCGTCGGCGTAGCGGGACGGGTCGGCGAGCACCGAGCGGGCGGCGTCGGCGTCCAGTCCTGCCTCGACGGCCAGCTCCACCAGGCGTTCGTCGCCCTCGGTGAAGACGGACCGCTCCTCGGCGAAGTTCGCCCGGTAGAGGATCTGGATCAGCTGGTCCTGCCGGCCCTGCTCCTTGGCGAAGTGCAGCAGGCGGTGCATGTCGAAGGTGTTGCCGTGGTCGCGGCCCCGGGTGCGGTAGTCCAGGCCCTCGGCGGCGGCCTGGGCGGCCAGGTTGTCCTCACCGGCCTGGGCCTGCGCCTCGCTCATGCCGTACTTCCTGGTCAGCATGGAGATCACCGGCTGGACGTCGCCCTTGGCGCGGCCCGGGTCCAGCTCGAAGGAGCGGTGCACCACCTCGACCGCGTCGCGGTGCGGGAAGGCAGCCAGCGCCTTCTCGAAGCGGGCCTTGCCCACATAGCACCAGGGGCAGGCGATGTCGCTCCAGATCTCGACGCGCATGTCTTCGGCTCTCTCCAGGTCGTACGGGCGCGGGGGCTCTCCCCAGCCGGTACATGAACGTTCAAGCAGCCCGTTTCATTCCCGGTGCCGCCGCCCTCAGCCGCCGTCGCGCAGGTCGCTCGGCGCGCCGGCCCTGAACGCGATGTGGTCGTACGTCACCACGCAGCCCTCCCCCACCGGCGACTGCGCCATGAACCCGACCAGCGCGGCACCGGCCTCCTTCTCCTCACCCAGGGTGAAGAACCGGACGAAGGTCCAGCGCGTACCGTCCCGGGAGGCGTGGAAGGCGAAGGCCCGCCCCGTCCGGCTGACCCGCAGCCACACCGAGTCCCCGTCCACCGTGAAGGAGTTGGCGTCGTCCGAGTGCCCCCGGGTGACCACCGTGCAGACGGTGGGCACGTCCGGGGAGTACTCCAGACAGAGCTTGGCCCAGGCCCGCTCGCCGGCATGGACGTACAACACCCCGGCGTCGAACGCGTCACGGAACCCCACGCAGACCCGCGCGATCAGCTGGAAGTCCCCTTCGGGCGCGGCCCCCAGCAACCGGGGTGCGTCGGAAGCGGGTTCGAGCTCGTCACCGCCGGGCGGCACGAACCGGTCCTGCCGGGGCCCGGCCCGCCCGGTGAGCACACCGTCCTCGTACGACCAGTCCCCGTCCGGCCCGTAAGCCTTCAACGGAAAGGGCAGTCCGGTCAGTTCCAAGTCCGTCAGCCTTTCCTCGCCGGGCACCGGTCCCACCCAGGGGCGCGGGGAACTGCGCGAACGACCACGACGGACCGGCCCCGCCAGCGCACCACGCCCCCACGGTGCTACCGCTCCAGAACCCCGTTGAACCGCCGGGGAAGCCCGAGCGGATTGTCGTCGCGGAGCTCGTCCGGCAGCAACGCCTCAGGCGCGTTCTGATAAACGACCGGCCGCAACCACCGCTCGATGGCCGTACCGCCCACGGACGTCGACGTGGACGTCGTAGCCGGGTAAGGCCCCCCATGATGCTGCGCGGGCGCCACCGCGACCCCCGTCGGCCACCCGTTCACCAGCACACGCCCCGCGAGCGGCGTCAGCTCGGCCAGCAGCTCCGGCCCCCGCCCCCGCCCGGCGGCCTCCTCCGAGGACACCTGGACGGTCGCCGTCAGGTTGCCCGGCAGCCGCGACAGCACGGCCGTGGCCTCGGCCTCGTCCGCGTAGCGGGCCACCACGGTGACCGGCCCGAAGCACTCCTCCAGCAGCAGGTCGTACGCCCCCTCCTCGGCCAGCTTCTCCGCCGGCACCGTGAGGAATCCGGCACTGACCGCGTGTTCGCCGCCCGCGCCCGGGGTGACCGGCGACTCCACGTCCGGGAGCTGCGCGCGCTCGGCGACCCCCGCGATGAAGTTGTCCCGCATGCGGTGGTCGAGCAGCACCCCGGCGTCGGTGTCGCTGACGGCGTCGGTCAGGGACTTGACCAGCCGGTCGCCGGCCGCGCCGGACGGCACCAGCACCAGGCCGGGCTTGACGCAGAACTGGCCCACGCCGAGGGTCATCGACCCGGCGAGCCCGCCGCCGATCTCCTCGGCCCGCTCGGCCGCGGCGGCCTCGGTGACCAGGACCGGGTTCAGCGAACCGAGTTCGCCGTGGAACGGGATCGGCGCCGGGCGCGCGGCGGCCGCGTCGAACAGCGCCCGTCCGCCACGGACCGAACCGGTGAAGCCGGCCGCGGCGACCAGCGGGTGCTTGATCAGCTCGACGCCCGCCTCGAAGCCGTGCACGAGTCCGACGACGCCCTCGGGGATGCCGTGTTCGGCGGCGGCCCGGCGCAGCACCTTGGCGACCAGCTCGGACAGGGCCGGGTGGTCGGGGTGGGCCTTGACGACGACCGGGCAGCCCGCGGCCAGCGCGCTCGCGGTGTCGCCGCCGGCGACGGAGAAGGCGAAGGGGAAGTTGGAGGCGGAGTAGACGGCGACGACGCCGAGCGGCACCTTGTAGCGGCGCAGGTCCGGGACGGGCGGGGTGGCGGTGTCGTCGGGGTGGTTGATGATGACGTCGAGGAAGGCGCCCTCGTCGACGATGTCGGCGAAGGCCCGCAGCTGGTAGCAGGTGCGGGCGAGTTCGCCTGTCAGCCGGGCGGGGCCGAGCGCGGTCTCGGCGTCGGCGGTCTCGACGAGGCCGTCCTTGGCCGCGTCCAGACCCGCGGCGGCCGAGCGCAGGAACGCGGCGCGGACCGTGCGGTCGGTGAGGGAGTCTCGCGCGGCGCCGGCCGCCCGGACGGCCGCGTCCACCTCCTGGGCTGTGGCCTCCACCGCAACCTGTTCACGCTGCTTCCCGGTGCGCGGGTCGACACTCCAGACTGGTGCTGCTGCCACCGCGGGTCCCTCCAGTAAAGGCCGCATTGTCTACGACGATCCAGGCTCACCCATCAGCCGCGTTCGATATACTGAACACTGTCTCTGATGATGAATATGCTGCTCGGAGACTATATAACTCAGGTCCTCGTCGAACGAAGGGGTCAAGGGCGATGACGGCAGGCGACACAGGGGGCGGGGCGCAGGTCAAGTCCGCGGTACGGACCGTTGAGCTGCTCGAATACTTCGCCGGCCGGCCCGGTATGCACTCCCTCGCGGCCGTCCAGGAGGCCGTGGGATATCCCAAGTCCAGCCTGTACATGCTGCTGCGCACGCTCGTGGAGCTGGGCTGGGTGGAGACGGACGCGACGGGCACGCGGTACGGCATCGGCGTGCGGGCGCTGCTGGTCGGTACGTCGTACATCGACGGCGACGAGGTGGTGGCCGCCGCCCGCCCGACCCTGGACCGGCTCTCCGACGACACCACGGAGACCATCCACCTGGCCCGGCTCGACGGCACCAACGTGGTCTACCTGGCCACCCGCCAGTCCCAGCACTATCTGCGGCCCTTCACCCGCGTCGGACGCCGGCTCCCGGCCCACTCCACCTCCCTCGGCAAGGCGATCCTCGCCAGCTACACCGACGAGCAGGTGCGCAAGCTGCTGCCGGAGACGCTGCCCGCGCTCACCGAGCACACCATCACCGACCGGGAGAAGCTCATCGAGGAGCTGCACCAGGTCCGGGAGCAGGGCTTCGCGGTCGACCGTGAGGAGAACACGCTGGGTCTGCGCTGCTTCGGCGTGGCCATCCCGTACCGCACGCCCGCCCGGGACGCCATCAGCTGCTCGGTGCCGGTGGCCCGGCTGACCCCCGCCCACGAACAGATGATCAAAGACGCGCTGTTCGACGCGCGGGACCGGCTGACGCTGGCCACCCGCAGGCTCTGACCTCGTCGGCCGCGGTCCTGCGGCCGGGGCCGTAGGCTCGGTCGCATGGAGATCGCGCTGCGGGACGTGCGGGACAGCGACCTGCCGGTGTTCTACCGGCAGATGACCGACCCGGAGGCCGTCCGGATGGCCGCGTTCGGTCCCGAGGACCTGTCCGACCGGAAGGCCTTCGCGGACTACTGGCAGCGGCTGCGGAACTCCCCCGACGTGCTGCGCACGGTCCTGGCCGACGGGGAGGTGGCGGGCAACGCGGCCGTCTACGGCGTGGCCGGCGAGCGCGAGGTGACGTACTGGATCGACCGGGCGTACTGGGGCCGGGGCGTGGCGACGGCCGCGCTGCGGGCCCTGCTCGCCGAGGTTCCCGAACGGCCGCTGTACGCCCGCGCGGCGGCCGACAACCGCGCGTCGCTGCGCGTCCTGGAGAAGTGCGGCTTCCGCGAGGCGGCCCGGGTCCAGGGGTACGCGAACGCGCGGGGCCGGGAGATCGAGGAGGTCGTGCTGATCCTGGAGGCTTCCTGAACGCGGGCCGCGGTGGACGCGGGACGACATGAACGCCGGATGAGAAAAACGGTCGTACGGGAACGATTGCCCCCGTGTCGATCGTCTTCCCAGCGGGATGAACAAGACGATCAGGCGGGCGTCCGTCTTCGCGCTGCTGCTCGTGCTCGCCCTGCTGGTCAGGGCCACATGGCTGCAGTTCTACGACGGCCAGGCCCTCGCGGACGACAACGACAACCGGCGGAACGCGATCGCGACCTACTCGCGGCCCCTCGGGAACATCATCGTGGCCGGGAACGCGATCACCGGCTCGACGCGGACGAAGGGAAGCGACCTCGCGTACAAGCGGACGTACACGGACGGCAAGCTGTACGCGGCCGTGACGGGCTACGCCTCACAGGCCTACGCGCCCACCCAGCTGGAGGGCGTCTACAAGGACCTGCTCAACGGCACGGACAACCGGCTGAAGACCGTGATGGACACCGTCACCGGCGAGCGCGCCGAACCGGGCGACGTGCTGACGACGATCGACCCGGCGGTGCAGAAGGCGGCCTACCGCGCGCTCGGCGACAAGAAGGGCGGGGCCGTCGCGATCGACCCGAAGACCGGCAAGATCCTCGCCGTGGTCTCGACGCCGTCGTACGACCCCTCCGCGCTCACCGACGCGAACACGGCCGGCAAGGCCTGGAAGACGCTCAACGCGGACAGGGACAAGCCGCTCACCAACCGCGCGCTGCGCCAGCCGCTGCCCCCGGGCTCGACGTTCAAGCTGGTCGTCGCGGCCGCCGCGCTGGAGGACGGTCTGTACAAGAACGTGGACGAGCCGACCGACAGCCCCGACCCGTACCGGCTGCCGGGCACCGTGCGCGACCTGGAGAACGAGAACAAGTCCGCGCCCTGCGAGAACGCCTCCCTCCGCGTCGCCCTGCGGTACTCGTGCAACAACGTCTTCGGCCACATGGCCGTCCAGCTCGGCCAGGACAAGGTGAAGGCCATGGCCGAGAAGTTCGGCTTCGACAACGACGCGCAGGACGTTCCGGTGCGGGCCTACACCAGCGTGTACCCGTCGGGCATGGACCAGGCCCAGACCGCCCTGTCCGGCATCGGCCAGTTCGACGTCACCGCGACCCCGCTCCAGATGGCCATGGTGTCCGCGGCCATAGCCAACGGTGGCAAGCTGGTCTCGCCGCATATGGTCGCGCAGATCACCGACAGTGGCGGTGATGTGCTGAAGGACTACGACGACAGCGCCGGCAGCGAGGAGATCATCAGCTCCACCACCGCCGAGCAGCTCCAGTCGGCGATGCAGACGGTGGTGAAGGACGGCACCGGCACGAACGCGCTGATCGACGGGGTGACCGTCGGCGGCAAGACCGGTACCGCCCAGCACGGCGAGAACAACAGCAAGACGCCGTACGCCTGGTTCACCTCCTACGGCAAGTCCGACAGCAACGGCAAGGAGGTCGCCGTCGCGGTGATGGTGGAGCAGTCGGACGCGGCCCGCTCGGAAGTGAGCGGCAACGGCCTGGCGGCGCCGGTGGCCAGGGCGATGATGCAGGCAGCCCTGAAGTAGCCGCTCACTTCACCCCGAGGATCTGCTCCACCGGGTCGATCGCGAAGTACACCAGGAACAGCGCCGAGACCGCCCACAGCAGCCAGTTGACCTCCCGTGCCTTCCCCACCACCGTCTTGATGACGACGTAGGCCAGGAACCCGGCGCCGATCCCGTCGGTGATGGAGTACGTGAAGGGCATCGCGGCGATGGTGAGGAACGCCGGGATGGCGATCTCGTAGCGGTCCCAGTCGATGTGCTTGACGTGGGTCATCATCAGGAAGCCCACGGCGATCAGCGCGGGCGCCGCCGCCTGGAGCGGCACGATGGTGAGCAGCGGGGTGAGGAAGAGGGCGAGACCGAACAGACCGCCGGTGACCAGGTTGGCGAAGCCGGTGCGGGCGCCCTCGCCGACGCCGGCCGCCGACTCGATGTAGGCGGTGTTGGAGGAGGCGGAGCCGACACCGCCGGCGACGGCCGCGGCGCCGTCGATGAACAGCACGCGGCCGATGCCGGGCACCTGGCCCTGCTCGTCCAGCAGCCCGGCCTCCGCGGTGATGCCGACGATGGTGCCCATGGCGTCGAAGAAGTCCGACAGGATGAGGGTGAAGACCAGCAGGACGGCGGTGAGGACACCGGCCTCGGCGAAGCCGCCGAACAGGCTGAAGTGACCGACCAGCCCGAAGTCCGGGGCGGCGACGACCTTGTCGGGGACCTCGGGCGTGGTCAGACCCCAGCTCTTGATGTCGGCGACGGCGTTGATGACGATCGCGACGACCGTCATCGTCACGATGCTGATGAGGATCGCGCCCTTCACCTTGCGGGCGAGCAGCGCGATGGTGAGGAGCACACCGAGGCAGAAGACCAGCACCGGCCAGCCGGTGAGCCGGCCGACGGCGCCGAGCTGGACCGGGACGGTGGTGTGGGCGGCGTCCGGCATACGGCTGACGAACCCGGCGTCCACGAAGCCGATGAAGGCGATGAACAGGCCGATGCCGACGCCGATGGCCTGCTTCAGCTGCTGCGGGATCGCGTTCATGATCGCTTCCCGGAGTCCGGTGAGCACCAGCACGCAGATGACGACGCCTTCGAGGACGACCAGGCCCATCGCGTCCGCCCAGCTCATCAGCGGGGCGAGCTGGAAGGCGACGACGGCGTTGAGGCCGAGTCCGGCGGCGATGGCGAGCGGCAGATTGCCGCCGACGCCCATGATGACCGTCATCACACAGGCCACCAGGGCGGTGGCGGTGACGAGTTGGCCGGTGTCCAGGGTGTGGCCGAACTTGTCCTTGGCGCTGCCCAGGATGATCGGGTTGAGGACGAGGATGTAGGCCATGGTGAAGAACGTGGCGAAGCCGCCGCGTATCTCGCGCCCGAGCGTGGATCCCCGCTCGGAGATCCTGAAGTACCGGTCGACGGACATGGTCCCACTCCTCGTCACATCAAGATCGGTCTGCGGATGCTGGCTGGATTGTTCCCCCGTCGCACCCGTTTCAGGTTTTCTCCGTGTTACGTCATCGAGTTCGGCCCGCCGTACGGGGCGGGCGCGACGCGGGAGACGACAGCGATGTCATGACCGGGGTGGCCGGGGGCCGCACCTGCGCGGTGACCACCCGAAACTTTCGGCCGCCCCGCTCCCGTCCGCACCGATTGACGTGACGGGGCGCACTGGTGACACTCCGAGAGCGCACAGCACCCCACAGAAACCCTCACGCTCACACAGGACGGTCATGCGTCGCCTCAGAATGCTGCTGGTCCCGCTCCTCGCCCTCCTCCTCGCCCTGCTGGTCGCACCGCCCGGCTCCGCGCACACCGCGCACGCCCAGTACGCCGGTTATCTCTTCGTCTACTTCACCGGCGAGGGCACAGCCGACGGCGAGCAGATCCGTTACGCGCTCAGCCAGGGCAACGACCCGCTGCACTGGCGGGAGTTGAACGGCGGGCAGCCGGTGCTGACCTCGACCGTCGGGGAGAAGGGGCTGCGCGACCCGTTCGTGATCCGCTCCCCCAAGGGCGACAGGTTCTATCTCATCGCCACCGACCTGCGGATGTACCGCAACAGCAGTGGCAGTTGGGACCACGTCCAGCGGCACGGCAGCAAGTCCGTCATGGTGTGGGAGTCCACCGACCTGGTCCACTGGACCGACCGGCGGCTGGTGAGGCTGGCACCGGACAACGCGGGCAACACCTGGGCGCCGGAGGCCCACTGGGACAGCCGGCGGCACGAGTACGTCGTCTTCTGGGCGTCGAAGCTGTACGCCGCCGACGACCCCGACCACACCGGCTCGACGTACAACCGCATGCTGTACGCCACCACCAGGGACTTCCGCACCTTCAGCGCGCCCAGGGTCTGGGACGACCCCGGCTACTCCGTCATCGACTCGACCGTCATCAGGGACAAGGGGACGTACTACCGCTTCACCAAGGACGAGCGGGACCCGTCCTCCAGCTCGCCCTGCTCGAAGTTCATCACCGCGGAGAAGTCGCGGGACCTGACCGACACCTCGTACGACTTCGTCGCCGACTGCGTCGGCAGCGGTGCCGTCCGGCGCGGTGAGGGGCCGGTCGTCTTCAGGTCCAACACCGAGAAGAAGTGGTACCTGTTCATCGACGAGTACGGCCTGCGCGGCTACGTCCCCTTCGAGACCACCGACCTCGCCTCCGGCACGTGGACCCCGTCCACGGACTTCGCGCTGCCCGCCGGCCCGCGCCACGGCACAGTGCTGCCGGTGACGGAGGCCGAGTACGAGCGGCTGCTCAGGACGTACGGATAGGGCTCAGCCGACGAAGTACGTCGGGTTCGGCAGCTTGTACGTGCGGTCGGCGTGACCGCCGTCCAGGTCCGAGTACTGGTCGCCGAAGTTGGCGATGATCTCGTAGCCCAGGTCGTCCTCGATGTGCTCGCGCGTCCCGGACTTGTACTGCACGGTCGTGCAGTTCCAGGTGCCCGGGGTGGCGCAGTCCTTCAGATAGGCCGGCGGGTTGGCCTTGTCCTTGAGGAACATGTGGCCGGCGTCGAGGTTCACATCGGCGCCGGCCTTCTTCAGGTTCTCCACCGCGGCGGCGCGCTGGGCCTCGCTGAGGCCCGAGTTGTAGAAGACCTCGACGCCCTTGGACGCGGCGTACCGCACGAGTTCCGGGCTGCCGAAGACGGCGGGCCGGTCGGCACGGTTCACGTAGTCGTTCCAGGTGCTGGAGTTGTACGTGTAGTTGTACCGCTTCTCGTAGTCGAGGCTGAGCAGCAGCGTGTCGTCGATGTCGAAGACGACGGCCGGCTTCTCGCCCCTGTGGTGCGCCTTGCGGGCCGCCTTGTCGATGTAGCTCTTGGCGTCGGCGTCTATGCGCGCCAGGTCCTTGGCGTACGGGCTGTCCGGGGACGCCTGGTAGACGCCGTTGCTGTCGGCGGTGGTGCCGTAGTAGGTGTCGATGTCCTTCACCAGGAGCCCGATGTTGTACGGCTCGTGGGTGGAGTTCGCCGTCGACTGACCGGCGGTGGCCGCGCCCGCGCCGTACAGCGCCGCACCGGCGACGACACAGGCGGCACCGGCCGCGACCGCCTTGAGGGACTTCCGCATGGATTCTCCGGATCTGGTGGATGGGAGTGATGTACCAGCTCACCGACTGTCTACGCGCATCACACAGGCAGGGCGAGCCCTGTTATCCGATCGATACGGACGCCGTACG
This sequence comes from Streptomyces sp. NPDC052721, assembly GCF_040678315.1. Classification (NCBI taxonomy): domain Bacteria; kingdom Bacillati; phylum Actinomycetota; class Actinomycetes; order Kitasatosporales; family Streptomycetaceae; genus Streptomyces; species Streptomyces sp. NPDC052721. The sequence continues at coordinate 328,902 of NZ_JBFATL010000001.1, read as the reverse complement.
CGGGGCACCAGTCGCCGAGGCAGCCGCCGGAGTGTGCAGCGCGGCCTCCCACGGGCCGAGTTGGGGGCGGTTGGCGGGGACGGGGATCACCGCGCCGTAGGGGGCCACCGCGTCGACGCCGGGGCCGAGCCAGGTGTCGCGGACGGTGAAACCCGCGTCCCGGGCGAAGGCGGCGAACCGGGCGGCGTCCGGGACGGCGTACTCGACGCCGATGACGTTCGGGCAGTGGCCGGCGAGTTCGGCGAGCCGGGCGCCGGGCAGCTGGGCGTCGCGCAGGTACGGCACCACGCCTAGGTCCTGTCGTGCATGGCGTCGCGCGGCAGACGGGAGTTTGACGACAGGGCCTGGCTCCGGGACGGCCTCGGCGATGGCCCGGTGGCAGTCGACCCAGCCGGCCGCCGAGACGTACGGGTGCACCGGCTGGTGGACCATCACCATCTCGGCGCCGAGGTCGCGGGCGTGCCGGGCGGAGGCGATGGCGGTGGGCAGGTCGTGCCCGATGCCGACGAGCAGGGCGGCCCGGTCGCCGGCCTCCTCGACGGTCGACTCGGTGACGAAACGGCGCTCCTCGGGGGTGAGGGCGTAGAACTCGCCGGTGTTGCCGTTGGGGGTGAGGGTCCGGATCCCGCCGTCGAGCAGGCGACGCGGCAGGGCCCGGTGGGCCTCCCGGTCGACGCAGCCGTCCTCGGCGAACGGGGTCACCGGGATGTCGGGCCTTACTCCGGGCGGGGCTCGGGGAACGCACGGCGCACGGAGGACGCGATGTGGGCGTGTAGGGCGCTCGCGGCTCCGTCCCGTGTCACCGTCCAGCGCGAGCCGCGGGATCTCCCGGTGCTCGGCCGCCTCCCGCGCCTGGTCGCGGACCTCGTCCAGCGTCCGGCCGGGCAGCGGGTTGCCGCACGGCAGGTACAGGGCGCGGTGGAACTCCCGGTCGGCCAGGGAGCGTTGGGCGGTGTCGGTGGCGGCGTCGGCGCGGGTCAGCGCGTCCCGGGCGGCGTCGAGGGTGGCGCCTCGCGCGACGGTCCGGCGCAGGGCCTCGGGTTCGAGCAGCAGCCGTACGTCGTAGACCTCGCGTGCCATGTCCGCGTCCACCGTGCGCACCGTGACGCCCTTGTACCGGCTCATCACCACCCCAGGCCGGTCCCGGCGAGGGTCTTCAGCGCCTCGCGCACCGGGGTCTTGGACACCCCGAACGCGCTCAGACGCTGTGGGTGTGGCCTTCGACGGCGGTGAACGCGGGCCGGCCGGAGACGGCGGCGGCCCGGGCGGTGGCCGACTCGCGGCTGAGGGTGGGACCGACATGGGTGACGAGCAGCTCCCGCACCCGCGCCTCCCGGGCGACGCGGCCGGCGTCCTCCGGTGTCAAGTGCACCTGTTCGCCGTCGCGATGGACGTCGATGTCCGCCTCGCACAGGAACAGGTCGGCGCGGGCGGCGAGTTCGGTGAGCGCGGCGCAGGGTCCGCTGTCCCCGGAGTACGCGAACACGCTCCCCTGGCATTCGGCGCGCAGCCCGTAGGCCTCGGTGTCGTGGGCGACGGCGCGCGCGGTCAGCCGGAGGTTCCAGTGCCGGACGTCATGACCGTCGTACAGGTCCCGGAAGTCGAAGACGCTCTTCAGGAAGTCGACGTCCGGCCGCCCGAAGAAGCCGGCCAGCCGGCGGGCGCAGCCCTCCGGCGCGTACACCGGGACGGGCGCGGGCGGGGTCATCCCGCCGAACGCGAACGCGTAGGCGGCGGACAGCAGATCGCTGCTGTGGTCGGCGTGCAGATGGGAGATCCAGATCGCGGTGAGCCGCGCCGGATCCGTGTGCCGCTGCAAAGCGGCGAAGGTGCCGGGCCCCGCGTCCACCCACACTTCGGCGCCCCCGCCCGACAGCAGGTACCCGGAGCAGGGCCGGTCGGGGCCCGGGTGCGGTGAGGAGGTGCCGAGGACGGTGAGGGTGAGCGGCATGGCAGGAGGGTACGACGCTCGCTCCCCGCTTCGGCTCACGGCACCGGTCAGATCTCCATCACCGCGTCGCAGTCCGGGCACACCAGGGACGCGTACGCGGCGGGGTACCACGGCTCCCCGGGGCGCGGGGAAGGTATCCGACGGGCTTTCGTCATCGCGAAGGTGTCCTTGCCGCACAGGGTGCGCGGGCCGGCGGCGCCGGGCCTGCCGGGGGCGGCGGGCGCCGCGTGCACCCTGCGGGGCAGCCGTTCCGCGTCGGGCGGTCCGTGCGCGGGGGCGCGTGCGGCGACGGGCTGCTCCAGCTCGTACACGACGACGATCTCGCTCATGTCTCCACCGTAGGCGCGGTGGCCCCCGGCGAGCGCGCGGGCGGCCACGCCGACGGCCTCGCGCGGCGCCTCGGCGTCATGGCCGGCGCGGCCCGTTCACCCGCTGGTGGCGCTGGGCAGGCCGAGTTCACGGCCACGGTAGAAGCCTTCGCGCTCCTCGGCGACGTACGGGGCCATGGCCGCCCGCCGCCGCGCCTCCGGCTCGGAGGCCCGCCATGCGTCGCAGGCCTCCCGCGAGTCCCAGAACGACACTCCGGTGATCTCCTGTCCGTCCTCGGACCAGTACGCGTAGGCCCGGTGCAGGCCCTGCGGTGCGGGCTCCGGGCGCCACGCTCTCTCGAAGTCCTCCAGCGTGCCCGGCTGAAGGCGGCGCGTCGTCACCCACACGTAGTGCTCCCGCATGGCGGCTCCCTCCGTACCCGTTCGGCTCGCCCCCTCTCAGGGTCACCGTAGGCCCGATGCGCCGCTTCCGCCGCCCGGCGACCGCCGGCCGGCCCCGGGTCCGGCCGCCCGGGCTCAGGCCCGGTGCGGCCACCCCGGGTCCCGCCCGCTGAGACCGACCGCCCGGTCCAGCGGGGGTGCCTCCGCCGGAACCGGGACGACCGGGCCGAAGAGGCCGTTGCCGCGGTCGGGGTCGTCGGCCGCGGCCCGCAGGAAGTCGAGGGCCGAGTCGAGGGCGGCCGGGTCCGGGGCGTAGTCCTGGCCGGTGGCGCGGGCCAGGTCCCAGCCGTGGATCACCAGCTCGTCGGCGACGACGGCGCCCGCGACCGCGCCCGGCAGGTCCACCCCGCCGGCGCGCGTGTCGCCGGTCCAGGCGGCCGGGTCGCGCCAGGCGTCGGCCAGCTCGTCCAGCGCCTTGGGCAGCTCCTCGCGCCAGCCGGGGCCGATGTCCCAGGCGACGGCGTTCGGGTCGGTGTCGGTCGTCGCGCCGAGGTCCTTGCGGGCGGCGTCCCGGAAAGCCACGGACAGCGTCAGCAGGTGGCCCAGCAGGTTGCGCACCGCGTGGTCCGGGCACGGTGTGGCGGCGGTCAGCTGCTCGTCGGTCACCGACTCGGCGAGCCGGGCCACGATCCTGGTCTGCGGGCCGAGGTCCACCATGGTCATGCTCACTCCTTCAGGGTCGCGCTCCTGGTACGAAGGGCTGACCGGCCGGCTCCCGGGAACTCATCGGTGCGGCGCAGCAACTCCCACGGCGCGCGGCCGCCGCCGAGGCACCGGACGGCGATCACCGGGTCGCGCAGCGCGCGGCCGAACCACGAGTCGTGGGCGAACGGGATGATCGGGTGGCCCGGGCACCTGACCCGGTCTCGGCTTCGCTCGACCGGGCGGTGCCCCCGCCCGCGTCGAGGCGGCGCCGGTGGGGTTCCGGGACGAGGGACCCAGGGCGAGGACGGTGCCGAGAGCGGGCGTCTGCCACATCTAGGGCACCTGCCCGATCCGCGGCCCTGTGCCTTAGGCCCACGATGACCGGGCATGACGACTTCCTGGACCGTGACCCGCGTGCTGCGGGACCGCAACGCGGGGCTGTGTCTCACCGGCCTGGTGGTGTCCGCCTTCGGCACCTCCTCGCTGTGGCTGGCGTCGGGCGTGTGGGTGAAGGAGCTGACCGGGTCGGACGGGCTGGCCGCCCTGTGCCTGCTCGCGATGTGGGCGCCCACCCTGGCCGGCCCGGCGCTCGGCACGCTCGCCGACCGGTTCCGCCGAAAGCCCCTGCTCGTCACGGTGAACCTGGGCCTCGCGGCGCTGCTGCCCGCCCTGTTCGCCGTCGACTCCCCCGGCCGCCTGTGGCTGCTGTTCGCCGTCCTGGTGGTGTACGGCGCGGCCGGTGCCGTCCATGACGCCGCCGAGTCGGCGCTGATGACGGCGGCGGTCGGCCCGGACCTGCTCGGTGACGTGGGCGGGCTGCGGATGACGCTCACCGAGGGCGTGAAGCTCGTCGCCCCGCTGACCGGGGCGGGCCTCTACGCGGCCTTCGGCGGCCCGGCCGTGGCCTGCCTGGACGCCGTCACCTTCCTGTTCGCCGCCGGGCTGTGCGGCCTGCTGCGGGTGCGCGAGGAACGGCCCGTCCGGTCGGGCGACGGCTGGCGGAGGCAGACGGTGGAGGGGGTCCGGCACCTGTGGGGCCACCCCGTGCTGCGCCCGCTGGTCCGGGCGGGCGGTACGACGATGCTGCTGACGGCGCTGAGCGGCACCACGGTGTACGCGGTGGTCGACCGCCTCGGCCACTCCCCCGCCTACACGGGCGTGCTGTACGCCGCCCAGGGCGCCGGCTCGGTGGCGGCGGGCCTGCTCGCCGGCCCGGCGCTGCGCCGGCTGGGCGGGCGGCGGTTCGCGGCGGCCGGGATCGCGCTGACCGGGGCCGCGGTGGTGGCGCGGGCCGTGCCGTGGGACCCGGTGGCCCTGGCCACGAGCGTGGCCTGCGGTCTGGGCCTGCCCTGTGTGCTGGTCGCCGCGCTCACGGCGGTGCAGCGGGAGACCCCCGGCCCGTTGCTCGGCCGGGCGACGGCCACCGCCGGCACGCTGCTCTTCACCCCGAACGTGCTCGGTCTCGCCCTGGGGGCCGGCCTGGTCGAACTGGCCGGTCCCGGGCTGCTGTTGCCGCTCTACGGTCTGGCGCTGCTCCTGACGGCGGTGCCGCTGGCTCAGCGCACAGCGAGCGCCTCCCGGACCGCCGCCAGGTCCCCGTCCGACGCCAACCCGGCGTGATACAGCCGCAGTTCCGTCGCGCCTGCGGCACGCGCGCGTGCCGTGTCCGCCGCGAGCGTGCCGGGGCTGCCGCCCATCCCCGCGACGACCGTGAAGTTGGCTGCCAGCACCGTGCACTCCCGCGCCTGCCCGGCGAAGGGCGCCAGCAGGGCCGTACCGCCGGCGCAGGGCACCACCACGCCGTCGGCCACGGACAGGATGTGGGCGGGGTCGACGCCCGCGTTGGCGCCGCAGTGGTAGGAGACCGGGTCGGCGTGCAGCAGGATCTGGAAGCCGTCCGGCGCGGCGGCGCGTACGGCGGTGACGGCCTCCTCCTGGAGGGTGCGGGCGGTGGTGTCGCGCCACGCGCGCGTGGTGGCGGCCGTGTCCTCGCCGAGCAGCTTCTCCACCGTCGGCCAGCCCTCGTCGTCCGCAGCGCCCCGCCACAGCGGCTCCAGCGCCTCGCGTACGGCCCCGGCCAGCGCGTCGGCGTCCAGTCCCCGCTCGCCGTAGCCGGTGCGGCAGGACGGGCAGAAGCACAGGGACATCAGGTACTGCCCGGCGTCCCCGAGGCCGACGCCGGCGGTCTTGTCGTGGGCGTGCAGATGCTGGAGCCCGTACCAGCCGAGGGATTCCAGTTCCGTGCCGTGCGCGCCGGGACGTACGGCGGCCTCGGCGGCCAGGTCGACCAGGTACGCGCGCGTGGCGGGCTGGGCGACGCAGGGGGCCCACGGGTAGCGGTCGCCGTAGGCGTTGACCACCGAGGTGTCCGGATGTTCGGCGCCCAGGCGGGAGTTGTGGGCGAGGACGACCCAGGTGTGCACCTCCAGGCCGGCCGCGGACAGGGCTTCGGCGGCCTCGCCGTAGGCGTTGCCGGGGGCCCAGCGGCCGGCGGGGTAGGGCCGCAGGCCACGGCCCGCCCACCGGTCGCCGGGCGGGTACAGGACGGCCGCGTACTCGGCGGTGACGATGCGGTGGCGGGGGTGGCGGGGGGTGAGGGCGCGGGTGGAGTGGTAGGCGGAGGCCAGGGTCGTCTGCTCCACGCCGAGTCCGGCGATCCGCTCCGGGGCGGCGGGGTCCCCGTTGACGTCCCAGGGATAGACGAACGCCGACGCCTTCACGCGTCCTCCTTCGGCAGGGCCCGGCCGGACACGCGTCCCTTCGGCAGGGCGTGGCCGCGCTCGCTCACGCGTCCTCCTCCAGCAGCTCGTAGCCGCGTTCGATGAGCCGGGCGAGTCGTTTGACATGGTCCTCGGCCGGCTCGTGCAGCGGGGGCCGGACCTCGCCGACGTCCAGGCCGCGCAGCCGTACCCCGGCCTTGACGAGGGAGACGGCGTATCCGCGGCCCTGGGCGCGCAGTTCCACGAAGGGGCGGTAGAAGCCGTCCAGGAGGCGGTGGGCGGTGGTCAGGTCGCCCGTCTCCAGGGCGCGGTGGAAGGCGAGGGCGATCTCCGGCGCGAAGCAGAACACGGCGGAGGAGTACAGGGTGATGCCGAGGGCGCGGTAGGCGAGCTGGGTCTGCTCGGCGGTGGGCAGGCCGTTGAAGTACAGGAAGTCGCCGGGTACCTCGGTGCGGACCGCGCTGACGATCCGCTGCATGAGGTCGAGGTCGCCGAGGCCGTCCTTGAGGCCGATGACGCCCTCGGTCCGGGCCAGTTCGACCACGGTCGCCGGGGTGAAGAGGGCGTTGTCGCGCTGGTAGACGATGACGGGCAGGTCGGTGGCGGCGGCGACCTCCCGGTAGTGCCGCAGCAGGCCCTCCTGGCCGGCGAGCACGAGGTACGGCGGCATGGCGAGGAGGCCGTCGGCGCCCGCACCGGCGGCGAGACGCGCGTAGCGGACGGCGAGGGCGGTGCCGTAACCGGCGCCCGCGACGACCGGGACGCGCCCTTCGGCCGCCTCGACGGCCACCCGGACCGAGGCCTCGAACTCCTCCGGCAGCAGCGCGTGGAACTCCCCGGTGCCGCAGCAGGCGAAGACGGCGGCGGCACCGGCCGCGACACCCCGGCGCACATGGGTGCGGTAGACGTCCAGGTCGAGTGAGCCGCCGGGGCCGTAGGCCGTGACGGGGAAGAACAGCGGCCCGCGCGGATCGCTGAGCCGTTCGGTCAGAGGGGCTGGCGTCACGGACTCTCCCTTGAGACACGCCGGTGCATGTTTCTGATCCACGTCCATATTTCTGAACGTGACCACGCTAAAGGGCCTTCTTGTGGCAGGTCAAGCACGCAAACTCGCACGACCGGGAGCGAATTCCCCGACATCACGCGACACTTGACGGTACCCGGCGAACTCTCTAGCGTGTCCACGTATGTGAATACCGGCCACAAGGAGAACCGAGGATGCCCGCTCCCCGCACCATCCTGCTCACCGGCGCCGCCGGCGGGCTCGGCACCCTGATGCGATCCCTGCTGCCGGAGTACGGCTACACGCTGCGCCTGTTCGACGTGCGCCCCGTGGAGGGCGAGCCGGACGCGATCACCGCGGACCTCGGCGACAAGGAGGCGCTGCGCGAGGCGGTGCGGGGCGTGGACGCGGTCCTGCACCTCGCGGGGATCTCCCTGGAGGCGTCCTTCGAGAAGATCCTCAGGTCGAACATCGAGGGCACCTACAACCTGTACGAGGCCGCCCGCCTCGAAGGCGTGCCGCGGATCGTCTTCGCCTCCTCCAACCACGCCGTCGGCTTCACCCCGGCCCCGCGCGCGGGCGAACCGCTGATCCCCGTCGACACCCCGCGCCGCCCGGACACCTTCTACGGCCTGTCCAAGTCCTTCGGCGAGGACCTGGCCCAGCTCTACTGGGACAAGCACGGCCTGGAAACCGTCTCCGTGCGCATCGGCTCCTGCTTCCCGGAGCCCACCAGTGTCCGCATGCTCTCGGTGTGGATGAGCCCGGCCGACGGTGCCCGCCTCTTCCACGCCGCCCTGACCGCCGAGGAGGTCGGCCACACGGTCGTCTACGGCTCCTCCGCCAACACCCGCCTGTGGTGGGACCTGACCAGCGCGCGGGCGCTCGGCTACGAACCCCAGGACGACTCCGAGCCGTACGCCGAGAAGCTCATCGCCGAGCAGGGCGAGCTGGACCCGGAGAACCCGGCCCACAGCCACCTGGGCGGGCACTTCGTGAACGACCCGCCGATCTGGCCGTACTGACCCCTCCGCCGGCCCCCCGAGCGGCTCCCGGCGGCCGGAAACGATCGTCCACGCGCGCGGGCGGGCACCGAACGGGCCCGCCCGCCGCCGTGTCCGGGCATCCGCCGTGCCCGATCCCACTCCGCCCCGGGCAGCCGCGCAGGTCCGCGACGGGCACGGCCCGCGCCAAGCGGGCACAAGCGGGCAGTATCGGGCCCGCAACAGACCTGGTCAGTGCCGCGCACCGGCGGTAGAACTTCCCCCAGGGCCCGAACGGGCAGTTCCACAGGGAAGTGGGTGACGACATGACCACCAGGACGGCGGAAGAACGCCAGCGCGAGATCGTGCGGGCCGCCCGCGCCACCGGCTCGGTGGACGTCACCGCGCTCGCCGCCGACCTGGGCGTGGCCAAGGAGACCATCCGGCGCGATCTGCGCGCCCTGGAGGACCACGGCCTGGTCCGCCGCACCCATGGCGGCGCCTATCCGGTGGAGAGCGCCGGGTTCGAGACGACCCTCGCCTTCCGCGCCACCAGCCATGTGCCCGAGAAGCGCCGGATCGCCGCCGCGGCGGCCGAACTGCTCGGGGACGCCGAGACCGTCTTCGTCGACGAGGGCTTCACCCCCCAGCTCATCGCCGAGGCGCTGCCCAGGGACCGGCCGCTGACCGTGGTCACCGCGTCCCTGCCGGTCGCGGGCGCCCTCGCGGAGGCCGACCAGGTCTCCGTGCTGCTCCTCGGCGGCCGGGTCCGCCCGGGCACGCTGGCCACCGTCGACCACTGGACGACGAAGATGCTGGCCGGCTTCGTGATCGACCTCGCCTACATCGGGGCCAACGGCATCTCCCGCGAACACGGCCTCACCACCCCCGACCCGGCGGTCAGCGAGGTGAAGGCCCAGGCCGTCCGAGCCGCCCGCCGCACGGTCTTCGCGGGCGTGCACACCAAGTTCGGCGCGGTCAGCTTCTGCCGGTTCGCTGAGGTCGGCGCGCTGGAGGCGATCGTGACCAGCACCCTGTTGCCGGCCGCCGAGGCCCATCGCTACTCCCTGCTGGGCCCGCAGGTCATCAGGGTCTGATTTCTCCCCCTCGTCCCCCCTCCAGGGGTGTTCCTCACCTCCGAGCGCCCCTTATACCCCTCTTTCCCCTCTTTCAGGAGCGATCCATGCGCACCCCGAGCCGACGGAGGCCGCGAGCCACGCTCGCCCTGGCCGCCGCAGGGACGCTGCTCGCCCCGCTGCTCTCCGGCTGCTGGGCCGGTGCCGGCGGGACCGGTTCCGGCGGCGACTCCATCAACGTCCTGATGGTCAACAACCCGCAGATGACCGAGCTGCAGAAGCTGACCGCCGCCCATTTCACCAAGGACACCGGCATCAAGGTCAACTTCACGGTCCTGCCCGAGAACGACGTCCGCGACAAGATCAGCCAGGACTTCGCCAACCAGGCCGGCCAGTACGACGTGGCCACCCTGTCCAACTACGAGATACCGATCTACGCCCGCAACGGCTGGCTGCACGAGATGAACTCGTACGCCGCGAAGGACCCGTCGTACGACGACCAGGACGTGCTGAAGCCGATGCGCCAGTCCCTCACCGGGGACGACGGCAAGCTCTACGGACAGCCCTTCTACGGCGAGTCGTCCTTCCTCATGTACCGCAAGGACGTGTTCGCGGCGAAGGGCCTGACCATGCCCGGCCGTCCCACCTGGCGGCAGGTCGCCGACCTGGCCGCGAAGGTGGACGGCGCCCGGCCCGGCATGCGGGGGATCTGCCTGCGCGGGCTGCCCGGCTGGGGCGAGCTGATGGCACCGCTGACCACGGTCGTGAACACCTTCGGCGGCACCTGGTTCGACAAGGACTGGAAGGCGCGGCTGGACTCCCCGGCCTTCGAGAAGGCGACGAAGTTCTATGTCGGCCTCGTCCGCGAGCACGGCGAGTCCGGCGCCGCCCAGTCAGGCTTCGCCGAATGCCTGAACAACATGACCCAGGGCAAGGTCGCCATGTGGTACGACGCCACCTCCGCGGCCGGGCTGCTGGAGGCGGCCGGCTCCCCGGTCAGGGGGAAGCTCGGCTACGCCCCCGCCCCCGTCGAGCGCACCGAGTCCTCCGGCTGGCTCTACACCTGGGCCTGGGGCATCCAGCAGGCCTCCCGCAATCCCGACAAGGCCTGGAAGTTCGTCTCCTGGGCGTCGGGCAAGGGCTACGAGCGGCTGGTCGGCGAGACCAGCGGCTGGTCCAACGTCCCGGCGGGCAAACGGGCGTCGACCTACACCAACGCCGACTACCGCGAGTCGGCCGCCGCGTTCCAGGAGATGACCAAGCAGGCCATCGAGAGCGCCCGGCCGAACGACCCCGGCGTGCAGCCGCGGCCCGCGCCCGGCATCCAGTTCGTCGGCATCCCCGAGTTCACCGACCTCGGCACCAAGGTCTCCCAGGAGATCAGCGCGGCCATCGCCGGACGCCAGTCCGTCGGCGCGGCCCTCAAGAAGTCGCAAGCGCTCGCCGAAAAGATCTCCGAGGAGTACGAGGGACGATGACAGCGACGACCACGGCCCCCCTCGCGGCCACACCCGCACGAACGGTCAGGCAGCCCTCGGCCCGGCTGCGCGCCTGGGCCACCCGCGCCCCGCTGCTGCCGGCCCTCGTCTTCATGATCGTGGTGACCCAGTTGCCCTTCGTGGCCACGCTGGTGATCTCCTTCTTCGACTGGAACGCCCTCTATCCGAAGGCCCGCCGCTTCACCGGCCTGGACAACTACCGCCAGGTCCTCACCGACGCCGACCTGCGCCACTCGGTGTGGACGACCGTGCTGCTCACGGCGGCCGTGGTGCTGGCCAGCCTGGTCCTCGGGCTGGCGCTGGCACTGCTGCTGGACCGGCGGTTCCGCGGCCGGGGCATCGTCCGCACCCTGCTCATCGCCCCCTTCCTGGTGGTGCCGGTGGCCGCCGCCCTGCTCTGGAAGCATGTGCTCTACAACCCTGAATACGGCCTGTTCAATGGGTTGTTGCACTATGTGGGCGGCCCACAGCCGGACTGGGTCTCCCACACCCCGCTGCTCGCGGTCGAGGCCTCCCTGGTGTGGCAGTGGACGCCGTTCATGATGCTGATCCTGCTGGCCGGGCTGCAGAGCCGGGACCAGCAGCAGATCGAGGCAGCACGGGTCGACGGCGCGAGCGACTGGCAGATCTTCCGCCATCTGACCCTGCCCCACCTGCGCCGCTACCTGGAACTGGGCGCGCTGCTCGGGTCCATCTACATCGTCCAGAACTTCGACGCGGTCTTCACGATCACGTCCGGCGGCCTGGGCACCGCCAACCTGCCCTACACCGTCTACCAGAGCTTCTACCAGGCCCACGAGAACGGCCTGGCCTCGGCGGCCGGCGTCCTGGTGGTCATCGGCTCCATCGTCATCGCGACCTTCGCCCTGCGCGTGGTGTCGTCCCTGTTCCGCGAGGAGGTGTCCCGCGCATGACCGCCGTACTGCGCCGGGGTGGGCTCGGCCTGGTGGCCTGGCTGGCCGGCATCGTCTTCTTCCTGCCCATCGCGTGGATGGCCCTGACGTCCTTCCACTCCGAGACGGACGCGGCGACCAACCCGCCGTCCTTCACCGCCTCGTTGACACTCGACGGCTACCGTGAGTTCTTCGGCAGCGGCGGCGGAGCGAGCCCGTGGCCCGCGCTGGTCAACTCCGCGGTGGCGTCGGTCGCCTCGACGCTCCTGGTCCTGCTGCTGGCCCTCCCGGCGGCCTACGCGCTGTCGATCCGGCCGGTGAAGAAGTGGACCGACGTCCTGTTCTTCTTCCTGTCCACGAAGATGCTGCCGGCCGTGGCGGGCCTGCTGCCGGTCTACCTCTTCGCCAAGAACGCCGGGATGCTCGACAACATCTGGCTCCTGGTCGTCCTCTACACCTCCATGAACCTGCCGATCGCGGTGTGGATGATGCAGTCCTTCCTCGCCGAGGTGCCGGTCGCGGTCATCGAGGCGGCGCGGGTGGACGGCGCCCGGCTTCCGGTCATCCTCGCGCGCGTGGTGGCCCCGATCGCCCTGCCCGGCATCGCCGCCACCGCCCTGATCTGCTTCATCTTCAGCTGGAACGAACTGCTCTTCGCCCGAGTCCTGACGGGCGTGGTCGCCGAGACCGCCCCCGTCTTCCTGACCGGCTTCATCACCAGCCAGGGCCTGTTCCTGGCCAAGGTGTGCGCCGCGTCGCTCGTCATCTCCCTGCCGGTGCTCGCCGCGGGGTTCGCCGCCCAGGACAAGCTGGTCCAGGGCCTGTCGTTGGGAGCCGTGAAATGAAGGCCGCCGTCATCGAGTCCGTGGGCCGCGCCGTCGTCACCGAGGTGCCCGACCCGACGCCGGGCCCCCGCGAGGTGGTCGTCGAGGTCGCGGCCTGCGGTCTGTGCGGCACCGACCTGCACATCCTCCAGGGCGAGTTCGCGCCCAAGCTGCCGATCGTCCCCGGGCACGAGTTCGCGGGCGAGGTCGTCGGCGTCGGCACCCAGGTCACCGAGGTGGCCGTCGGCGACCGGGTGGCCGTGGACCCCTCCCTCTACTGCCACGAGTGCCGGTACTGCCGTACGGGCCACAACAACCTGTGCGAACGGTGGGCGGCGATCGGCGTGACGACGGCGGGCGGCGCCGCGCGGTACGCGGTGGCCCCGGTCGCCAACTGCGTGAAGCTGCCCGACCACGTCCGCACCGAGGACGCGGCCCTGGTGGAGCCCCTGTCCTGCGCGGTCCGCGGTTACGACGTCCTGCGCACCCGCCTGGGCGCCCACGTCCTGATCTACGGCTCCGGGACCATGGGCCTGATGATGCTGGAGCTGGCCAAGCGGACCGGCGCGGCGAGCGTGGACGTGATCGACGTCAACCCGGCCCGCCTGGAGACGGCCCGCCTGCTCGGCGTCTCGGCGTCCGCGGCGAACGCCGACGAACTGGACCGTCCGCAGGGCTGGGACGTGGTGATCGACGCGACCGGCAACGCGGCGGCGATCCAGGACGGCCTGGACCGGGTCGCGAAGGCGGGCACGTTCCTCCAGTTCGGGGTGGCGGACTACGCGACGCGGGTGACGATCGACCCGTACCGGATCTACAACCAGGAGATCACGATCACCGGCTCCATGGCGGTGCTGCACAGCTTCGAGCGGGCGGCCGAGCTGTTCGCGAACGGCGTGCTGGACCCGGGCGTCTTCATCAGCGACCGGATCCCGCTGGAGCGGTACCCGCAGGCGCTGGAGCAGTTCGCGGCGGGGGTGGGGCGGAAGATCGTGGTGGTGCCCTGAGCCGGCTCGGAGCCGGGGCCCTGAGCCGATCGGGGGGTGGGTAAGGGAACGGTAAAGCGGTGTCGTTCGTTCTCCCGGTATGACAGTTATGACCCCTGGCTCGAACATCCCTCTCCCGGCCGCCCGCGTGACGGTGGACGTCTCCGCCCCGGTGCGGCTCGACGTGTCGGGCCTGCTGCTCACCGGCGACGGCAAGGTGCGCTCCGACGACGACTTCATCTTCTACAACCAGCCGAACGGGCCGGGCGTGACGTACCGGTCGGGTGGCGGTACGGCGCCGGACGCGGTCACGGTCGACACGGCCGCCGTACCGCCGGAGATCGAGAAGATCGTCGTCACGGCCAGCCCGGACGCGGCCGGCCAGACCTTCCAGGGCATCGAGCCGACGGCCACGATCCGGGACACCGACGGCGGCACCGTGCTGGCGACGTTCACCCCGCCGCAGCTCGGCAGCGAGACCGCGCTGGTGATCGTGGAGATCTACCGCCGGGGCGGCCAGTGGAAGGCGCGGGCCGTCGGGCAGGGGTACGCCAACGGGCTCGCGGGCATCGCGACCGACTTCGGCGTGACGGTGGAGGAGCCGACCGCGGCTCCGGCCGCGCCGACCGCCCCGCCCCAGCCGGCCGCCCCCGTGGCTCCGCCACAGCCGGCCGCCGCCCCCGCCGCCCCGCCGCAGCCGGTGACCCCGCCGTCCGCTCCCGCGCCCGGCGCCGGGAAGATCAACCTGGACAAGGGCCGGGTCAGCCTGCAGAAGAACCAGACCGTCTCCCTCATCAAGGGCGGCCGGCCGCTGCTCTCCCAGGTGCGGATGGGCCTCGGCTGGGAGCCGGCGTTCCGCGGCAAGGACATCGACCTGGACGCCTCGGTCATCGCCTACGGCCCGCAGCGCAACCACATCGACAGCTGCTACTTCGGCAAGCTGACGATCCTGAACGGCGCTGTCCGGCACTCCGGGGACAACCTGACCGGCGAGGGCGGGGGCGACGACGAGGTCATCACGGTCGACCTCGGCCGGCTGCCCCAGGAGGTCACCGGGCTGGTCTTCACCGTGAACTCGTTCTCCGGCCAGAAGTTCACCGAGGTCGCCAAGGCGTACTGCCGTCTGGTCGACGCCTTCTCGGGCGAGGAGCTGGTCCGCTTCGACCTCACCGGCGCGGAGCCCCGGACCGGCGTCCTGATGGCCAAGCTCATCCGCCAGTTCTCCGGCGAGTGGGACATGACGGCGATGGGCGAGTTCGTGAAGGCCCGCACGGTGCGGAACATGGTGGAGCCGGGGGCTCGGGCTCTGTAGTCCGGCAGGGGCCGGAGCTGTGCCGGGGACTCGCCGTCGTCCTGACGGCAGTCCCCCGGCCGCGGCTGTGGCTGGGCGACCCACCACCTCAGCCGGCCCGCAGCCCCTGCGTCAGCAACCCCAGGTACCGCCGGATCTCCCGCTCCCCCGCTCCCGCCAGCTCCGCCGCCGAAGCCACTCCGTGGGCCAGGCGCAGCACCTCGATCGGCTCCACGTCCCCCCGCAGCGCGCCCTCCGCCTGCGCCGCCTCCACGAGCCGGGTCACCGCACTGTTCACCACGGTCCCGCACGCGGTCAGCGCCGCCGCGCTGCTGTGCTCCGTCACCGCCGAGCTGAGCAGGGCCTTCATCCCCCGCGCCTGAAGGGTGCGGACCGCCAGCTCGTACAGCCACTCCATGAGCGCCTCGCCCGGCGGCCGTTCCTTCGCCAGCTCGTCGGCGCGCGCCCCGAGCGCCTCGATCCGGTCGACGTACGCCGCCTCCAGCAGCGCCCGCCGGGTCGGGAAGTGCCGGTAGAGCGTGCCCGAGCCGACGCCCGCCCGCTTGGCGATGTCGTCCAGCGACGCGTTCTCCCCATGCTCGGCGAAGGCCTCGGCCGCCACCGTCAGCAGCCGCTCGTGGTTGCGCCGGGCGTCCGCGCGCATGGGCCTGCCCTGCGTCATCCACTCACTCCTCGGGAACCGGGGACCCTCTCCGTATCTTATCGAGCACGCGCTCCGCACCGGCCGGCCCGGCTGGATCCCGGGGACGGCTGCGCGGCCGGGCTGCCCGGTCCGCTGTTGCTGATGGGCCTGGGCCTCGGCCTGAGCTTCATGCCGCTCAGCGCGACGATCCTGTCCGGCCGACGCGCGCCGATGACGTGACCGCGGCCCGCGCACCAACAGGTGCGTGACGCGGCGTCCTGGAACGCGGAACTCGTTCCCCCGGCCACCCGTGCGAGGATCACCCTCGGAGGGGGCCGCGGGAACGAGTTCCGCGCATCAGTCACCGAGCAGAGCTCAGTCGCACTTCTGGCGCTTCCAGGGGCCCGTGATGGCGAGCATGATGCCGGGTGTCTGGATGTTGGCGAAGAGGGTCCTGCCGTCGGGCGAGAAGGTCACGCCGGTGAACTCGCTGTACTCCGGCGCCTGAGCGGTGCCGATGTTCAGCTCGTTGCGGGCGATCGGGTAGGTCCGGCCGCTGTCGGTGGCGCCGAACAGGTGCTGGACGCCCTCGCCGTCCTCGGCGATGACCAGGCCGCCGTACGGGGAGACGGTGATGTTGTCGGGGCCGTCGAAGGCGCCGTCCTCCGCCGGGTCCGGGTTCACGCCGAGCAGCACCTTCAGCGTCAGCGTGCGGCGCTTGGGGTCGTAGAACCAGACCTGGCCGTCGTGCTGGACCGGGCTCTCCTGGCGGGCGTAGGACGAGACGACGTAGACGCCGCCGTCGCCCCACCACATGCCCTCCAGCTTGCGGGCGCGGGTGACCTGGCCGTCGGTGAACTGCTTGCGCACCGAGACGGTCTTGGCGTCACGGTCGGGGACATCCACCCAGTCGACGCCGTACACGGTGCCGATCCTGGTGGCACGGGACAGGTCGTCCACGAACTTGCCGCCGGAGTCGAAGCACTTGAACGCCTGGAGCACGCCCGCGTCGTCGGCGAGGGTGCGCAGCTTGCCGCGGCCGTGGCGGAAGCCCTCCGGCGGGGTCCAGCGGTAGAACAGGCCGTTGGGGCCGGAGGCGTCCTCGGTGAGGTAGAGGTGGCCGCGCTTGGCGTCGACCACGACGGCCTCGTGGGCGTAGCGGCCCAGGGCCTTGATGGGCTTGGGGTCGCGGTTGGCCCGGCGGTCCTCGGGGTCGACCTCGAAGACGTAGCCGTGGTCCTTGGTGAAGCCGTTCTTGCCGGCCTTGTCCTCGGTCTCCTCGCAGGTCAGCCAGGTGCCCCAGGGCGTGCTGCCGCCGGCGCAGTTGGTGGCGGTGCCGGCGATGCCCACCCATTCGGCGACCTCGCCGCCGCGGCGGACCTCGACGACGGTGCAGCCGCCGGCCGCCGCCGGGTCGTAGACCAGGCCCTCGGTGAGCGGCACGGGATGCGGCCACTGGGCGCGGGCGCCGGCCAGCTCGTGGTTGTTGACGAGCAGGGTGGTGCCGCGGGGGCCCTCGAAGGTGGCCGTGCCGTCGTGGTTGGACGGGGTGAACTCGCCGGACTCCAGCTTGGTCCTGCCGCTGTACGTGATGATCTTGTACGAGAAGCCGGCGGGCAGGGCGAGGATGCCCTCGGGGTCGGCGATCAGCGGGCCGTAGCCGACACCGCGGTGGTGGCCCCCGTGCGCGGATACGGCCTCGGCGCTCTCGGTGTCCGTGGCGGCGAGGGCGTTCGGCGCGGTGGCGAGGGCGCCGACGCTGCCCGCCAGGGCGACCCCGGCACCGGTGATCGCGGATTTTCTGGCGAAGTCCCTGCGGGTGAGCGACATGGTGTCTCCTGTGACGACGGTGGCAGTGCCGTGGAGGGTGGGGGCCTCGGTTCGGCGCACACGCTCCCGCCCATGTGTGAACGTGAGTTGAACGCCGGACTACTTCACCGGTCCTTGTTCAAGAATCCGTACGCACTACCCCATCGCCAGCAAAAGCACCGGCCCGGCCCGCGACCGGCCGGGCCCTCAACTCCCTTGCTGGGAGCGTGCCTTGAACGCGGCCTTCCGCGCCTGCTTGGCCACCTTCTTGTCCGGGTGCAGCCGCCCCATCGCGTCCAGCACCTCGGCGGTGGCGGGGTGCTCCACCCGCCAGGCCGCCGTGAAGAACCCGCTGTGCTGGGCGGCCAGCCCCTCCACGAGGGCCTGGAGTTCCTCGGAGTTGCCCTCCGCCGCCAGCTGTGCGGCCAGCGTGTCGACGGTCAGCCAGAACACCATGTCCTCGGACGGCGCCGGCACCCCGGCGGCACCCCGCTCGCTCAGCCACACCCGGGCGAGCCCGCCGAGTTCGGGGTCGTCCAGCACCTCGCGCAGCGCGGGTTCGGCCTCGGCGCCGACCAGCGACAGCGCCTGCTGGCAGCGAAGCCTGCGCAGTGGGGCCCCTGCGTCCGCGCCGCGGGCCGCCGCGAGCAACTCGCGTGCGGACGCGAGCGGTTCGCGGCGGGCCAGCCACTGCTCGGTCTCGGCCCGGGCTGCGAACGGGCCGAACCGGGCGGTGCCGTCGAGCAGGACGTCCGCGCCCTTGTCGGCCAGGTCACCGACGGCCGGCGCCTCGAACCCGGCCTCCAGCAGCCGCGCCCGCAGCCCGTACACGCCGAGCGGGGTGAGACGGACCATGCCGTAGCGGGCGACGTCGGTGTCGTCCACGGTCGCGGCGGCTTCCTCGTCGGTGTCGGCCATCAGGGCCTCGTCCACCGGCCGGTAGTCCACGAGTCCGACCGGCTCCAGCGCCCGGAACTGGCCGTCCAGCCGCATCATCGCGTCGGAGACCTGCTCCAGGACGTCGTTGGTGGGCTCGCCCATGCCGTCGGGCACGATCACGGAGGCGGCGAGGGCGGGCAGCGGTACGGTTCCGTCGCCGGGGCCGTCCTCACGGACGGTCAGCAGGTAGAGGTTGCCGAGGACGCCGTCGAGGAACTCCGCCTCGGCCTCCGGGTCCCAGTCGAGTGACGAGAAATCGACTTCGCCGCCCTCGTCCAGCGCGGCGACCAGGTCGTCCAGGTCGGGGACGGTCGCGTCGGCGATGACGGTCTCCAGCGCGGCCAGCCACACGGTGAGCACGTCCCGCGGGGAGCCGCCGGTGAGCAGCTTCAGATCCTCCCCGGCCCGGACGGTGCCGGCCTCCTCGTCCACGATCTCGACCAGACCGGCGTCCACGGCGATCCGCCACGCCTCGCCGGCGTACGCGGCGGCCTCGTCACCGGTCAGTCCGAGCAGTTCGACAGCGGCCGGCAGCTGCTCCTCGACCAGCCCGCCGCCGGCGTCGACGCGGGTGCCGGGCCCGGCCCAGCGGGCGAGGCGGGCCGCCCGGGAGAGCAACGGCGTGGACAGCGCGGCACGCGCCAGCTCCGCTTCAGGGTGCAGCCGTACGGGCGGCAGGGGGGAGCTGTCTGACATCGGCTGGTTCTCCTCGGACCGTGAACGGACTCAGCCGCTCAGCCTAGACGGATTTCCACCCATGCCGCCCGGTTCATCGCACCGTAAGCAGCCGTCCATGGCCGAAACCTTGACAACTCCCCGGGCCAGGCAGGAGATTGACGCGCGTAGAAGTTGGGGGGACAACTGTTCACTCGGCTCTATGCGTGTCACAGAGGGCTACGACCTCCACACGCTCCCGTTCCACCCTCGTCCCGGCGCATCGTCACGTCCCCGGAGGGATCCCTTGCCGAGCAGGTCTTCCGCGCGCCTCGCCGCGCTCACCGTCGCCGCCGTCTGCAGCGCGGCGTCCACCGTCGCCCTCACCTCGCCCGCGCACGCCGACTCGGTGCGCGTCCACGACATCCAGGGCACGACCCGGATATCCCCCTTCGCCGGGCAGAAGGTGACGGACGTGCCCGGCATCGTCACGGCCACGCGCGCGTACGGCTCCTCCAGAGGCTTCTGGATCCAGGACCCGACGCCGGACGACAACCCGGCCACCAGCGAGGGCGTGTTCGTCTTCACCAGCTCCACGCCGAAGGTCGCCGTCGGTGACGCGGTGAAGGTGACCGGCACGGTCTCCGAGTACGTCCCGGGCGGCACCTCCTCCGGCAACCAGTCACTGACGGAGATCACCAAGCCGGTGATCACCACCGTCTCCACCGGCAACGCGGTCCCGGCGCCGGTCGTCGTCGACGAGGACGCGGTGCCGGACGCGTACGCCCCCACCGGCGACACCGCCGCGGCCAACTCGGTCAACGGCCTCCCCCTGGACCCGTCGCAGTACGCCCTGGACTACTACGAGTCCCTGGAGGGCATGAACGTCCAGGTCGCCGACGTCCGCGTGGTCACCGCGACCGACCCGTACAGCGAGCTGTGGGTCACGGTGAAGCCATGGGAGCACCGCAGCCCCCGCGGCGGCACGGTCTACGGCTCCTACGACTCCCAGAACACCGGCCGGCTCCAGATCCAGTCGCTGGGCTCGACCGCCGACTTCCCGAAGGCGAACGTCGGCGACACCCTGGAGGGCACCACCACCGGCCCGCTGGACTTCAACCAGTACGGCGGCTACACCCTCGTCGCGAGCCGGCTCGGCACGCTGAGGAGCGCCGGCCTGGAGCGCGAGACGACCGAGAAGCAGGCGGGCCGCGAGCTGGCGGTGGCGACCTACAACGTCGAGAACCTCGACCCGTCGGACGCCACCTTCGAGAAGCACGCCTCCGCGATCGTGCACAACCTCCAGTCGCCGGACATCGTGTCCCTGGAGGAGATCCAGGACAACAACGGCGCCAAGGACGACGGCACGGTCGACGCGGACCGGACCGTGACCAAGCTGATCGACGCGGTCGTCGCGGCGGGCGGCCCGGCGTACGACTGGCGCTCGGTCAACCCGGTCAACGACCAGGACGGCGGCGAGCCCGGCGGCAACATCCGCCAGGTGTTCCTGTTCAACTCGGAGCGGGTGTCCTTCGTGGACCGCGCGGGCGGCGACTCGACCACCGCCGTCGGCGTCACCAAGGTGCACGGCAAGGCGCAGCTGACGGTCTCCCCGGGCCGGATCGACCCGGCGAACGCCGCGTGGAGCAACAGCCGCAAGCCGCTCGCGGGCGAGTTCGCCTTCCGCGGCAAGACCGTCTTCGTGATCGCCAACCACCTCAACTCCAAGGGCGGCGACCAGGGCCTGACCTCGCAGTACCAGCCGCCCGTGCGCAGTTCGGAGATCCAGCGGCACGCCCAGGCGACCGAGGTGAACGCGTTCGTCAAGGACATCCTGTCCGCGCAGAAGAACGCGAACGTCATCGCGCTCGGCGACATGAACGACTTCGAGTTCTCCGAGACCGCGCAGATCCTGGAGGGCGACGGCGAGCTGTGGTCGGCGATCAAGTCGCTGCCGAAGAGCGAGCGTTACACCTATGACTACCAGGGCAACCAGCAGGTCCTGGACCAGATCCTGATCAGCCCGGCGATCCGCCGCGGCTGCGACTTCGAGTACGACAGCGTGCACGTCAACTCGGAGTTCAACGACCAGATCAGCGACCACGACCCGCAGGTGCTGCGGTTCCGTCCGTGACACGGCGGCGGGACCGGCCCGGCTTCGCGCCCGGCCGGTCCCGCCGTCCCGTGCTCACCGGCAGCGGCTCACCGGCAGGGACTCACTGGCAGCGGTCGATCCGGCGCCAGATCACGGCCGCGCCGACGACGGCGGCGCCCGCCGCGACGACGATCAGTGCCGGCCGGGGGTGCCGCAGCGCGGCGCCCACAGCGGACCGCACCGGGCGCGGCACCCGCGTGTCGTGCTCCATGCTGTGACCGGCGTGGGCCGCCCGGTCCCGCAGGGCGTGCCCGCTGTGCCCGGCCCGCTCCTGCACCAGGTGACCGGCCTTGCTCATCCGATCCTGCGCGGTGTGGCCGACCTGCGCGGCGCGGTCCTGCACCAGGTGGCCCGCCTTGGCCGCCCGGTCCTGCACCAGGTGGCCCGCCTTGGCCGCCCGGTCCTGCACGCCGTGCCCCGCCTGGGCGGCGCCGGCGCGCAGCTGGACGGTCATGGCGCCGGCCTTGTCCCTCAGGTCGGCGGCGCGCGCCCGGGCCCGGCCCTTCACATCCGCCCGGCCCACCAGCTGGGCGACGGTGTCGCCCAGCTGGCTCCGGGTGTGTTCGATCTGCCGCCGCAGCTCGTCGGGGCCCTTGGCGCCCGAGCCGTGCGGGTTCCTGTGCGTCATCGGTGTGCCCTTTCCCTGATCGCGTCGACGTCCGCCCTGACACTGCCGAGGGTCTTCTCGGGCGTGGGCGGGGCGGCGCGGCGCAGCTGGGCGCGGCCGGTCGCGGCCAGCAGGCCGGCGACGGCGAAGAGCACCGCGGCCACGATCAGCGCCGCCGCCCACACGGGCAGTGCCAGGGAGAGGGCGGCGGTGGCCGCTCCGGCCAGGGTGATCAGCCCGACGTAGCCGACGGCGCCGGCGGCGCCCAGCAGGCCGCCGCCGCGTCCCGCCCGGCGTCCTTTCTCGGCCAGCTCCTCCTTGGCGAGGGCGACCTCCTGCCGCAGCAGCCGGGAGAGCTGTTCGGTGGCCCGGCCCACGAGTTCACCCGTGGAGGGGTGCCCGTCGGCCGCGGGCCGGGTGTGCGGGGTCACGGTCACGGTGTTCCGCCTCCTCTCAGTGCGGAACCTCCGGGTACCCGGACCGGAGGTCGTTAGCCCTGCCCGGCGCCGCCGGGCCCCCGTTCGCCCAGACGCGCGAGTTGGGACTGGAACCAGTCCAGGCGCGCCTGCAACAGGGCCGCCTCCGCGACGAGTTCGGGTACGCCCAGCTCGCCGTCCGCTGTCAACTCGGCGGCTGCGGGGGCCGTACCGCCGGCGCCCGCGATCATCCGGAGCCCGTGCCCGGCCAGCCGGGCGAACCCAGCGAGCGAGACCGACGCGCGCCCGCGCGCACAGCCCGCGCAGACGGGTGCCAGGACCCGCCAGCCCGGCCGGCCCCAGCCGGCGTCGGCCAGCGCGACGGCAGCGGCGCCGCAGCCGCAGGGCCCGGCCGTGGCCGTGCGCACCCGCTGCCGGGCGTAGCGGAAGCCGCGTTCGAAGCGGATGTAGGCGCCGAGGACGGAGACCTCCAGCAGGACGGCCGCGCGGTGCTCGGCGGTGCACAGCAGGGCCTCGGCCGCCGCCCGGTCGTGGACGCAGTGGAAACCGCAGTCGCACCGGCGGGCGGGCGGGCGGTGCCGGAAGCCGTAGACGCAGGAGGCGTCGTCCAGGACGCCGTACGGCAGCGCGCCGCCGAGCGACACACCGGTGAACCCGGCCCGGGTGCCGTCCTGGGACAGCACCGGGTGGGCGATCTTGTAGCCGGTCGGCGGCTCCGTCGGGCGTTCCGCCGGGAGCCGCAGCCTCATCGGGCGGCCGGGACCTCTTCGCGGGCCGGCCCGGCCGGTTCGGCCGCGTCCGCGCGGACGGTCTCCTCGGGGACCTGCGGCTTCTCCTCCCGGACGAGCGGCCGCTCCTGAGCGACCCCGGTGGCCAGTGCCTTGCCGAGCTTCATGGCGCCTCCCATGACAAACGTCGGTGACCCTCCGGCCATAGTGACCCATCAGGTGCCGAGTTGGACATAGGGCCTCTGCCCGCACACCCCAAGCCGTTAGAAAGCCTTACCAATACCTGGTAGAAGAATTAAGTAGAGCTTCACCGACGCGCTGCCGACACTACTCCCATGACGCATACCCGTAGACCCGCGCCCTTCGGCCGCACCCTCTGCGCCATGATCACGCCGTTCACCGAGGAGGGCGCCCTCGACCTGGACGGCGCCCAGCGGCTGGCGGCGCACCTGGTGGCGGAGGGCTGCGACGGCCTGGTCCTCAACGGCACCACCGGCGAGTCCCCCACCACCACCGACGAGGAGAAGGCGCGGCTGGTCGCGGCCGTGCGGGAGGCGGTCGGCGACCGGGCCGCGCTGGTCGCGGGCGTGGGCACGTCCGACACCCGGCACACGGTGGAGCTGGCGCTGGCGGCCGGGAAGGCGGGCGCCGACGGTGTCCTGGTGGTGACGCCGTACTACAGCCGGCCCCCGCAGGAGGCCGTGGCCGCCCACTTCCTCCAGGTCGCCGACGCGAGCGACCTGCCGGTGATGCTCTACGACATCCCGGGCCGCACGGGCACCCGGATCGAGCCGGACACGATGATCCGCCTCGCGCACCATCCGCGGATCGTGGCCGTCAAGGACTGCTCCTACGACTTCCTCGGCACCCAGAAGGTACTGGCGCGCACGGAGTTGGCGTACTACGCGGGCTGCGACGAGCACGTACTGGCGCTGTACGCGGTCGGCGCGGCGGGCTGTGTGAGCACGGTCGCGAACGCCGTACCGGACCGGATCGCCGCGATCCTGGCCGCGTTCGACGCCGGCGACACCGCCCGCGCGACCGGACTCCAGCTGGCCGTGACCCCGTTGACCGAGGCGATGATGGGCGCGGGCCTGCCCGGCACGGTCACCGCGAAGGCCCTCCTCGCCCGCCTCGGCCTGCCCGCGGGCCCGGTCCGCGCACCGCTGCTGCCCGCAGGCCGGGAGACGGCCGACGGGCTGCTGTCGGTGTACGAGGCGCTCACCGCCGGCTGATCCGTCCGGCGGATCCCTGACGGCACATCGCGGCACCACCCGCAGGACGAAGCGCCCTCCACACCACGGTGAAGGGCGCTCCGCCGGACGTGTGCGTCAGTTGTGGGTGTGCAGGATGTCGTTCAGGCCGCCCCAGACCGCGTTGTTCGGGCGGGCCTCGACCGTGCCGGTGACGGAGTTGCGGCGGAACAGGATGTTCGAGGCGCCGCTGAGCTCGCGGGCCTTGACGATCTGGCCGTCGGGCATGGTGACGCGGGTGCCCGCGGTGACGTACAGGCCGGCCTCGACCACACACTCGTCGCCGAGCGCGATGCCGACGCCCGCCTCGGCGCCGACCAGGCACCGCTCGCCGATGGAGATGATCACGTTGCCGCCGCCGGACAGGGTGCCCATGGTGGAGGCGCCGCCGCCGATGTCCGAGCCGTCGCCGACGACGACACCCGCGGAGATCCGGCCCTCGACCATGGAGGTGCCGAGGGTGCCGGCGTTGAAGTTGACGAAGCCCTCGTGCATCACCGTGGTGCCCGCCGCGAGGTGCGCGCCGAGGCGGACCCGGTCGGCGTCGGCGATGCGCACGCCCTTCGGGGCGACGTAGTCGGTCATGCGCGGGAACTTGTCGATCGAGGTCACCTGGAGGTGCAGGCCCTCGGCGCGGGCGTTCAGGCGCACCTTCTCGATGTCGTCCACGGCCACCGGGCCGAGCGAGGTCCAGGCGACGTTGGCGAGGTGGCCGAAGATGCCGTCCAGGTTCTGGCCGTGGGGCTTGACCAGGCGGTGCGAGAGCAGGTGCAGGCGCAGGTAGACGTCGTGGGCGTCGAGCGGCTTCTCGTCCAGCGAGGCGATGACCGTGCGGACCGCGACCACCTCGACGCCCCGGCGGGCGTCCGGTCCGGTCGCCGCGGTCGCGCCGCCGCCCAGCAGCTCGGCCGCCTGCTCGGCGGTCAGCCGCTCGGTGCCGGCCGGACCCGGCTCCTCGACCAGCTCGGGGGCCGGGAACCAGGTGTCGAGAACGGTGCCGTCGGAGGCGATCGTGGCGAGGCCGGCGGCGACAGCGCCGGTGGTACGGGTTGCAGACTCGGTCATGGAAGAAAACCTAACGTGGGCGGGGTGGTGAGGGCGAACCGCGTCTCACGTGCCGGGCGCGGTTTCAGGGGATCAGCCGAGCCAGTGCGGCACGCGCGTACTCCTCGTCGTAGGAACCGCCCGTCAGCAGCACCTGGAGGCAGATGCCGTCCATCAGCGCCAGCAGGGCCCGCGCCGTGACCGGGTCCGTGCGGCGGGCCAGCAGCGCGGCGGCCTGCTCGGTCCACTCCGCGGCGACGGGACGCAGCGCCGGGCGGCGCAGCGCCGCCAGGTACAGCTCGTACTCCAGCTCCACGCCGGTGCGCTCGCCCGCCAGCCACTCCCCGAGCGCCCGGGCGAGATCCGCGGCGAGGTCGCCCTCGCCGCCGCCCTCCGGCAGCAGCTCGGCCAGCACCCGGCCGAACCCCTCGTTCGCCTGCCGCAGCGCGGCCACCAGCAGCTCTTCGAGGGTGGCGAAGTGGTACGTCGTGGAGCCGAGCGGTACGTCCGCCTCGGCGGCGACCGTACGGTGGCTCAGCCCTGCGATGCCGTCCCGGCCGGCCACGCGGATCGCCGCGTCGATGATCCGCTGCCGGCGCCCGGGGTCGTAGCGGCGCGGCATCAGTGCGTCGCCCCGCCCAGGTTCAGCACCACCACTCCCCCGATGATCAGCAGGATCCCGGCGACCTTGGTCAGACTCAGCCCCTCGCCGAACAGCAGCAGACCGAGGACGGCGATGGTCGCGGTGCCGACGCCGGACCAGATCGCGTACGCCGTACCGATCCCCACGGTCTTCAGCGTCTGGGCGAGCAGCGCGAACGAGACGACATACCCCAGAGCGGTCACGAGCGAGGGCCAGAGCCGGCTGAATCCCTCGCTGTACTTCATCGCCGTCGTGGCGGCGACCTCGGCGGCGATGGCACCGGAGAGCAGCAGATACCCCATATGTACGAGCGTACACAACGAGGGCGTGCGGCCGTGCGCGCCAAGAAAGTTTCAGCTTCATGGAAACCGCTCACTGAAACGGCCCACGGCCGGCTTCCGCCTCCACTACTGTGCGGGCCCGTGCCCGCAAACACCCCCCGCGCCCGAAGACTCCGGCTGGCCGCCGCACTGGCCCTGGCAACCGTGGCCGCCTGCGTAACCGCCATCACCATGAACGACGAGCCGGCGGAACGGAGAACCCCCGCCGCGCCCATCACCCCACCGGACGACGGACCCGGCCTGCTCTCCTTCGCCACCCCGTCCACCCCACCGGCTCCCGCTGAGAACGAGGAGGAGAGACCGTCACAGCCGCCCTCTTCCCCTGAGACACCCGCGTCCCCCGCCCGCCCCCGGCACACGCCCGCCACGTCCCCCACGCCCTCGGCGAGTTCCCCGAAGCCGGTGGAGCACGGGACCTCCGTCCGCTCCGTCAACTACCCCGACCGCTACTGGCACCTCAGTGACGGCCGGGTGAAGCTCGACCCCGCCACCTCGGCCCCGGCCCGTCGCGCCGCCACCTTCACCCGCGTCAAGGGCCTGGCCGACACCCGCTGCTGGTCCTTCGCCACGGCCGACGGCGGCTACCTGCGCCACCGCGACTTCCTGCTCCGCAACGAACCCGACGACGGCTCCCGCCTCTTCGCCCAGGACGCCACGTTCTGCCCCCGCCCCTCCGCCCACACCGGCGCCGTCACACTGGAGTCGCTGAACTACCCCGGCCGCTTCCTCCGCCACCAGAACTTCCAGCTGAGACTGGACCCGTACCAGAACACGGACCTCTACCGCGCGGACTCCGCGTTCCGGTTGGTGGACGGGCTCGCCTGAGCACGCGGAACCTGAGCACGCGAAAGGGGCCGTGGCACATGGCCACGGCCCCTGTCACAGGCTGTGTGTCAGACGTTGAACCCGAGCGCCCGAAGCTGCTCGCGGCCATCGTCCGTGATCTTGTCGGGGCCCCACGGCGGCATCCAGACCCAGTTGATGCGGAGTTCGTTGACGAGGCCGTCCGTGGCGGACTTGGCCTGGTCCTCGATCACGTCCGTCAGCGGGCAGGCCGCCGAGGTCAGGGTCATGTCGACCGTGGCCACGTTGGAGTCGTCGATGTGGATGCCGTAGATCAGGCCGAGGTTGACGACGTCGATGCCCAGCTCGGGGTCGACCACGTCCATCAGGGCCTCGCGGAGTTCTTCCTCCGAGACCGGCTTCATCTCTGCGGTGTCGGTCATGCCGTCTTCCTTTCGGCGTCGGCGCCACCCAGCGCCTGGGCCGTCGCGTCCTTCCACGCCATCCAGCTCAGGAGGGCGCACTTGACCCGCGCGGGGTACTTGGAGACACCGGCGAACGCGACCGCGTCCTCCAGCACCTCCTCCATCGCGTCGTCGGGTTCGATCTTGCCCTTGGACTGCATCAGCTCCAGGAAGGTCTCCTGGATCTTCCGCGCCTCGGCCAGGTCCTTGCCGACGAGAAGCTCGTTGAGCACGGAGGCGCTCGCCTGGCTGATCGAGCAGCCCTGGCCCTCGTACGAGACGTCCTCGATCTTCGTGCCGTCGTACCTCACGCGCAGGGTGATCTCGTCGCCGCAGGTCGGGTTCACATGGTGCACCTCGGCGTCGCCATCCCTGAGACCACGCCCGTGCGGGTTCTTGTAGTGGTCCAGGATGACGTCCTGGTACATCGAGTCCAGCTTCACGGTCTCAGCTCACGCCTCTCAGCCGAAGAAGTTCCGTACGTGCTCCAGGCCGTCGACCAGAGCGTCGATCTCGGCCGGCGAGGAGTACAGATAGAACGACGCTCGCGTGGTCGCGGGAATTCCGTAGCGGAGGCAGACCGGACGGGCGCAGTGGTGGCCGACGCGGACCGCGATGCCCTGCTCGTCCAGGACCTGGCCCACGTCGTGCGGGTGGATGTCCCCGAGGGTGAAGGAGATCGCCGCCCCGCGGTCCTCGGCCGTCGTCGGGCCGATGATCCTCAGGTCGGGAACCTCCGCCAGGCGCCGCACCGCGTACTGCGTCAGCGCGTGCTCATGGGCGAGGATCTTGTCCATGCCGATCGACTGGAGGTAGTCGATCGCCGCGCCGAGGCCGACCGCCTGGGCGATCGGGGGCGTGCCCGCCTCGAACTTGTGCGGGGCGGGGGCGTACGTCGAGGAGTGCATCGAGACCGTCTCGATCATCTCGCCGCCGCCGAGGAACGGAGGCAGGTCCTCCAGCAGTTCCTGGCGGCCCCAGAGGACGCCGATGCCGGTCGGGCCGCACATCTTGTGGCCGGTGAAGGCCACGAAGTCGGCCTGCAGGGCCTGCACGTCCAGCGGCATGTGCGGGGCGGCCTGGGAGGCGTCGATGCAGACGAGGGCGCCGACCTCCTGGGCGCGGCGGATTATCGTCTCGACCGGGTTGACCGTGCCCAGGATGTTGGACACCAGCACGAAGGAGACGATCTTCGTCTTCTCGGTGATGATCTCGTCGATGTTCGACAGGTCGAGACGGCCGTCGTCCGTGAGGCCGAACCACTTCAGCTTCGCGCCCGTGCGCTGCGCCAGCAGCTGCCACGGCACGATGTTGGAGTGGTGCTCCATCTCCGTGATGACGATCTCGGTCTCGTGGTCCACCCGGTAGGGCTCGTCGGCCCAGCCCAGCATGTTCGCCACGAGGTTCAGCGACTCGGAGGCGTTCTTGGTGAAGATCACCTCGTCGCGGCTCGGCGCGTTGATGAACGCGGCGACCTTGTCGCGCGCGCCCTCGTACAGCGCCGTGGCCTCCTCGGCGAGCACATGCACACCGCGGTGGACGTTGGCGTTGTAGCGCTCGTAGTACTCGCTCAGGGCGTCCAGTACCTGGCGCGGCTTCTGGGAGGTCGCCGCGTTGTCCAGGTACACGAGCTTCTTGTCGTCGTGGACCAGCCGGTCCAGGACGGGGAAGTCCTTGCGGATCGCCTCGGTGTCGAGGAGGCCCGGCAGCTGTGTCACGCGGATGCGCCACCCTTCGTGTATGCCTCGTAGCCCTCGTCCTCCAGCTTGTCGGCCAGCTCGGCGCCGCCGGACTCCACGATCCGGCCGGCGGAGAAGACGTGGACGAAGTCGGGCTTGATGTAGCGCAGGATGCGCGTGTAGTGCGTGATCAGCAGGGTGCCGACCTCGCCGGTCTCGCGGACGCGGTTGACGCCCTCGGAGACGATGCGGAGCGCGTCGACGTCCAGGCCGGAGTCGGTCTCGTCCAGGATCGCGACCTTCGGCTTGAGCAGCTCCAGCTGAAGGATCTCGTGGCGCTTCTTCTCACCGCCGGAGAAGCCCTCGTTGACGTTGCGCTCGGCGAAGGACGGGTCCATGTTGAGGCGCTCCATGGCCTCCTTGACCTCCTTCACCCAGGTGCGCAGCTTGGGGGCCTCGCCGCGGATGGCGGTGGCGGAGGTGCGCAGGAAGTTGGAGACCGAGACGCCGGGGACCTCGACCGGGTACTGCATCGCCAGGAACAGGCCCGCGCGGGCGCGCTCGTCGACGGACATCTCCAGGACGTCCTCGCCGTCGAGCAGTACGGTGCCGCTGGTGATCGTGTACTTCGGGTGACCCGCGAGGGAGTAGGCGAGGGTCGACTTGCCGGAGCCGTTGGGGCCCATGATGGCGTGCGTCTCGCCCTGCTTCACGGTGAGGTCGACGCCCTTGAGGATCTCCTTCGTGGCGTTGTCGGCCTCGACGGTGACGTGCAGGTCTCGGATTTCAAGCGTTGCCATGGGTGCCTCAGGACTCCTGGGTGAGGGAGACGAGAACGTCGTCCCCTTCGATCTTTACGGGGTATACGGGGACGGGGCGCGTCGCGGGGAGGCCGGACGGCTTGCCGGTGCGCAGGTCGAAGGCGGAGCCGTGCAGCCAGCACTCGATCTGGCAGTCCTCCACCTCGCCCTCGGAGAGGGAGACGTTCGCGTGG
The DNA here is from genome assembly GCF_040678315.1 of Streptomyces sp. NPDC052721. Lineage (NCBI taxonomy): Bacteria > Bacillati > Actinomycetota > Actinomycetes > Kitasatosporales > Streptomycetaceae > Streptomyces > Streptomyces sp. NPDC052721. Next base: position 299,088 of record NZ_JBFATL010000001.1, on the reverse strand, counting down.
GAGCAGATGTCGTGGATCGCGAACACCTCGCCCTCGGTCTTCACGACCGAGACCGGCGTGCCGTCGAGTTCCACCCGCTTCGGGGTGTCCTCCTCCAGCTCGCTCAGCCCACAGGCGCGTACGAACGACGTCATGCGACCGAAGCCTCCAGCTCTTCCTCGATCTTGGCCAGCAGGCGCTCCTCGATGTCGGCGACACCGATCTGCTGGACCAGCTCGGCGAAGAAGCCGCGGACCACGAGGCGGCGGGCCTCGTGCTCCGGAATGCCGCGGGCCATCAGGTAGAAGAGCTGCTCGTCGTCGAAGCGGCCGGTGGCGGAGGCGTGCCCGGCGCCGACGATCTCGCCGGTCTCGATCTCCAGGTTCGGCACCGAGTCGACGCGCGCGCCGTCCGTGAGGACCAGGTTGCGGTTCATCTCGTAGGTGTCCGTGCCCTCGGCCCTGGCCTCGATGAGCACGTCACCGATCCAGACCGCGTGCGCGTCGTCGCCCTGGAGCGCGCCCTTGTAGACGACGTTCGACTTGCAGTGCGGGGTGTTGTGGGTGACCAGCAGGCGGTGCTCCTGGTGCTGCCCGGCGTCGGTGAAGTACAGGCCGAACAGCTCGGCCTCGCCGCCGGGGCCGGCGTACTCCACGCGCGGGTGCAGGCGGACCACGTCACCGCCGAAGGTCACGACCACGGACTTGAAGGAGGCGTCCCGGCCGACCAGCGCGTTGTGCTGGGCGACGTGGACGGCCTTGTCGTCCCAGTCCTGGACGGAGACGACGGTCAGCTTGGCACCGTCACCGAGGATGTAGTCGACGTTGGCGGCGAGCACCGCGTCACCGGTGTGGTCGATGACGACGACGGCCTCGGCGAAGGCGCCCAGCTCGATCACCTGGTGGCCGAAGGCGGTGCCGCCCTGGCCGTGCACGGCGATGCGGATCGGCTCGGTGAGGACGGTCTCCTTGGGGACGGTCACGACCGAGGCCTTCTCGAAGGCGGAGTACGCCTGGGCGGCGACGCGGTCCACGGGGGTGCCCGCCTTGCCGAGGCGCGCGTCGTCGCGGCCGACGGTCTCGACGGTGACGCCCTCAGGGGCCTGGACGTCGACCTTCACGCCGTCGCCGTTCGCGACGGCGGTGCCGTCGTGCAGGCCGCGCAGACGCTCCAGCGGGGTGAACCGCCACTCCTCCTCGCGGCCGTGCGGGACCGGGAAGTCCGCGACGTCGAAGGACGGGGGCGCGCTCATGCGCGAGACGACGGTCGACTCCGCGGCGACCGCGATCGAGCCCGCGGTGGTGGATCCCACGGGGATGTTCTGGGCCTCAGCCATGGCTGTCGTAATGCTCGCTTTCTTACGTGTGGGCTTGACGGGGGGTGCGGACCGGTGATTAACCGACCGCGCCCTCCATCTGCAGCTCGATCAGCCGGTTGAGCTCCAGCGCGTACTCCATCGGCAGTTCCTTGGCGATCGGCTCGACGAAGCCGCGCACGATCATCGCCATGGCCTCGTCCTCGGAGAGGCCGCGGCTCATCAGGTAGAAGAGCTGGTCCTCGGAGACCTTGGAGACGGTGGCCTCGTGGCCCATGGACACGTCGTCCTCGCGGACGTCGACGTACGGGTACGTGTCCGACCGGGAGATGGTGTCGACCAGCAGCGCGTCGCAGAGCACGTTCGACTTCGACCCGGCGGCGCCCTCGCCGATCTCGATCAGACCGCGGTAGGACGTACGGCCGCCGCCGCGCGCGACCGACTTCGACACGATGTTGGACGACGTGTTCGGCGCCATGTGGACCATCTTGGCGCCCGCGTCCTGGTGCTGGCCCTCGCCCGCGAAGGCGATGGACAGGGTCTCGCCCTTGGCGTGCTCGCCCATCAGGTAGACGGCCGGGTACTTCATCGTCACCTTGGAGCCGATGTTGCCGTCGATCCACTCCATGGTCGCGCCCTCGTAGGCCACGGCGCGCTTGGTGACCAGGTTGTAGACGTTGTTCGACCAGTTCTGGATGGTCGTGTAGCGGCAGCGGGCGTTCTTCTTGACGATGATCTCGACCACCGCGGAGTGCAGCGAGTCCGACTTGTAGATCGGCGCGGTGCAGCCCTCGACGTAGTGGACGTAGGCACCCTCGTCGACGATGATCAGGGTCCGCTCGAACTGGCCCATGTTCTCCGTGTTGATGCGGAAGTAGGCCTGGAGCGGGATCTCGACGTGGACGCCCGGCGGGACGTAGATGAAGGAGCCGCCGGACCAGACGGCGGTGTTCAGCGCGGCGAACTTGTTGTCGCCGGCCGGGATGACCGTGCCGAAGTACTCCTTGAAGAGCTCCGGGTGCTCCTTCAGCGCGGTGTCGGTGTCGAGGAAGATGACGCCCTGCTCCTCCAGGTCCTCGCGGATCTGGTGGTAGACGACCTCCGACTCGTACTGGGCGGCGACACCGGCGACGAGGCGCTGCTTCTCGGCCTCCGGGATGCCCAGCTTGTCGTAGGTGTTCTTGATGTCCTCGGGCAGGTCCTCCCAGGACTCCGCCTGCTTCTCCGTGGAGCGCACGAAGTACTTGATGTTGTCGAAGTCGATGCCCGAGAGGTCCGAGCCCCAGTTCGGCATCGGCTTCTTCTCGAAGAGCTTCAGGCCCTTCAGGCGCAGCTTGGTCATCCACTCCGGCTCGGACTTCTTGCCCGAGATGTCGCGGACGACGTCCTCGTTGAGGCCGCGCCTGGCGGAGGCACCGGCCACGTCGGAGTCGGCCCAGCCGTATTCGTACTTGCCCAGGCCCTCCAGCTCAGGGTGGGCAGTCTCCGTGGGGAGAGTCATGCGGGGTTCCTCCCGGCCGTGCTTGCAGGTGCGTCAGTGGAAATCTTGGGGATGAACGTCGTGCAGACGCCGTCGCCGTGCGCGATGGTCGCCAGTCGTTGGACGTGGGTGCCCAGCAGCTCGGCGAAGATCTCCGTCTCCGCCTCGCACAGCTGCGGGAACTGTTCCGCGACGTGGGCGACCGGGCAGTGGTGCTGGCAGAGCTGCTCGCCGACCGGTGCGCTGCGCGCCGTAGCAGCGTACCCGTCGGCGCTCAAGGCCTTGGCCAGCGCTTCGGCGCGTTTGTCCGGGGTCGCGGCCTCGATCGCCGCGCGGTACGCGCTCGCCTGGGCGGCGATCCGGGCGCGGGCGAAGGCGGCGACCGCCTCGGGGCCGCCCCCCTGCTCGGCGATCCAGCGGAGCGCGTCCACGGCGAGCTTGTCGTACGACTGGTCGAAGGCGTCCCGGCCGCAGTCGGTGAGCGCGAAGACCTTCGCGGGGCGGCCACGCGTGCGCGTGCCGTACACCCGCTGCTCGCGGGCCTCCACGACGTCGTCGGCGACCAGCGCGTCCAGGTGACGCCGGACGGCCGCCTGGGTCAGTCCCAGCCGGCCGGCGAGTTCGGCGACGGTCGACGGCCCGTGGTCCAGGATGGAGCGCGCGACCCGGTTGCGCGTCGAACGCTCACCGGTCGCTAGCTCCTCCTGAGGGGACCCCGTGGGGGTCTCCCGAGCCTCGCCGACGTTTTTCACAACGCCATTGTTGCGTAATTCCGCGGAGCCTGACAAGCGCCGTCCGGATCACCCGACGGTGCCCTGCGTCACTTAGGCATACCTAATCCGACCTGCGGAAACGATCACCCGATCGATCGTCCGGGCCCCCGGCAGCTGCAATTCGGTAGCGCCCCGCGCGCCCGTCCGGAAGACTCCCGAACCATGCCCACACCGCCTCCGACCGGCCCTCTTGTCACCCGGGACGGCATCGCCGCACAGCTGAGACTGCTCGGTGTCCAAACCGGTGAGACCCTCCTCGTGCACTCCTCGCTCAGCTCCCTCGGCTGGGTCAACGGACGCGCGGTCGCGGTCGTCCAGGGCCTCCTGGACGCGCTCGGTCCGTCGGGCACGCTCGTCGTCCCCACCCAGACGGGCGGCCAGTCCGATCCGGCCGTCTGGTCCAACCCGCCGGTGCCCGAGGAGTGGTGGGACCGGATCCGCGCCACCATGCCGCCGTACGACCCGCTGATCACCCCCTCCCTCGGGGTCGGCGTGATCCCGGAGACCGTGCGCACCTGGCCGGGCGCCCTGCGCAGCGCCCACCCGCAGACCTCCTTCGCGGCCGTCGGCCCCCGCGCGCGGGAGATCACCGACGGCCACGCCACCGACTGCCGGCTCGGCGAGCAGAGCCCCCTCGCCCGGCTGGAGAAGCTGGGCGCCCGGGTCCTGCTGCTCGGCGCGGGCTACGACTCCTGCACCGCCTTCCACCTCGCCGAGTACCGGATACCCGCGCCCCGCGTCGAGGTCGGCCGGCCCGCTCCCGGCGGCGGCTGGGAGACGGTGACCGAGGTATCGATCACCTCCGACCGGTTCGACGAACTGGGGCACGACTTCGAGCGGGACCGGCCGGTCGTGCGGGGAAAGGTGGGTGCGGCCGACGTCCGGCTGTTCCCGGTCGCGGACGCCGTGTCCTACGCCGAACGGTGGCTGCCCCTGCACCGGCCCCGTGAGGAGGACTTCCGCCACCCCCACGCCTGAGCACCGGACGGCGTACCTAGACTCTGGACCCATGCGAAGTGAGCCCGTGGTCCAGGTCCAGGCCCTGGTGAAGCGGTACGGCACGAAGACCGCGGTGGACGGCCTCGACCTGGTGGCCCAGCCGGGCGTGACCGCCGTACTCGGCCCCAACGGGGCGGGGAAGACGACCACGGTCGAGACCTGCGAGGGGTACCGGAAGCCGGATTCGGGCACGGTGCGCGTCCTGGGCCTCGACCCGGTACGGCAGTCCGCCGAGCTGCGCCCCCGCATCGGCGTGATGCTCCAGTCCGGAGGCGTGTACTCCGGGGCCCGGGCCGAGGAGATGCTGCGCCACATGGCGAAGCTGCACGCGCACCCGCTGGACGTCGACGCCCTCGTCGAGCGCCTCGGTCTCGGCTCCTGCGGCCGGACCGGCTACCGCCGGCTGTCCGGCGGCCAGCAGCAGCGGCTCGCGCTCGCCATGGCCGTCGTGGGCCGCCCCGAGCTGGTGTTCCTGGACGAGCCGACCGCCGGACTCGACCCGCAGGCCCGCCGGGCCACCTGGGACCTGGTCAGGGACCTGCGCGCCGACGGCGTCTCGGTGATCCTCACCACGCACCACATGGACGAGGCCGAACAGCTCGCCGACGACGTCGCGATCATCGACGGCGGCCGGGTCATCGCCCAGGGCTCCCCGGAGGAGCTGTGCAAGGGCGGCGCCGAGAACACCCTGCGCTTCTCCGGCCGCCCCGGCCTCGACGTCGGCTCCCTGCTCAAGGCGCTCCCGGCCGACTGCACGGCCGCCGAGCTGACCCCGGGCTCCTACCGGGTCGTCGGCAAGGTCGACCCCCAGCTGCTGGCCACGGTGACGTCCTGGTGCGCCCAGCACGGGGTGATGCCCGACCGCATCTCGGTGGAGCGGCACACGCTGGAGGACGTCTTTCTTGAGCTGACCGGCAAGGAGCTGCGCTCGTGACCACGGCGGGTACGTACACCCCGAAGCCCGGAGCCGCCCCGCTCCCCCGCATGATCGCGGCGCAGGCGGCGCTGGAGACGAAGATGCTGCTGCGCAACGGCGAGCAGCTGCTGCTGACGGTCGTCATCCCGACCCTGCTGCTGGTGCTCTTCAGCTCGGTCGACATCGTCGACACCGGCAAGGGCCCGGCGGTCGGCTTCCTCGCCCCCGGCGTCCTGGCCCTGGCCGTGATGTCGACGGCGTTCACCGGCCAGGCCATCGCCACCGGCTTCGAGCGCCGCTACGGCGTGCTGAAGCGGCTCGCCTCCTCGCCGCTGCCCCGCTGGGCCCTGATGACCGCGAAGACGGCGTCCGTGCTGGTCACGGAGGTCCTCCAGGTCGTCCTGCTGACCGTCATCGCCTTCGCGCTGGGCTGGTCCCCGCACGGCAACCCGGCCGCCGTCCTGCTGCTGCTCGTCGTCGGCACCGCCGCCTTCTCCGGGCTCGGCCTGCTGATGGCGGGCACGCTGAAGGCGGAGGCGACGCTGGCCGCCGCCAACCTGGTCTTCCTGCTGCTGCTCGTCGGCGGCGGGGTCATCGTGCCGCTGGAGAAGTTCGGCTCGACGGGTGAACAGGTCCTGGGCCTGCTGCCGATCTCCGCCCTGTCGGACGGCCTGCGGGACGTGCTCCAGCACGGCGCCGGCATGCCCTGGGGCGACCTGGGCATCCTCGCCGTCTGGGCGGTGGCCGGCCTCGCCGCGGCCGGGAAGTTCTTCCGCTGGGAGTGACCCATGCCGCACGCGTCGGGGCGGACCCTCGTGAACGCGTGCACAAGCGGCGGCCTACGATGGTGCGCGTGCCAAAGCTGAACCGCGCCGACGCCGAAGCCGCCCTGCGCAACCCGCTCGCCTTCATCGCCGACCGCTGGACACCGGATCCCCGGACCGTCCGGCGGGCGGCGCTCGCCGCGCTCGTGATGTCGGTGGTCATCGTCGTGACCGGCGGCGCCGTCCGCCTGACCGGCTCGGGCCTCGGCTGCCCGACCTGGCCCACCTGCACCGACGACTCCCTGACCACCACCCGGGCCATGGGCTTCCACGGGGTCATCGAGTTCGGCAACCGCATGCTGACGTACGTGCTGTGCGCGGCCGTCGGCTGGGCGATCATCGCGGCCCGGGCCCAGAAGCCGTGGCGGCGCGGCCTGACCCGGCTGGGCTGGGCCCAGTTCTGGGTGGTCATGGGCAACGCCGTGCTCGGCGGCATCGTCGTCCTGGTCGGCCTGAACCCGTACACCGTCGCCGCGCACTTCCTGCTCTCCACCGCCCTGATCGCCATCGCCACGGTGATGTGGCAGCGCGCGCGGGAGGGCGACGAGGCTCCGCGTCCGCTGGTCGGCAAGGCGGTGCGGCAGCTGGTGTGGTTCCTGGTACTGGCGTCCGTGCTGCTCATCGCGGTCGGCACGGTGGTGACGGGGGCCGGGCCGCACGCCGGCGACTCCAGCGAGGTCGACCGCATCCCGATCGACTGGGAGACGGTCGCCAAGCTGCACGCGGTGCTCGCCTGGATCGTGGTGACGCTGACGTTCGCCCTGTGGTTCGTCCTGAAGGCGGTCGACGCGCCGAAGGGCCCCCTGGCCCGGACGCGTGAGCTGTTCATCGTACTGCTGGCCCAGGGCGTGATCGGTTACGTGCAGTACTTCACGCACCTGCCCGAGGTCCTGGTCGCCCTGCACATGCTCGGCTCGTGCCTGATCTGGATCGCCACCCTGCGCGTCCTGCTGTCGCTGCGCGAGCGCCCGGAAGCCGCCCTGGACCTGCCGGGCCCGTCGGCCGGGGTGCCGGTCGGCACGCGCGCGTGAGTCACCCGTACGTGGTGACGAGGGCATCGATCGCCGGCCCCAGATAGCCGCGGGTCAGCTCGGCCCGGCGGGTGAGCCAGTCGGTGGTCGCCGGGGCCGGGGTGGCGTAGCGGCGGCGGGTGATGTCCTCGACGACCTCCGCCGGAGCACCCAGCGCGGCAAGCTCGCTCAGGGCCTCCCGCTTGGAGATCAGCCGGCCCTCGCGCAGGGTCACGGTGGCCCGGGCGAAGGTCAGCAGGCCCAGGTCGACCCAGATGTCCTGCCGCCACAGCCGGGCCTTGTCCACCGCCGGCCGCCAGAAGTCGCGCTGGTCGCGTACGACGAAGTCGGCCAGCTGGCGGTCCGGTACCGGCGGGAGCAGCCCGGCCGGTGGCTCCCCGTGCAGCACCCGGCCGAAGGCGTGCAGCTCGCGCCGGGTCACGGGGGTGACCGGGCGGCGCGTCACCCGTCCGTGCGCCCAGGTGAGGTGCGAGCGGTCCACGTCGTGCAGGGTGGCCGGGGTGAGGTAGCTGCAGTGGAGCTTCGCCGCGAGGGGCTCCCTCCGCTGTCTGCGGTGCAGCGCCACGAGCCGTCGTACCGTCCCCAGGGTCGGCGGGTCCGGCAGGACGGCGATCAGGTCGAGATCGCTGCGGCCCTCCTGGTAGTCGCCGCCGGCCAGTGAGCCGTGCGCCCAGACGGCGCGGGGCCGCAGGGGCAGCAGGGCGTGCAGGAACCCGTCGAGCAGGGACGCGGTCGTCATCCGCTCAGTCTGGACGGCTCACCCGAGCCCGTACACCCGTCGCGCGTTGTCCGCCGCGATCATCTTCGCCACCCGCTGGGCGTCCTCCAGGGACCAGGCGCCCTCGGCGACCCAGTTGCCCAGCACGCGGCCCAGCGCCTCCCGGAAGAGGCGGGCGCCGACGACATGGAGTTCCGGCAGGCCCTGTGCGCCGGTGGAGAAGAGGATCTTGCCGAAGGGGGCCAGTTCCAGGATCTCGGCGAGGACCGCGGCCGCCCGGGCGCCGGTGCGCAGGAGCGCGGCGCCCGAGTCGGCGTAGACGTGCGGGAAGACACCGGCCAGGTGGGCGGTGTGGCGGTGGTACGGATAGCCGTGCAGCAGGACGAGGTCGGTGCCGAGCCCGGCGGTGGCCCGGACGAAGTCGGTGAGCAGCACCGGGTCCGTACGGTCGATGCGGGAGCCGGGCTCGCCGAGGCCCGCGTGCAGTTGCAGGGGCAGGCCGGAGGCGACGGCGATCCACAGCAGGTGCCGCAGCAGGACGGGGTCGGTGAGCGGGCCGCCGGCGCGCCGTCCGGCCAGCCAGCGGCCCGCCGCGCCCCGCACCTCCCCCGGCCCCGGCGGCTCCGGCGCGAGGGCCAGGCCGTGCCTCAGGCCCGCGACGGAGGTGAAGGCGACGGCGGTGGCCGCGGCCCCGTGCACCGACTCGGCGAGGTTGGCGAGGAAGGACTCGACCGTGCCGGAGGTGTCGGCGACCTGCTCCGCGAGCGGTTCGAGCCGGACGATCTCGCGGGCCTGGGCCGCCGCCGCGGAGGCCAGTTCGGCGGGGCCGGTGAGGTCGCCGGGCAGCCCCGTGTCGACCAGGTACATCGTGATACCGCTGCCGCGCAGCAGCCTGCGGCCGGACTCCAGGGCGCCCAGTTCGCGGCGCCGGGCCAGGTAGCGGGCGGGCGGGCAGTGCGGTTCGAGGCCGAGCAGGGGCGGGCACCAGCGCCGTACGGCGAAGCCGGTCTGGGTGTCGAAGAGGGTGGTGCCCGGGGCCGGGGGTCCCTCCGTGCGGGCCAGCTGGGCCTCGAAGGTGCCGAGGCCCAGTTCCGTGCGCAGTACGCCGTGGCAGTACTGGTCCACGAGGGACGGCGTATCGATCATCCCGGTCTCCCCGCGTGCGCTGGCTTTGACCGGCCTAACGGGTGAACGGGGTCCGAGGTCGCGGATGAGCCCGGAGCTGCGGGTGATGTGGCGACTTCAGGCCGTATGCGACCGGCCGCGCCCACGCGGCGAAGCCCCGTGTCGATACGGCCCGCGCCCCTCCGGGGGCGCCGCTCAGCCGCCTACCTGAATGCCGGCCATCCGCTTCCACTCGTACGGGCCCGTCCGCACCTTGGCGGCGAACTCGCCGTCGAAGGACTCGTGGACGGTGATGCCGGCCTTCTCCACCGCCCGCTGGGCGATCTCGGTGCTGGGGGCCACCAGGTCGCCCCAGCCCCCGTCCTCGCCGACGAGGACGATGCGGGCGCCGCGTTCGCCGATGTGGGCCACCTGGCCCTCGGCACCGCCGTGGGCCTTGGAGAAGGCGTTGATCTCCCGGGCGAGCCTGGCCACCTTGCGCTCGGCCCTCGCGTCAACCTGCTGCGTGTCTGCCATGACCAGGATGCTACCGACGAGTAGATCGACTGGCGAGAGCAGGCTGCTGTGACATGCGCCCGGCGGGCCTCAGCGCAGGAACGGGTCCACCGCGATCGCCACGAACAGCAGCGACACATAGGTGATCGACCAGTGGAACAGCCGCATCTCCTTCAGCTTCCCGCCCGTGACCTCGGCCTTGGCCCGGTTCTGCAGCGCGTGCGCCTCCCACAGCCACCATCCGCCGGCGGCCAGCGCGACCGCTGTGTAGAACCAGCCGGTGTAGCCGAGGGGGGTGAGGAGCAGGGAGACGGCGACCATGACCCAGCTGTAGAGGACGATCTGCCGGGCCACGACCTTGTTGGAGGCGATGACCGGCAGCATCGGCACGCCCACGCGCGCGTAGTCCTCCTTCACCTTCATGGACAGCGGCCAGTAGTGCGGCGGGGTCCAGAAGAAGATCACCAGGAAGAGGACGACCGGCGCCCAGGAGAGCGAGTTCGTCACGGCCGACCAGCCGATGAGCACGGGCATGCAGCCCGCGATGCCGCCCCACACGATGTTCTGCGACGTACGCCGTTTGAGGAGCATCGTGTAGACGACGACGTAGAAGAGGAGCGCGCCGAGCGAGAGCCAGGCGCTCAGCCAGTTGACGGTGAGGCCGAACAGCAGCGTCGAGACGACCGCGAGGGTGATGCCGAAGACCAGGCACTCGGCAGGGCTGACCATGCCGGTCACCAGGGGCCGCTGCGAGGTGCGGTCCATCAGGGCGTCGATGTCCCGGTCGATGTACATGTTCAGCGCGTTGGCGCCGCCCGCCGACAGATAGCCGCCGACGCAGGTGAGCAGGACCAGCTTGAGGTCGGGCACGCCCTGCTGCGCCAGGAACATCACCGGAACGGTGGTGATGAGCAGCAGCTCGATGATCCGCGGCTTGGTCAGCGCCACGAACGCCTTGACACGGGCCCCGAACGGCCGATGAACCGGGCCTTGGCTCGCACCCCCGAGCACACCCTCCCCCAGTGCCTTAAGGGCCTGGGAGGTGCCCCCAGGACGGGATTCGACGGCCGTCACGCACACCCCTGACAGAGACATCCCAGCAAGCCCCCCGTATGAAGTCCCGGTAAAGGCTCGCGCGTACCACGCCACTTTAGACGTTGCCCATACTCCGCCCTTCGCGGGGGTGGGGGTCGTGTTGACGCACGCCCCATAAGAGGGGTCCCGGCACTCGATTGAGCGCTCAGATGACCGGCTCCGTATTCATGTGCCAAATGCCGTTCCCGGCCAGTCGGGAGGCGGATCGCGCGGACTCCCGGCAGTCTGGAAACACTCGAAAAAACGCACGTCCTTACGGGGGTAGGCTCGACAGCGGCCGGCGGGCGACAAGCACGCCGGCGGCCGGGTGGGCGCATGCCCCGACGACCGGCGACCGACATGTGGAGAGGAGCCCTGACCCAGGGTGAGCACCAAGCCGACCACCACAGACCTTGAGTGGACCGAGCTGGACCAGCGGGCCGTGGACACCGCCCGTGTCCTGGCCGCAGACGCCGTACAGAAGGTCGGCAACGGCCATCCCGGTACGGCGATGAGCCTGGCCCCGGCCGCCTACACCCTCTTCCAGAAGGTGATGCGGCACGACCCGGCGGATCCGGAGTGGGTCGGCCGCGACCGCTTCGTGCTGTCCGCCGGACACTCGTCCCTGACCCTCTACACCCAGCTCTACCTGGCCGGCTTCGGCCTGGAGCTGGACGATCTGAAGTCGTTCCGGACGTGGGGTTCCAAGACCCCCGGTCACCCGGAGTACGGGCACACCAAGGGCGTCGAGACCACCACGGGCCCGCTGGGCCAGGGTGTCGCCAACGCGGTGGGCATGGCGATGGCCGCCCGCTACGAGCGCGGTCTGTTCGACCCCGAGGCGCCGGCCGGCGAGTCCCCCTTCGACCACTTCATCTACTGCATCGCCGGTGACGGCTGCCTCCAGGAGGGCATCTCCGCCGAGGCGTCCTCGCTGGCCGGCCACCAGAAGCTCGGCAACCTGATCCTGCTGTGGGACGACAACCACATCTCGATCGAGGGCGACACCGAGACGGCCGTCTCCGAGGACACCGTCAAGCGGTACGAGGCCTACGGCTGGCACGTGCAGCGCGTGGAGGCCAAGGAGAACGGCGACCTGGACCCGCAGGCGATCTTCGCCGCGATCCAGGAGGCGAAGAAGGTCACGGACCGGCCGTCGTTCATCGCGATGCGCTCCATCATCGCCTGGCCGGCCCCGAACGCCCAGAACACCGAGGCCGCGCACGGCTCGGCGCTGGGCGAGGACGAGGTCGCGGCCACCAAGCGCGTCCTCGGCTTCGACCCGGAGAAGTCGTTCGAGGTCGCCGACGAGGTCATCGCCCACACCCGCAAGGCGCTGGAGCGCGGTGCCCAGGCGAAGTCCGAGTGGGAGAAGTCCCTCCAGGAGTGGCGGGAGGCCAACCCGGAGCGGGCCGCCGAGTTCGACCGGATCAGCAAGGGCGAGCTGCCCACCGGCTGGGAGGAGAAGCTCCCGGTCTTCGAGCCCGGCAAGGGTGTCGCGACGCGTGCCGCGTCCGGCAAGGTGCTCCAGGCGCTCGGCGCGGTGATCCCCGAGCTGTGGGGCGGCTCCGCCGACCTCGCCGGGTCGAACAACACCACCATCGACAAGGACAGCTCGTTCCTGCCCGAGGGCAACCCGCTGCCCGAGGCCAACCCGTACGGCCGCACCATCCACTTCGGCATCCGCGAGCACTCCATGGGCGCGGAGCTGAACGGCATCACCCTGCACGGCAACACGCGTGTCTACGGCGGTACCTTCCTCGTCTTCTCCGACTACATGCGCAACGCGGTGCGCCTGTCGGCCCTGATGCACCTGCCGGTGACGTTCGTGTGGACGCACGACTCCATCGGCCTCGGCGAGGACGGCCCCACCCACCAGCCGGTCGAGCACCTGGCCTCGCTGCGCGCGATCCCGGGCCTGAACATCGTGCGTCCGGCGGACGCCAACGAGACCGCCATCGCCTGGCGCGAGATCCTGAGGCGCTGGACCAAGGAGTTCGGCAAGGGCCAGCCGCACGGCCTCGCGCTCACCCGCCAGGGCGTGCCGGTGTACGAGCCGAACGAGGACGCGGCCAAGGGCGGCTACGTGCTGTTCGAGGCCGAAGGCGGCGAGCCGCAGGTCATCCTGATCGCCACCGGTTCCGAGGTGCACGTGGCCGTGGAGGCGCGTGAGCGGCTCCAGGCCGAGGGCGTGCCCACGCGTGTCGTCTCGATGCCGTCCGTCGAGTGGTTCGAGCAGCAGGACCAGGGGTACCGGGACTCCGTGCTGCCGCCGTCCGTGAAGGCCCGAGTATCGGTCGAGGCGGGCATCGGTCTGACCTGGCACAAGTACGTGGGGGACGCCGGCCGCATCGTTTCCCTGGAGCACTTCGGTGCTTCCGCCGACGGCAAGGTGCTCTTCAAGGAGTTCGGCTTCACCGCGGAGAACGTGGCCGCGAAGGCGCGGGAATCCCTCGCCGACGCTCAGCGCTGACGCTCATATACGACACGTAGGAGATGTAATTCCATGACAGACGCACTCAAGCGCCTCTCCGAGGAAGGCGTCGCGATCTGGCTGGACGACCTGTCGCGCAAGCGGATCACGTCCGGCAACCTCGCCGAGCTGATCGACCAGCAGCACGTCGTGGGCGTCACCACCAACCCGACGATCTTCCAGAAGGCGATCTCCCAGGGCGACGGCTACGACCAGCAGCTGTCGGACCTCGCGGCCCGCAAGGTCACCGTCGAAGAGGCCATCCGCATGATCACGACGGCGGACGTCCGGGACGCCGCCGACATCCTGCGGCCGGTCTTCGACGCGACGAACGGCCAGGACGGCCGGGTCTCCATCGAGGTCGACCCGCGCCTCGCGCACAACACCAAGGCGACCGTCGCCGAGGCCAAGCAGCTGGCCTGGCTGGTGGACCGCCCCAACACCCTGATCAAGATCCCGGCCACCCAGGCGGGTCTGCCGGCGATCGCCGAGACGATCGGCCTCGGCATCAGCGTCAACGTCACGCTGATCTTCTCCCTCGAGCGCTACCGCAAGGTCATGGACGCCTACCTGACCGGTCTGGAGAAGGCGAAGGAGCGGGGTCTCGACCTGTCGAAGATCCACTCGGTGGCGTCCTTCTTCGTGTCCCGCGTGGACACCGAGATCGACAAGCGGCTGGACGGCATCGGCACCGACGAGGCCAAGGCGCTGCGCGGCAAGGCCGCCGTCGCCAACGCGCGTCTGGCCTACCAGGCGTACGAGGAGGTCTTCTCCTCGGACCGGTGGAGCGCGCTGGAGAACGCGGGCGCCAACAAGCAGCGTCCGCTGTGGGCGTCGACCGGCGTGAAGGACCCGGCGTACCCGGACACCCTGTACGTCACCGAGCTGGTCGCCCCGAACACGGTCAACACCATGCCGGAGGCCACGCTGGAGGCCACCGAGGACCATGGTGAGATCACCGGCGACACCATCGCCGGCACCTACGAGCAGGCGCGCGCCGACCTCGACGCGCTGGAGAAGCTCGGCATCTCGTACGACGACGTCGTGCAGGTGCTGGAGGACGAGGGCGTCGAGAAGTTCGAGGCGTCCTGGACCGACCTGCTGAAGTCCACCCAGGCGGAGCTTGAGCGCCTCGCCCCTTCGGAGGGCTGATTTGTCACCCGTTTCCGGTTCCGGAGCGAATCCGCTTCGTGACCCGGCCGACCGACGGCTCCCGCGTATCGCGGGACCGTCGGGCCTGGTCATCTTCGGCGTCACGGGCGACCTGTCGCGCAAGAAGCTGATGCCCGCGGTGTACGACCTCGCCAACCGGGGTCTGCTGCCGCCGGGCTTCTCGCTGGTGGGCTTCGCCCGCCGCGACTGGGAGCACGAGGACTTCGCCGAGGTCGTCCACGACGCGGTCAAGGAGCACTCGCGCACTCCGTTCCGCGAGGAGGTCTGGCAGCAGCTCATCCAGGGGATGCGCTTCGTCCAGGGCACCTTCGACGACGACGAGGCATTCGAGCGGCTGCGCGCCACCATCGAGGAGCTGGACAAGGCACAGGGCACGGGCGGCAACTTCGCCTTCTACCTGTCCGTGCCGCCGCGCTCCTTCCCGGTGGTGATCCAGCAGCTGAAGAAGCACGGTCTGGCCGACCAGACCGGCGGTTCCTGGCGGCGAGCGGTCATCGAGAAGCCGTTCGGGCACGACCTGAAGTCGGCCGAGGAGCTGAACAAGGTCGTGCACGAGGTGTTCGAGCCGGAGCAGGTCTTCCGGATCGACCACTACCTCGGCAAGGAGACCGTCCAGAACATCCTGGCGCTGCGCTTCGCCAACACGATGTTCGAGCCGATCTGGAACCGGTCCTTCGTGGACCACGTCCAGATCACCATGGCCGAGGACATCGGCATCGGCGGCCGGGCCGGCTACTACGACGGCATCGGCGCCGCCCGGGACGTCATCCAGAACCACCTGCTCCAGCTCATGGCCCTCACGGCCATGGAGGAGCCCGCCTCCTTCGGCGCGGACGCGCTGGCCGCGGAGAAGGAGAAGGTGCTCGGCGCCGTCCGGCTGCCGAAGGACCTGGGCGCCGACACCGTGCGCGGGCAGTACGCGGCGGGCTGGCAGGGCGGTGAGAAGGTCATCGGCTACCTCGAAGAGGAGGGCATCGACCCGAAGTCGAAGACCGACACCTACGCCGCGGTCAAGCTGGAGATCGACAACCGCCGCTGGGCGGGCGTCCCCTTCTACCTGCGCACCGGCAAGCGCCTCGGCCGCCGGGTGACGGAGATCGCGGTCGTCTTCCAGCGGGCCCCGCACTCGCCGTTCGACACGACGGCGACCGAGGAGCTGGGCCAGAACGCGATCGTCATCCGCGTCCAGCCCGACGAGGGCGTCACCGTCCGCTTCGGCTCCAAGGTGCCGGGCACCTCGATGGAGATCCGGGACGTCTCCATGGACTTCGCCTACGGCGAGTCGTTCACGGAGTCCAGCCCGGAGGCGTACGAACGCCTGATCCTGGACGTGCTGCTCGGCGACGCCAACCTCTTCCCGCGCACCGAGGAGGTCGAGCTGTCCTGGAAGATCCTCGACCCGATCGAGGAGTACTGGGACACGCACGGCAGGCCCGCGCAGTACAAGTCGGGCACCTGGGGTCCCGTGGAGGCGGACGAGATGCTCGCACGAGACGGACGGAGCTGGCGCCGGCCATGAAGATAGACCTGACCGACACCACCGCCGGAGCGATCAACAAGGCGCTCGTGCAGGGCCGCCGCGCCATCGGCACACCCGCCGTCGGCATGGTGCTGACCCTCGTCATCGTCACCGACGAGGAGAACGCCTACGACGCCCTGAAGGCCGCCAACGACGCCTCGCGCGAGCACCCCTCGCGCACGCTCGTGGTCATCAAGCGGGTCTCCCGCTCCCCGCGCGACCGCACGTCCTCGCGTCTGGACGCCGAGGTGCGGGTGGGCGCGGAGGCGGGCACCGGCGAGACGGTCGTCCTGCGTCTGTACGGCGAGGCCGCGGACCACGCCGACTCGGTGGTCCTGCCGCTGCTGCTGCCGGACGCACCCGTCGTCGTGTGGTGGCCGGTGAACGCCCCGCTCGACCCGGCGAAGGACCCGCTGGGCGCGCTCGCCCAGCGCCGGGTCACCGACACCTACGCGGCCGAGCAGCCGGTGCGGGAGCTGTCGGCCCGCGCCGCGGCCTACACGCCCGGCGACACCGACCTGTCCTGGACGAGGATCACGCCGTGGCGTTCCATGCTCGCGGCGGCGCTCGACCAGGTCACCTGCGAGGTGAAGGCCGTCGAGGTGGAGGGCGAGGAGTTCAATCCGAGCTGTGAGCTGCTGGCGATGTGGCTCGCGGACCGGCTGGACGTGCCCGTGAAGCGTTCCCTGTCGTCCGGCCCCGGTCTGACGGCGGTCCGCATGGACACCAGCCAGGGCCCGATCGTGCTGGACCGGGCCGACGGCTCACTGGCCACGCTGTCCATCGAGGGCCAGCCGGCCCGCGCGGTGGCGCTGAAGCGGCGGGACACCGCCGAGCTGATCGCGGAGGAGCTGCGCCGGCTGGACCCGGACGACACCTACGCGTCGGCGCTGCGCTACGGCGTGGAGCGGCTGAACACCGTTCCGCAGCAGGCGCCCGAGGCTCCGGCTGAGCCCGCGGCCGAGCCGGTCGCCGAACCGGAACCGGTCGGGGAAGCGGCCAAGGCCCCCGCGAAGAAGGCGGCGGCCAAGACCGCGAAGAAGGCACCGGCGAGGAAGGCGACGGCGAAGTGAGCACTCCGCAGCTGGTCGTCCACCACGACAAGGAACTGATGGCGCAGGCCGCCGCGGCTCGCCTGATCACGAAGATCGTGGACGCGCAGGCCTCCCGGGGCACCGCGTCCGTGGTCCTCACGGGCGGCCGCAACGGCAACGGCCTGCTGGCCGCGCTGGCGGCGGCTCCCGCCCGGGACGCCATCGACTGGGGCCGCCTCGACCTGTGGTGGGGCGACGAGCGCTACCTCCCCGAGGGCGACCCCGAGCGCAATGTCACGCAGGCCCGCGAGGCGCTGCTGGACTCCGTACCGGTGGCCCCGGAGCGCGTGCACGCCATGCCCGCCTCCGACGGCCCGTACGGCGCGGACGTGGAGGCGGCGGCGGAGGCGTACGCGGCGGAGCTGGCGAAGGCGGCCGGACCGGAGAACCACGGCGCGGTGCCCACCTTCGACGTCCTCATGCTGGGCGTCGGCCCGGACACCCACGTGGCCTCGCTCTTCCCCGAGCTGCCCGCGGTCCGGGAGACCGAGCGCACGGTGGTCGGCGTCCACGGCGCGCCCAAGCCCCCGCCCACCCGGATCTCCCTCACCCTCCCGGCGATCCGCGCGGCCCGCGAGGTCTGGCTCCTCGCGGCCGGCGAGGACAAGGCGGAGGCGGTGGCCATCGCCCTGTCCGGCGCGGGCGAGATCCAGGCCCCGGCGGCGGGCGCGTACGGCCGCTCGCGCACGCTGTGGCTGCTGGACTCGGCGGCGGCTTCCCAGCTGCCGAGGTCGCTGTATCCGCCGGCGTCTCCGTGACGCTCGTGCCTGTGCAGCCGCGGGGGGGGCTTCGGCCCCCGCCGCCGCTATTTCACCGACCCCGCCATCACGCCCTGCACGAAGTGCCGCTGGAAGGCGAAGAAGACCACGACCGGCACGATCAGCGACAGGAACGCGCCCGGGGCGAGGACGTCGATGTTGCTGCCGAACTGGCGGATCTGGGACTGGAGTTCCACGGTCAGGGGCTGGGCGGAGCTGTCGGCGAAGAGCAGGGCGACCAGCATGTCGTTCCAGACCCAGAGGAACTGGAAGATGGCGAGCGAGGCGATGGCCGGGCGGCCCACCGGCAGGACGAGACGCGTGAAGATGCGCCATTCGCTGCCGCCGTCCATCCGTGCCGCCTCCAGCATCTCCTTCGGGATGTCCGCGAAGTAGTTGCGCAGCAGGAAGACGGCGAAGGGGAGGCCGTAGGCGACGTGGAAGAGGACGACACCGGGGATCGTGCCGAACAGGCCCAGCGCGCCGAAGAGTTTGGCGACCGGCAGCAGACCGATCTGCACCGGCACCACCAACAGGGCCACCACCAGCAGGAAGAGGGGTTCCCGCAGCGGGAAGTCCAGCCAGGCGAAGGCGTATCCGGCGAGGGCCGCGATGACGACGACCAGGGTGGTGGCCGGCACCGAGATCAGCACGGTGTTCCAGAAGGCCTGCGTGATGCCCGCGTTCTTCAGCAGCGCCGAGTAGTTGTCGAAGGACAGCTGGCCGGGAGTGGCCAGCGCCGTCCACCAGCCGCCCTTCGCCGTGTCCTGGGCCGAGCGCAGGGAGGACAGGAACAGGCCGGCCAGGGGAGTCAGCCAGACCAGGCCGACGACCACGAGGAAGGCCTGCACCAGGCCGCTGCCCAGGCCGCGCCTGATTGCGTTCATCGCTGACTCCTCATCGCTGACTGTTGCGGAAACGGCGGACGTTGAAGACCATCGCGGGGATCACCAGGAGCAGCAGGAGCACGCCGAGGGCGCTGCCGAGGCCCTGGTCGTTGCCGCCGCCGAAGGACACCAGCCACATCTGGGTGGCGAGGACGGTGGCGTCCTCCTGCACCGGGCCGGGCGCGATGATGTAGACGAGGTCGAAGACCTTCATCACGTTGATCACCAGGGTCACGAAGACCACGGTGAGCACGGGCGCGAGGAGCGGGACGGTGATCCGGCGGAAGATCTGCCACTCGTTGGCCCCGTCCATCCGGGCGGCCTCCAGGGCGTCACGCGGGAGCGTGGAGAGGCCCGCGCCGATCAGGACCATCGCGAAACCCGTCCAGATCCACAGGTAGGCGCCGATGATCGCGGGGGTGACGAGGGTCGGGCCGAGCCAGGAGATGCCCTGGTAGGGCGGGGCGAAGTTCGACTCCGGCAGCTTCACCGTGTACGGGCCCGCCGTCAGCCCGGAGAAGCGGAAGGAGCCGTCGGCGGCGGTGGTCGCGCTCGCGACCGTCCTGCCGTCGCGTACCGCCTCGACCTTCATGCCGGGCAGGCCGCTCTCCTTGGCGTCGACCTTGCCCTGCCTGCCTCCCCCGCCGGGGGTGAAGTCCAGGTAGACGACACCGCGCAGTTCGCCGGGCGCGGCCTTCCGTGCCGCCGCCGTACGGGCGGGCGAGGCGTTGCCAGGCAGGTCCTTGGGCAGCACGCCGACCATCGGCAGCGTCACCGTGCCGCCCGCCGAGGCGGTCGTACGGTAGGAGCCGTCCCGGTCCTGGGTGAGCAGTCCGGTGCGGCCACGGGCCGTCGGGTAGGTCGATGTGCCTGTGAAGGCGTCGTGGACGGAGACGACGGCCGCGTTGAGCACGCCCTTGTCCGGGTCCTCGTCGTAGGCGAGGCGGAAGATGATGCCGGCGGCGAGGAAGGACACGGCCATCGGCATGAAGAGGAGCAGCTTGAAGGCCGTCGCCCAGCGGACCTTCTCCACCAGGACGGCCAGGATCAGGCCGAGGCCGGTGAGCAGGGCGGGGGCGACGACGACCCAGATGGTGGTGTTGCGGATGGCCTTCAGGGTGGCCGGGTCGCGGAACATCTCGGTGTAGTTGTCGCCGCCGACGAACCGGGTGCCGGAGGCGTCGAAGAAGCTGCGGCCGACGGAGAACAGCACCGGGTAGACGACGAGCGCGCCGAGCAGGAGCAGCGCGGGGAGGACGAAGAGCAGGGCGATCAGCCGGCCGCGCCGCCGGCCGCGGCGCGCGGGCGCCGGGCCGGCGGCGGGACGCGGGCCCGCCTGCTGTTTCACGGCAGTGGTGGCGGTCATGGTGTGCCGCTCAGCCCTGGTAGGCCTTGGCCGCGGCGGCTTCGAGCCTGGCCGCCGTGCCCTTCGGGTCCGACGGGTCGCGCAGGAAGTCCTGGAGGAGCTTCCACTCGCCGGCGCCCTTGGTGCCGCCGAAGGCCGCCGGTGCCTGGTCGGACATGTCGAAGCGGACCGAGTCCCCTGCGCCGACGAGGGACTTGGCGGTGGCGCGGGTGACGTCGTCGCCGTACGCGGAGAGGTTCAGCTTCTTGTTCGGGGACAGGAAGCCGCCCGCCTTCGCCCACACGGCCGCGGCCTCCGGGGTGGCCAGGTACTCCAGGAGCTTCATGCCGGCCTTGGCGTTCTTGCCGTCCTTGAGGACGACGGCCGCGTCACCGCCGCTGACGACGGGTGCCGTGCCGCCGCCGACCGCCGGGAAGGGGAAGAAGTCCGCGTCCTTGCCGATCGTCTTGCCGTACTGGTCGTGGGCGACGCCGGCGACGAAGTCGCCCTCGTAGACCATGCCGGCCTCGGGCTTGGGGCCGAACACCTTCTCGACGGAGCCGGGGAAGTCGGTGTTCAGGGCTCCCTTCTGGCCGCCCGCGATCAGCTGCTTGTCCTTGAAGAGCTTGCCGAGGGTGGTGAGCGCCTTCACCACGCTGGGGTCGGTCCACTGCAACTTGTGCGCGGCGAGGGCGTCGTACTTCTCGGGACCGGCCTGGGAGAGGTAGATGTTCTCGAACCAGTCGGTGAGGGTCCAGCCGTCCTGTCCGGCGACCGCGAACGCGGCGAGGCCGGAGTCGGAGACGGTGTGCCCGGCCTTGAGCAGCTCGTCGTACGTCTTCGGGGGCTTGACCCCGGCCTGGGTGAGGGCGTCGGGGCTGTACCAGACCGTCGACTTGTGGGCGGCCTTGAAGTAGAGGCCGTAGAGGGTGCCGTCGACGCTGCCGTACTTCTTCCACACGGGCGCGTAGCCGGCGTCGATGGTCTGCCGGGCGGTCGGCGAGAGGGGCTTGAGCCAGCCCTTCTTCGCGAACTGCTGCAGGACGCCGACCTGCGGGACCATCACGACGTCGGGCGCGTTGCCGCCCTCGATCTTGCTGCCGACGACCGTGGAGACGTTGTCGCCGGTCGACACGAACTGGGTCTTCGCGCCGGTCTTCTCGGTGAAGGCGTCCAGCACCTTCTGGAAGTTCTTCTGCTCGCTGCCGGACCAGACACCGGCCACGGTGACGGTCTGGCCGCTGAGCGCCTTGTCGCCGCCGCCCGCAGAGACGGGTCCGCCGCCACAGGCGGTGGCGCCGAGGGAGAGGGCGAGGGCGGTACAGCCGGTGAGCAGGGTCGTGCGTCGCATCATCGTTGACGGACCTTTCATGAGGGACGGGTGATCAGAGGTCGTTCAGCCACCAGGCCGCCGTGGCGCCGGGCAGGACGCCGGGCGGGCAGGGGCCGCTGGAGAGCAGGGGGGTGCCGGAGACGGGTGCGGGCGCGGGGGCCGTACCGAAGTTGACGGCGCAGACCAGGCCGTCGCCGCGGACGAAGGCGAGGACGTCCGGCGGGGTGTCCAGCCAGCGCAGCGTGCCCTCGCCCAACTGGGGCAGGGATTTGCGCAGGTGGAGGCCGTCCCGGTACAGGTGCCAGAAGGATCGGGTGTCGGCGAGGGCGCGGTCGGTGGCGTACTCGGCGAAGTACGACGGCTGCGGGAGCCAGGGCTTGACGCCCTCCACGCCGGAGGTGAAGCCGAACGGGGAGGCCTGCCCGGACCAGGGCAGCGGCACCCGGCAGCCGTCGCGGATCCGGGCGCGGCTGCCGGTGCGCCGGAAGATCGGGTCGGTGAGCACGTCGTCGGGCAGGTCGACGACCTCGGGCAGGCCCAGCTCCTCGCCCTGGTAGATGTACGCGGCTCCGGGCAGCGCCAGCATCAGCAGCGCGGCGGCGCGGGCGCGGGCGGCGCCCAGGCCGCTGCCCTCGGTGGCGGGTTCGCCGTAACGGGTGACGGTGCGGACCTGGTCGTGGTTGTTGAGGACCCAGGTGACCGTGGAGCCGGTGCCGGCGATGTCCTGCATGGCCTCGGAGATGACCTTGCGGAAGGCGTCGGCGTCCCAGGGGGCGCCGAGCAGGTCGAAGAAGAAGGCCTGGTGGAGCTCGTCGGGGCGGACGTACAGGGCGTGTTCGCGGGCGGTGGGGACGGAGACCTCGCCGACGAGCAGCCGTTCGCGGCCGTCCCGGGCGCCGTACTCCTCGCAGATGGACCGCCAGCGGCGCCACACCTCGTGCACCTCGGGCTGGTTCCAGGCGAGCGGGTTGACCGAGTCGCGGGTGCGGGCGTCGGCCTCCGGGTCGTCGGAGTCGGGCAGGCCGGGGTGCTTGAACAGGCCCGCGGCGACGTCGATGCGGAAGCCGTCGACGCCCCGGTCGAGCCAGAACCGCAGGATCCGGTCGAACTCGTCGGGGATCTCGGGGTTGCGCCAGTTCCAGTCGGGCTGTTCGGGCGTGAACATGTGCAGGTACCACTGGCCGTCGTCGACCCGGGTCCAGGCGGGGCCGCCGAACATGGAGTGCCAGTTGTTGGGCGGCTCGCTGCCGTCGGGGCCGCGGCCGTCGGCGAAGTGGAAGCGGGCGCGGGCCGGGCTGCCGGGCTCGCTGTCCAGTGCCTCGCGGAACCACGGGTGCTCGCTGGAGCAGTGGTTGGGGACGATGTCGAGGAGCACCTTGACGCCGAGCCGCCGGGCCGCGGTCATCAGCAGGTCGAACTCGGCGAGGTCACCGAAGAGCGGGTCGACACCGCGGTAGTCGGCCACGTCGTAGCCGTGGTCGTGCTGCGGCGAGGGGTAGAAGGGGCTCAGCCAGATCCCGTCGACGCCGAGCTTCTTCAGGTACGGCAGCCCGGCCCGGACGCCGGCCAGATCGCCGATGCCGTCACCGGTGCTGTCCAGGAAGCTGCGGACGT
Organism: Streptomyces sp. NPDC052721; assembly: GCF_040678315.1. Classification (NCBI taxonomy): domain Bacteria; kingdom Bacillati; phylum Actinomycetota; class Actinomycetes; order Kitasatosporales; family Streptomycetaceae; genus Streptomyces; species Streptomyces sp. NPDC052721. The sequence goes on along the minus strand of NZ_JBFATL010000001.1, from coordinate 276,163 downwards.
ACACCTGGTAGATCACGGCGTCCCGCCACCAGTGGCACTTACTCAACATGCATGCATGTTAGGTAGGCGTGTCGCGATGGTGTCAACGAAAAGAACGGGAGTTACCGGGGAGTTGGGGCGGCAAATATGGACTTACTGGGACACTAGGAAGCCAGTTGAGATGTCCGCGTTACCTAACAGGTAACTAGCGAGGAACCGGGCAGCCGGCTATCGGCTGGCGATGGCGTCGAGTTCGCGCGCCAGCCGGCGCACGGCCTGCCCGGGCGTCTGCCGCCCGGTGAGCGCGTCCTGCACGACCGCCTGCACGGCCAGGCTGACCTGGTCGTAGTGCGGGCTCTTGGGGCGCGGCCGGGCGGTGAGCACGGCGGTGCGCAGGGTCGGCAGATAGGGGAACCGCCGGATGAGCGCGGGGTCTTCGTAGAGCCCGGCGCGTACGGGCGGCAGCGCGCCCCGCGTGAGCACCTGGCGCTGCACGGGCGCGCTGGTGAGGTAGGCGATCAGACGCGCGGCGGAGTCCGGGTGCCGGGCATGGGTGTTGACCGCGAGGTTGGAGCCGCCGAGGACGCTGGTCCCCGGCCCGTCCGGCCCGGGCAGCGGTACGGCGCCGATCTTCCCGGCGACCCTGGAACCCGGGGCGGAGGCCACGGCGTAGGCGTAGGGCCAGTTGCGCAGGAAGAGCAGCCTGCCGTCCTGGAAGGCCTGCTTGGACTCCTCCTCCTTGTACGTCAGCGCCTGCCTGGGAATCCAGCCCTCGCGGATGCCGCGGGCGAGGAAGCCGAGGCCCTCACGGGCGGCGGCCGAGTCGACGGTGACGCGGGTGCCCTCACCGCCGAGGATCGTGCCGCCGGCCGAGTACACCGCCTCGGCCGCGTTCACCGTCAGGCCCTCGTAGGGCAGGAACTGGCCCGCGTAACCGCCGAGTCCGTACTTCGGCGCGATGGTCCTCGCGTCGTGCTCCAGTTCGGCCCAGGTACGCGGCGGGGACACCCCCTCCTCGTCGAGGACGTCCTTGCGGTACAGGAGGAGTCCGGCGTTCGTGACGTACGGGACCGCGTACAGCCGTCCGTCGTACGTCGCCGTGTCCACCACCGGCGGCAGGAAGCTGTCCAGCGGGAAGCGGTCACGGGGCAGCGGGCGGATCCAGCCGGCCGCCGCGAACTCCGAGGTCCAGTCGACGTCGATGTTGAGGACGTCGAACCGGCCCCGGTCGCCGCCGCGCAGGTCGGTCGTCATCTGCGCGTGCGTCTCGTCGGCGGAGTCCGGCAGCTCGACCAGGGTGACCTTCTCGCCGGGGTGCGTGCGGTTCCAGCCCTGGAGCAGCGGGCCGAGATAACCGGTGAGGTCACCGGCGGTGGCCAGCGTGAGCGGGCCTCGACCGCCTCCCGCGCCCTCGTCGGCGCGGGCACCCGAGGCGACGTACCCGGCCATGACCACCACGAGAACGAGAAGGCCCCTACCGGCGGTGCGTATCCACCGCATAGGTTCCTCCCTGTACACCGGCACCACGGGCGCCCTCGCCCGGGGACAGAGGCCATGTATACCCGTTAGGTATGCGCGATACTAGGGCCTGGAGCACATGAAGCAGACAGGAGGACAGCACGAGTGCGCCTGCCCCTCCTGGCACTCCTCGCCCGCGGCCCGGCTCATGGCTACGAGCTGAAGCAGGACCTTGAGCAACTGCTGGGCGCCGCGTACCCTCAGCCGAACGTCGGCCAGATCTACGTCACCCTCGGCCGCCTGGAGAAGTCCGGGCTGATCGAGGGCGAGGACGTCGAGCAGTCCAGCCGGCCCAACAAGAAGGTCTACCACCTCACCGACGCCGGGCGCGAGGCGCTGCTCGCCTGGTTCGAGGAGACCGAGGACGAGCCGCGGGTGCGGGACGAGTTCTTCATGAAGCTCGCCCTCGCCCCGCAGACCGGTCTCGCCGACCAGATCGCCCTCATCAACCGGCAGCGGCGCCAGTACCTCAACACCATGCGCAACCTGTCGAAACTGGCCGCGGCCGAGAGCCGGGACAACCGAATCGCCCAGCTGCTGATCGAGGGCGCGATGCTGCACCTGCAGGCCGACCTCGACTGGCTGGAGCGGTGCCAGGAGGAACTGGAGGATCTGGAGTGAGTGACGGCCACGCTCCGGTGCTGCGGGCCCAGGGGCTGGTGAAGACCCACTACGGCGAGGGCGCGCCCGCGCACGCCGTGCGCGGGGTCGACCTCAGCGTGGCCCGGGGCGAGTTCGTCGCGATCACCGGGCCGTCCGGCGCGGGCAAGTCCACACTGCTGCACCTGCTCGGCGGGCTCCAGCGGCCGGACGAGGGCAGCGTCTGGCTCGACGGCCGGTGCACGGACTCCTTCAGCGAGGCCCGCTGGGCGGTGGAGCGCAGGAAGGCCATCGGGATCGTCTTCCAGTTCTTCAACCTGGTGTCGAACCTGTCGGTCGCCGACAACGTGGAGCTGCCCGCGCTGCTGGCCGGGGTCCCGCCCAAGAAGGCCCGCGCCGAGCGGGAGGCACTTCTCGCCGAGCTGGGTCTGGAGGGCAAGGAGCGCAGCATGCCAGGCGAGCTGTCCGGCGGCGAGCAGCAGCGGGTCGCGCTCGCCCGGGCGCTGGTCAACCATCCGCCGCTGCTGCTCGCGGACGAGCCGGCCGGCAGCCTGGACAGCAAGGGCACCCGCGAGGTGATGCGGCTGCTGTCCCGCTTCCACGGGCGCGGCCAGACCATCGTGCTGGTCACCCACGACGCCCGGCTGGCCAGCGCCGCCGACCGCGTGATCAGCTTTTTCGACGGCCGCATCGCCGACGACGCGACGCTGGACGGCGCGCCGCCGCCCCGGCGGAGCGGCATCTTGGGCGTGCTGGAGCTGAGGGACTGACCGTGCTGGACCTGAGGGACGTGCGGGCCACCCTGCGCTGGGCGCACTCCGATCTGCGCACCCACCGCGGCGAGGCGCTGTTCCTGGTGCTGGCCACCGCCGGCGTCGTCGCCTCGCTGCTGCTCGCCGCCGCCCTGTTCGGCTACGCCACGAACCCCTGGCAGCGGACCTTCGCCGAGGCGCGCGGCGCCCACGTCTGGCTGCACACCGCACCGTCCGCCGACGCCCGCGCGCTGGCCCGGCTGGACGGCGTCACCTCCGTCGCCGGCCCCTACCGCGCCGAGGCCGCCACCGTCGCCGCCCGCGGCGCCCGCGCCTCCGTCGAACTGCGCGCCACCCCGGACCTGCCCTCCGTCGGCCGGCCCCTGCTCACCGCCGGACACTGGCTGGACCCGGACGCGCCGGAGGGCGTCGTGCTGGAGAGCAGCCTCGCCCGCGCCCTGCTGGCCGAGCCCGGCGACACCCTGACGCTGCCCGGCACGGCGCGCACCCTCACCGTCGAGGGCATCGCGGACAGCGCCGAACCCCCGTACCGCCCCGGCGAACAGCCCGGACTGGTGTGGGCGCTGCCGTCCGCCGTGCGGGCCCCGGCCGGCCAGGTCATCGGGCTGCGGCTCGGCGATCCTTCCGACACCGACTACGCCGTCCAGCGCGCCGTCACCGTGCTGGGTGCCGGTGCGGTCGGCGAGGTCTCCACCTGGCAGCAGGCCCGCGCGGAGGCACAGGGCGACAACCGGCTGCTCGGCCAGGTGCTCGGGCTGTTCGGTCTGGGCGCCCTGATCGCCGCCGGGTTCGCGGTGCACGGGGCCATCGCGACCCGCATCCGCGGGCATCTGCGGGACCTGTCGGTGCTGAAGGCGATCGGCTTCACGCCCGGCCAGGTCGTACGGATCTTCCTGCTCCAGCACCTGGCGTACGCGCTGCTCGGCGCGGTGACCGGGGCGGCGCTCACCGAGGGGCTGGGCAGCCGGGTCCCGGGGCGGCTCGGGGACGCGCTGGGCGTGTGGCAGGGACTGCCCGGGCACACGCTCGCGCTGTGCGCGGTGCCGGCGGGCGCGGTGCTGTTCATCGGCCTGACCACGGGGCTCGCCGCCTGGCGGGCGGGGCGGGTGCCGCCGGTTCCGGTGCCGCGCCCGGCCGCGCCGGCGGGCGGGCGGCTGAGCGGGGCGGCCCGGCGGGCGCTCGGGCTGCGGCTGCCGGCCGCGCTGGTCCTCGGCTGCCACAAGACGTTCGCCGGGCGCGGCCGGTCACTGGCCACCGTGGCCCGGCTGACGCTGCCGCTGCTGCTCATCGTGGTGGCGCTCAGCGCCTGGACCACGATCGACCGCTTCCACAGCAGCCCCGAGCGGGTGGGCCTGCCGACGACGCTCACGGTCCGCTCGGACGGCGCCCTGGACGCGTCCGGGGTACGGGCCGTGCTGGCCCACGACTCCCGGGTCGCCGCCGCCTATCCGGGCGTCGAGGTGGCCGCGCTGGTCCCCGGCCAGACCGGGACCATCGCCCTGCGCGGCGTCGGCACCCGCGCCGAGCCCTACCCGTACGCCCTCGCCGAGGGCCGCGCCGCACGCGGACCGGACGAGGCCGTGGCCGGCCAGGGCCTGCTCGACCTGCTGGACGCGCGGGTCGGCGACTGGGTGCGCATGACGGTCGGCGACCGGCCGCAGATCCTGCACATCGTGGGCCGCACCCTCGAACCGCGCAACGCCGGCCGGGTCGTCACCACCTCCCTGGACACCCTCCGCGAGAACGACCCGGAGGTGTCCCCGGCCTTCTACGAGCTGCGGCTGCGCCCCGGCGCCGACCCGCACCGCGTGGCCGCCGCGCTCGCCTCGGCCGGCCACGGCCACCTGGAGGTGCATCCCGTGACGAACCCCGCCGACGGGCTGTCCCCGCTGCGCGGTGTCGTCGCCGCTCTGATCGCCGTCCTGGCCCTGATCGGACTGGTGGAACTGCTCACCGCGATCGGCGGCAGCGTCCGCGAGGGCGAGCGGGACGTGCTGGCGCTCCGGGCGATCGGCATGTCGCCACGGCAGATCACCGCGATCACCGTCACGGCGACGAGCTGTACCGCCCTGGCGGCGGTCGTCGCCGGTACGGCGCTGGGGCTGCCACTGGCCCGCCGGCTGATCGACGCCCAGGGCGGCTCCAGCGGCATCGGCGCCGGAATCGCCCAGTCCCCCTCCCCCGGCCTCCTTCTCGTCGTGGGCTCGGCCGCCGTTGTGGGGGCGGCGGCCCTGGCCACCCTGCCCGCGTCCCGCGCGGCCCGCCGCCGCCTCGCGGACACGCTGAGCGCGGTGGCCTGAGCCTGCTCAGGGGGACGCGGCCTGCCAGCTCCCGGGGTCTTCGCGGATCTTCTTCAGCGGGCTGCCGAAGACCGTCCCGTCGAACAGCAGGCCGTTGTACCGCACCGGAACGAGTACGTCGTTGATCTCGGCGGTGGGGGTGCCGGGACCCTTGGGTTCCTGCGGCCCGCCCGCTCGTACGCGTCCTCGGAGTTGGTCACGAAGGTCCGGTACTTCATGGTCTTGACGGCCGAGTCGAAGTCCGGCCCGCGCAGCCCCGGGACCCGCCCCGCCAGCTCGACCAGGTAGGCGTCGGTGAATCCGTCGACGCTCTCGGCGGGCTGGTGGGCGTAGAGCACATCGTGGTATTCGGCGAACTTCCCCCTGTCCAGGGCGGCCCGCAGGGCGTTGACCGCCTTCCGGGACCCCGCGCCGCCGAGCCGGCCGTCCAGGAAGGACGCGAGGGTGTACTCGGTCTTCGCCTCACGCCGGATGGTCGCCTCACGCAACTGCGGGGCACCACCGGTGGTCTCGAACTCCCTGCACACCGGGCACCGCGGATCCTCGTACAGGTGCACGGTCAGCGGGGCGGCCGGGTCCCCGACCATGATGGTCGTGCCGTCGTTCCCCAGCCGCTCCGGCACGTCCGCCGGCCCGGTGTACGGTACGGCCTTCGCCGGGGCCTCCGGCCGGCCGCTCTTCGACTCGGCCGGCTGATGTCTGCTGACGCAGCCCACCGCCGGCACCCCCGCCACGGCCATCGCGACCGCCGTGGCCAACATCCTGCGCACCAGGCGCGCTCCCTCCCCTGGTTCAGCGGAACCCTGGGGGCCGGGCGCGGCAGAGCGCGCAGGGCATCAGCTTTCGCGCGGGTCAGCTCCGGCCGCGCAGCTCCCGGTACTTGGCGACCAGTGCCTTGGTCGACGCGTCCAGGCCGGGCACGTCGGCGCCCTCGGTGAGCGCGGGCTCGACGCGCTTGGCGAGGACCTTGCCCAGCTCCACGCCCCACTGGTCGAAGGAGTCGATGTTCCACACCGCGCCCTGCACGAACACCTTGTGCTCGTAGAGGGCGACCAGCTGGCCGAGCACCGACGGGGTCAGCTCACGGGCGAGGATCGTCGTGGTCGGCCGGTTGCCCCGGAAGGTCTTGTGCGGGACCAGCTCCTCGGGGACGCCCTCCGCGCGGACCTCCTCGGCGGTCTTGCCGAAGGCGAGCGCCTGCGTCTGGGCGAAGAAGTTGGCCATCAACAGGTCGTGCTGGGCCTTCAGTTCCTCACTCAGCTCGGCGACCGGGCGGGCGAAGCCGATGAAGTCGGCCGGGATCAGCTTGGTGCCCTGGTGGATCAACTGGTAGTAGGCGTGCTGCCCGTTGGTGCCGGGCGTGCCCCACACGACCGGCCCGGTCTGCCAGTCCACCTGCTTGCCGTCGCGGGCGACGTACTTGCCGTTGGACTCCATGTCCAGCTGCTGGAGATAGGCGGTGAACTTGGAGAGGTAGTGGCTGTACGGCAGCACGGCGTGCGACTGGGCGTCGTGGAAGTTGTCGTACCAGATGCCCAGCAGGCCCAGCAGCAGCGGGACGTTGTCCTCGGCCGGCGCGGTGCGGAAGTGGTCGTCGACGATCCGGAAGCCGTCGAGCATCTCGCGGAAGCGGTCCGGGCCGATGGCGATCATCAGGGACAGGCCGATCGCGGAGTCGTACGAGTACCGGCCGCCGACCCAGTCCCAGAACTCGAACATGTTGGCCGTGTCGATGCCGAACTCGGCGACCTTCTCGGCGTTCGTGGACAGCGCGACGAAGTGCTTGGCCACCGCGGCCTGGTCACCGAGCGCGGCCAGCAGCCACTTGCGCGCGGAGGTCGCGTTGGTGATGGTCTCGATGGTGGTGAAGGTCTTGGAGGCGATGATGAACAGCGTCTCCGCCGGGTCGAGGTCCCGGGTGGCCTCGTGCAGGTCGGCGCCGTCCACGTTGGAGACGAAGCGGACCGTGAGGTCGCGGTCGGTGAAGCAGCGCAGCACCTCGTAGGCCATCGCGGGACCGAGGTCCGAGCCGCCGATACCGACGTTGATCACGTTCTTGATGCGCTTGCCGGTGTGACCGGTCCACTCGCCGGAGCGGACCCGCTCGGCGAAGCCGGCCATCTTGTCGAGCACGGCGTGCACGGCCGGGACCACGTTCTCCCCGTCGACCTCGACGACCGCGTCGCGCGGGGCGCGCAGCGCGGTGTGCAGCACGGCCCGGTTCTCGGTGACGTTGATCTTCTCGCCGCGGAACATGGCGTCCCTGAGGGCGAAGACGTCCGTCGCGGCGGCCAGCTCGCGCAGCAGGCGCAGGGTCTCGTCGGTGACCAGGTGCTTCGAGTAGTCGATGTACAGGTCGCCGACCTGGAGCGTGTACCCGGTGCCGCGCGCGGGATCGGCGGCGAACAGGTCCCTCAGATGGGTGTCCGCCAGCTCCTCCCGGTGCTTGGCGAGAGCGGTCCATTCGGGCGTCTGGTTGAGCCTGGTACGGCCGTCTGCGTTCATGTCCGACTTCCGCCTTCTTTCGTGCCTGTCCCAGCTGTTCCAACCTAATTGATCAGCGCGCGGGACGAGAGGTGGAGACGCTGTCCTCACGCGCGACAAGGGATACGTCGGGCTTGCGTCCCGGTATCAGCGCGGTGACGGCCGAGGCGAACAGGACGGCCGCGAGCAGGGCGGGCGCGTTGAGGCCGTACACCCGTGCCACGGCCCCGCCGAGCACCGCGCCGAGCGGGGCGCCGGAGGTCGAGGAGGTCCGGAAGGCGGCGGCGATGCGGCCCACCATCGACTCGGGGCTGCGTTGCTGCATCAGTGTGACCTGGTTGATGTTCCACACCATGTTCATCGTGCCGAGCAGCAGCATCCCGGTGACCAGGGCGGGCACGTGCCGCACGGAGCCGATGAGCAGCAGCGCGCCCGTCTGGAGCGTGCCGCCCAGCAGCAGGGCCCGCACCCTGCCGGTGCGGCGCGCGATCCGCTGGGCGACGAAACCGCCGGCCAGGCTGCCGGCCGAGTACGCCGTCATGGCGGCGACGTAGCCGGTGTCGCCCGCGTGCAGCCAGCGGGTGACGTGCAGCGCGAGCGTGGCGATCAGGGCGCCCATGCCGATGTTGCACAGCAGCGTGGCCACGCAGACCGCGCGGAGCACCCTGTCGTGCCACAGCGCGCGCAGGCCCGCCCCGATCTCCGTGCGCAGGGTGCTGCCGGTCGGGCGCGGCTCCCGCTGCGGCGGCCGTGTCCGCAGGGAGGCCACGAGCGCGGCGGCCACCAGGTACGTGCCCGCGTCCGCCGCGAACGGCATGAACGCCCCGGCCGCCAGCAACAGCGGCACGAACGGGCCCGCCAGCAGTCCGCCCGCGAGTTGCTGACCGGTCATCAGCCGGGCGTTCGCGCTGCCCAGGGCTTCCCGGTCCACCAGGGAGGGCAACAGGGCCGTGGAGGCGTTGTCGAAGAGCGTCTGGAGCGCGGTGAGAGAGAAAGCGAGGGCGATCAGCAGGGGTATGGAGGCGTACCCGAGGCTCACGGCGAGGGCGAAAGCGGCGACGAGCAGGCCCCGCGCCGTGTCCACGAGCCACATCGCCCGCCGTTGGTCGACGCGGTCCGCCACAGCACCGCCGAACAGCCCGAACAGCAGCCAGGGCAGATAGCCACACGCGGTGACGGAGGCGATGACGAGGGGCTCGTCGGTGAGGCTCACGGCGAGCAACGGCAGCGCGGATGTGCGCAACGCGTCGCCGAACCGGGAGACCACGGCGGCGGTCCACAGCCGGCCGAATCCCCCGCGCCAGGCGGGTGTCCCCCTGCTCGCCGTCCCGACCGCAGCCACGCCTGCCCCCTCACGATGCGCCGATGCACACACCGTAGAAGGCACCACTGACAATCGGTCTGGCCCGAGCGGGGCGAAACGGCTCCGGCCAGGCGCCCGCAGGCCCCCGGCCGGTCACAACTCCTAGATCTCGCCTCGCAGTTTGGCGAGCGCCTCGGCGAGGATGGCCTCGCCGTCCGCGTCGCTGCGCCGCTCCCGTACATACGCGAGGTGCGTCTTGTACGGCTCGGTGCGCGGCGGGTCCGGCGGGTTGTCCCGGTCCTGGCCGGCCGGGAAGCCGCAGCGCGGGCAGTCCCAGGTCTCGGGAACCTGCGCGTCGCTGGCGAAGCTGGGCTGCGTCTCGTGCCCGTTGGAGCACCAGAAGGAGATGCGCAGACGCGGCGCGGACTCGCCGCGCTCGGCCTCGCCCATCGGCCCCGCCCCGACCCGGCTTCCTCGGATCGCGTTGCCACTTGCCACGGTCGTAACTCCCTGCGTGATGGTGCCGCGAAGCGAGTCGGCGTTTCGCTTCGCTGCGAGCGCCTCAGTCTACGTAAGGCCCAACGCGCGTCCAGTGATTGGAGTTACCGGCCCCCACATCCAGACGCAAGCCCCATGATAGGCCGCGCTCAGGAGCGCGTACCGAACATGGGGCTTTACGTGCGGAATGTACTGTTCGCGTGTCAGCTGTTCGTCTTCATCAGCATGCCGAGGACGATGATGCACGCGAACCACAGCAGGCCGACCACGATGGTGATCCGGTCGAGGTTGCGCTCGGCGACCGAGGAGCCGCCGACGGAGGACTGCATGCCGCCACCGAACATGTCGGAGAGGCCGCCGCCCTTTCCCTTGTGCATCAGCACCAGCAGCATCAGCAGCAGGCTGAAGACGATCAGGGCGATCGAGAACCCCAAAACCACGGCTGGACCAACTTCCTCGGATTCGGATGGACGACGGGGGCACAGCACCTGGCTGTGCCCCCGCAAGGGTACGACGTATCGCCGCTACCGCCTACTCACGGACATGATCACTGGTCGCGGAAGCGCACGATCTTGACGAACTCGTCGGCGTCCAGCGAGGCGCCGCCGACCAGGGCGCCGTCGATGTCGGCCTTGGCCATGATCTCTGCGACGTTGCCCGACTTCACGGAGCCGCCGTACTGGATGCGGACCTTGTCGGCCACGTCCTGGGAGTACAGCTCGGCGATCTTGGCGCGGATGGCGGCGCAGACCTCCTGGGCGTCCTCGGCACCGCAGACCTTGCCGGTGCCGATGGCCCACACGGGCTCGTAGGCGATCACGATGGTCTCGGCCTGCTCGGCCGGCAGGTCCTTCAGACCGCCCTCGACCTGGGTGAGGGTGTGGCTGACGTGGTCGCCCGCCTCGCGGACGTCCAGTTCCTCGCCGACGCACAGGATCGGGGTGAGGCCGTGCTTGTAGGCGGCCTTGACCTTGGCGTTGACCAGCTCGTCGGTCTCGTTGTGGTACTGGCGCCGCTCGGAGTGGCCGATCACCACGTAGGTGCACTTCAGCTTGGCCAGCATCGGGCCGGAGATCTCACCCGTGTAGGCGCCGGAGTCGTGCTGGGAGATGTCCTGGGCGCCGTACTTGATCTTGAGCTTGTCGCCGTCGACCAGGGTCTGCACGGAACGCAGGTCGGTGAAGGGCGGCAGGACGGCGACCTCGACGGCCTCGTAGTCCTTGTCGGCCAGGGCGAACGCGAGCTTCTGGACGTGTGCGATGGCCTCCAGGTGGTTGAGGTTCATCTTCCAGTTGCCCGCCATCAGCGGCGTGCGCGTGCTCAAGGGTCAGTCCTCCAGTGCGGCGAGGCCGGGGAGCGTCTTGCCCTCGAGGTATTCGAGGGAGGCGCCGCCACCGGTCGAGATGTGGCCGAATGCGTTCTCGTCGAAACCGAGCGTGCGCACGGCCGCGGCGGAGTCACCGCCGCCGACGACGGTGAAGCCGTTCGTGTCGACGAGTGCCTGGGCGACCGCCTTGGTGCCCTCGGCGTAGTCGGGGTGCTCGAAGACGCCCATGGGACCGTTCCAGAAGACGGTCTCGGCGTCGGCGAGCTTCGAGGCGTAGAGCTCTCGGGTCTTGGGGCCGATGTCCAGGCCCTCCTGGTCGGCGGGGATCTTGTCCGCGTCGACCACGGTGTTCTCGGTGGGCGCCTTGGTCTTCAGGTCCGGGAAGGTCCGGGAGACCACGACGTCGACGGGGAGCAGCAGCTCGACGCCCTGCTTCTCGGCGCGCTCCATGTACTCCGTGACGGCCGGGACCTGGTCCTCCTGGAGGAGGGAGATGCCGACCTCGTAGCCCTTGGCCTTGAGGAAGGTGTAGGCCATGCCGCCGCCGATGAGGAGCCGGTCGGCCTTGCCGAGCAGCTGGTCGATGACGGCGAGCTTGTCGGAGACCTTGGCGCCGCCGAGCGCGACGACGTAGGGGCGCTTGACGTCCTCGGTGAGCTTCTTCAGAACACCGACCTCGGTGGCGATCAGGTGGCCGGCGTAGTGCGGCAGCCGGGCCGGGAGGTCGTAGACCGAGGCGTGCTTACGGTGCACGGCGCCGAAGCCGTCACCGACGTAGACGTCGGCGAGGGCGGCCAGCCGGTCGGCGAACTCACCGCGCTCGGTGTCGTCCTTGGACGTCTCGCCGGGGTTGAAGCGCAGGTTCTCGATGACCGCGACCTGGCCGGGCTGGAGGCCGTCGACGGCGTCGTGGGCGGCGGGACCGACGGTGTCCTGGGCGAAGGCGACCGGGGCGCCGAGCAGTTCACCGAGGCGCTCGGCGGCGGGCAGCAGCGAGAAGGCGAGGTCCGGGGCGCCCTTGGGGCGGCCCAGGTGCGAGGCGACGACCACCTTGGCGCCCGCGTCCGCGAGGGCCTTGACGGTGGGCAGGACGGCGCGGATGCGGCCGTCGTCGGTGATCGTCCCGTCGGCCAGCGGCACGTTGAGGTCGGCGCGGACGAAGACCCGCTTGCCGCTCACGCCGTCGGCGAGAAGTTCGTCGATCGTCTTCATGGGAGTGGACTCCTACAGGAGGGCTCGTGGTGCACCTGATCGTAAAAGGACGTGGTCAGTACGTGGGACAGGGCCCGGACAGCGCGGCGGTGCGCTGCACGGGCCCTGCTCCCACTTCGGGGTCCTGCTTCGGCGATCAGAGCTGGTTGCCGACGAAGACCGTGAGGTCGACGAGGCGGTTGGAGTAGCCCCACTCGTTGTCGTACCAGCCGATGACCTTCACGTTCTTGCCCTCCTGGACCATGGTCAGGGAGGAGTCGAAGGTGCAGGAGGCCGGGGCGTTGACGATGTCGGAGGAGACGATCGGGTCCTCCGTGTAGTCGAGGAGGCCCTTCAGCTCACCCTCGGCGGCCTTCTGGAAGGCGGCGTTGACCTCTTCCTTGGTGACCTCGCGGCCCAGTTCCACGACCAGGTCGGTGACGGAGCCGGTCGGGACCGGGACGCGCATGGCCATGCCGTCCAGCTTGCCCTTGAGCTGCGGCAGGACCAGGGCGGTGGCCTTGGCGGCACCGGTGGTGGTCGGGATGATGTTCTCGGCGGCGGCACGGGCGCGGCGCAGGTCCTTGTGCGGGAAGTCCAGGATGCGCTGGTCGTTCGTGTACGCGTGCACCGTGGTCATCAGGCCCTTGACGATGCCGAAGTTCTCGTCGAGGACCTTCGCCATCGGCGCCACACAGTTGGTGGTGCAGGAGGCGTTGGAGATGACGTGGTGGTTCGCCGGGTCGTACTTGTCCTGGTTGACGCCCATCACGATGGTGATGTCCTCGTCCTTGGCCGGAGCCGAGATGAGGACCTTCTTCGCGCCACCGGCGATGTGCTTCGCGGCGTCTTCCTTCTTGGTGAAGATGCCGGTCGACTCGATGACGATGTCGACACCCAGCTCGCCCCACGGGATGTCGGCCGGGTTGCGCTCGGACAGCACCTTGATGGTGTGGCCGTCGACGGTGATGGTGTCGGCGGTGTGGGAGACCTCCTGCTTGAGGCGGCCCAGGATCGTGTCGTACTTGAGCAGGTGGGCGGTGGTCGCGGTGTCACCCAGGTCGTTGACAGCCACGACCTCGATGTCCGCCCCCTGCTCCAGCAGCGCGCGGAAGTAGTTACGCCCGATGCGGCCGAAGCCGTTGATGCCTACGCGGATCGTCACGAACCGATCTCCTCGTTGGTACGCCGGCCATGCGGTGCCGGCGAGCTCTGTTTGGGATGTCCCCGACCACCACCGACCCTACCTCTCCGCGGGCCCCGAGGTGACATCGAGAGTGGCCCATACACGGGCAGGCGGTCCGTACCGGCCAGTAGGGTACGGACCGCCTCGGATCGGCAGCGGATTCACCCGTATTTATTACGGAACGCGGCGCACTTCTGACGCCGTTTTCACTCGTTCGTGAGCGGGTCGGCTCACTTGATGCGCACTCCCTCCGCGCACCGTTGAGAGGGGGTCCCGCTCACCTGTCGAGCGAGTCGAACGCCTTCCGCAGCAGAGCCGCCCGGCCGGCCGCCGACGGCACCTGTTCCAGACCGAAACCGAGCAGCACGGTGTCGTCCGTGGTGACAGCTCCGTACGTCTGGAACAGGGTCCCGGTTCGCGTCCAGTCCTTCAGCACCGCCGGGCTGCCGGCGGGCGGCCCGGCCGCCTTCCAGGCACCCAGGGACGTCTCGAAGCCCTCGGTCTCCCTCGCCGTGCCGCCGACGACCAGCGAGGCGTCGTCGGCGAGGACACCGTGCCCGCCGCTGCCGGGGTCGGTGATGTAGCTGATCGAGACCTCGACGGACTTCCCGGCGTACGCGCTCAGGTCGAAGCTCACCTGCTGCCAGCCGCCGGAGCTGCCGGTGAGGCTGTGCCACGCACCCGTGGTGCCGGTCGCGGTGCAGGCGTTGCCCGTGAGCGTCAGGTAGTGCTTCAGCCACGGGTGCTCGCCGATCAGGAAGCCGGCCCCGCACTCGTCCGGTACGGCCGCCTTCGTGGCCCCTTGGGCCTCCGGCAGGGTCGTCCAGTCGTCCGCGCCGACGGTGTGCGCCTCCACCACCGCGTGGTCGTAGCCGGGCTCGGTGTCCCACAGCAGCCGGGTGCTCAGGGCCGGCTTGTCGGCGGCGGCGACACGGGTGAGGTCGATGGTGCGGGTGAGGCGCTTGTAGGCGTCGTCGGTGTGCACGGCGGCTGCCATGGAGGCGCCCGTGTACGGCCCGTACGGGTTGACCGTGCCGGCGAAGTTGCCCGCGCCCGCGCTCTTGAACTGCGGATACGAGGCGACCGGCAGCTCGTCGGAGGTGACGCCGTAGGTGCCGGCCTTGTCGAGCGGGTTGCCGGGCGCGTCGCCGAGGGCGCCGGTGAAGCCTTCGAGCGCGCCGGAGCCGGTGAATCCGGTGGCGCCCTTGGTCGACGTACGGCTGTAGGCGCCCAGGTAGTACTGGCTGAAGTCGTCCGACAGGGTGCCGTCGCCGAGGTCGACGCTGCCGCCGGCCAGCTCGCCGGCCTCGATCAGCCTTCCGCCCTCGTTGAGATAGGCGCGCAGCTGGAGCTGGGTGGCGTTGGCGGGGCCGTTCGCGCCGGAGTAGTGCACGACCGTCCGGAAGTGCTTCAGCACGCCGAGCGCGTCCGGGGCGCCCTGCGTGGCCACGTCCCACACGAGTGCCCGGTGCCCGGCGGCCTTCAGCGCGTCCACGTACGTCCGCGCCTGCGCGGCGGCCGTGCCCTCCTCGGCGACCACGAGGGTGTCGGCCGTCGGCCGCTTCGCGATCGTGTAGGTGAAGTGGGCGCTGGAGACCTTCTTCCCGCCCCCGGTCTCGCCGGTGAACCACACCTCGACCTTGTCGCCCGGCGCGCCGTCCCGCACCTTGGCGCGGTACTCGTCGAAGTAGAGGTTGTCCTCACCGCCGTAGGTCTGCCCGCCCCGCCAGTGCTTCAACGCCTGGGCCCGCGTACGGCCGCCGTTGACGCGGTACTTGAGTTCCTTGTTCCGGACCGCCTTGCGGACGACAGCCGAGACCTCCTGGTCCGCGCCCCGGGAGTACGACGCCGAGAACGTGGCCGGGGTGAAGTCGGCGGCGCTCAGACCGACCGAGGAGGCCGGCTTGTCGGGGTGTACGGCGGTCTCGGCGACGGAGAGCGCGAACGGGACGTTCTTGGCGAACTCCTGCTGGATCAGCTTCTCGTCGTCGGGGAAGTTGAACACCGACTGGCAGTCCTGGCTCTTCCAGGCGTCGTCCGGGTCGAGGTCCGACGCGGTCTGGCAGGTCGACATCTCCGGGGTGAACATCGCCATCCCGTTGACGTTCGACGCGTGGCCGTCCGCCTCGCCGTTGGTGGTGTACAGCTCCGAGGAGACCTGGGGGTGGTAGCCCGGGACGGCGGAGTTGCCGGGGGTGCCGGCGAGCGCCTTGTAGAGGACGTCGTCGGGGGTCGGGGTCGCCACCTGCCAGCCGACGCCGTAGAGGAGGAGTTCGGCGGCGGAGTGGTAGTTGATGCCGTACCGGAAGCCGACGCGCTTCTCGAAGGCGTCGAGTGCCTTGGTCTCGGGCTCGGAGCCGGGGCTCGCGCCACGGTAGGTCTGGCTGGTGGGGTTGGGGGACGAACCCTCGTCGTCGTAGCCCCACTTGTAGGGGAAGTTGCGGTTGAGGTCGACGCCGTCGCCCGTGCTGATGACACCGTCGCCGTTGACGTCCCGCAGGTTCTTGCGCCACAGGCGGGTGCCGGAGTCCTTGAAGGTGTAGTCGTAGCCGTCCGGGTTGGCCGAGAGGACGAACCACAGCTCCGTCGAGTCGACGATCTTCTTGACGCGCCGGTCGGTCGTGTAGCGGTCCAGGTAGTAGTGCATCAGACGCCGGGTCATCTCCGGCGTGATCCACTCGCGCGCGTGCTGGTTGGACATGTACAGCACGGCGGGCCTGGACCCGTCCTTCGACTTCTTCGCGTTCCTGGTCAGTTTGAGCGCGAGGATGTCCTGGCCGCCCAGGGTCCGGCCGATGGACTCCACCTTGGTGAGGCCGGGGTGGGCCTGGGCGGTGCGGAGGATCTCCTCCTTGAGCCCGCCGCTTCCGCTGTACGGGCGGAACACGCCCTGGGCGGCGTCCTCGACCCTGGCCTCCGACTTGGCCGAGAGCGCGTGCTCGGTGAGGCCGATACCCTGCTCGCGCAGCTGCGCGGCCTGCTTGCCGGTGAGGTAGACCTCGACCTTGGCCTTACCGCCTCCGCTCACCCGCTCACCGAGTTCGTGGCCGTCCTGGCCGGCCTTGAGCAGCAGGGGTACCTGCTGCTTCGTGACCTCGGCGCGGTAGACCCTGACCTCGTCCGGCTCGGCCGGCGCCGGACTTCCGTTCTGTGCCTGGGCAATGGGTGCGAGGCTCGCTCCGCCGATCAGAAGCGCGCCGACAGCGAGGATCGATCTCGCTCTGTGTCTCATGAACCCCCCTAGCGGTGGTCCGCCACAGCGACGAACAGGTTGCCAGGCTCATGTCACTCCATGATCGAGTCAAGAGCGCCACATGGACACGCAAAAGCCGGTGCCGACCACCCGAACGGCCGTCGGCACCGGCGAACTGACGCGTCGTCCGGTCAACCGGCCAGGTTGTCCGCCAGTTCCTCGCTGAGGTTGGCCTCCGTGCCCGGGATGCCCAGATCGGCGGCGCGCTTGTCGGCCATCGCCAGCAGCCGGCGGATACGGCCCGCGACCGCGTCCTTCGTCAGCGGCGGATCGGCGAGCGCGCCCAGCTCCTCCAGGGAGGCCTGCTTGTGCTCCATGCGCAGCCGCCCGGCGGCGGCCAGGTGCTCGGGCACCTCGTCGCCCAGGATCTCCAGCGCGCGCTGGACCCGGGCCCCGGCGGCCACGGCGGCACGGGCCGAGCGGCGCAGGTTGGCGTCGTCGAAGTTGGCGAGCCGGTTGGCCGTGGCCCGCACCTCGCGGCGCATCCGGCGCTCCTCCCAGGCCAGCACGGACTCATGGGCGCCCAGCCGGGTGAGCAGGGCGCCGATCGCGTCACCGTCCCGGACGACGACCCGGTCCACCCCGCGCACCTCGCGGGCCTTCGCGGCGATCGACAGTCTGCGGGCGGCACCGACCAGCGCGAGCGCCGCCTCCGGGCCCGGGCAGGTCACCTCCAGGGAGGAGGAACGGCCGGGCTCGGTCAGCGAGCCGTGCGCCAGGAAGGCCCCGCGCCAGGCCGCCTCCGCGTCGCAGGTGGCCCCCGAGACCACCTGCGGGGGCAGACCGCGGATCGGACGGCCTCTGCCGTCCACGAGACCCGTCTGCCGGGCCAGCTGGTCACCGCCCGCGACGACCCGGACGACATACCGCGAGCCGCGGCGCAGCCCGCCGGGCGCCATCACGATCAGCTCGGAGCTGTGCCCGAAGATCTCCAGGATGTCCCGCTTGAGCCGGCGTGCCGCCATCGCGGTGTCCAGCTCCGCCTCGATCACGATGCGTCCGCTCACCAGGTGGAGGCCTCCGGCGAACCGCAGAATGGCGGAGACCTCCGCCTTCCTGCAGCAGGTCCGGGTGACGGGGAGCCGGGAGATCTCGTCCTTCACCGCTGCCGTCATCGCCATGGGCCGATCCTTCCATGCATCCGAAAAATACGGTCGTACGCGGCGGCCAACAGCTCCGGATCGTGCCGGGGTGATCCGTCGGTCCGGGCCACCGGGGCCAGCTCGACCGCGGCTCCCAGCCGCTTGGCGGCCTCGGTGAGCGAGTCACGGTCGGGCACGGCGGCCTCGTCGGCCAGCACCACGTCCAGGGCGAGTTTAGGGGCGTGTCGCCCCAAAACCTCCAAATGACGCTGCGGGGAGAAGCCCTCGGTTTCTCCCGGCTGCGGCGCCAGGTTCAGCGAGAGCACACGGCGTGCCTTGGTCTCGGTGAGGGCGTCCAGCAGCTCGGGGACGAGCAGGTGCGGGATGACCGAGGAGAACCAGGAACCGGGGCCGAGCACCACCCAGTCCGCGTCCAGGACCGCCGCCACGGCCTCGGGAACCGCGGGCGGGTCGTTGGGCACGAGATGCACCGACTGCACCTCGCCGGGCGTCAGGGCCACGGTCGCCTGCCCGCGCACCGTGTCCACGTCGTCCGGGCGCTCCGGGTCATGCCCCTTGACCAGGGCCTGCAGCTCCAGCGGCACGGCCGACATGGGCAGCACACGCCCGTGCGCGCCGAGCAGCTTGCCGACCAGGTCCAGGGCCTGCACATGATCGCCGAGCTGCTCCCACAGGGCGACGATCAGCAGATTGCCGACCGCGTGCTCGTGCAGCTCGCCCTGGGACTGGAACCGGTGCTGGATGACCCGGGCCCAGGTCTGGCCCCAGGCGTCGTCCCCGCACAGCGCGGCCAGCGCCTTGCGCAGGTCGCCGGGCGGCAGCACGCCCAGCTCGTCCCGGAGCCGGCCACTGGAGCCGCCGTCGTCGGCCACGGTGACGACGGCGGTGAGATCACCGGTGATCCGGCGCAGCGCGGCGAGCGAGGCGGACAGGCCCATGCCGCCGCCGAGGGCCACCACCTTGGGCTGGGCGCCGCGCCGGCGGGTCCGGCCCCCGCGGGCCTCGGCCGAGCGGCCGGCGCGCGCGTCGGGCACCATCCGGCGCAGCCTGCTCAGCCGCGGTGTACGTTCCGTCATTCCCGTCCCATGTCCCGGTGTACGACCACCGTCTCCACACCCTCGGCCGCGAGGCGCGCGGCGAGCTTCTCCGACATCGCGACCGAGCGGTGCTTGCCGCCGGTACAGCCGATGGCGATGGTCACATACCGCTTGCCCTCGCGCCGGTAGCCGGCCGCGATGAGCCGCAGCAGTTCGGCGTACCGGTCGAGGAACTCCTTCGCGCCGGGCTGGTTGAAGACGTAGGCGGCGACCTCCTCGTTGAGGCCGGTGTAGGGGCGCAGCTCCGGGACCCAGTGCGGGTTGGGCAGGAACCGCATGTCCGCGACCAGGTCGGCGTCGACCGGGAGGCCGTACTTGAAGCCGAAGGACATCACGGTGGCCCGCAGCTCGGGCTCCTCCTCCCCGGCGAACTGGGCGTCCATCTTGGCGCGCAGCTCGTGCACGTTGAGGCTGGAGGTGTCGATCACCAGGTCGGCGTCGCCGCGCAGCTCGCGCAGCAGCTCCCGCTCGGCGGCGATGCCGTCCACGATGCGCCCGTCGCCCTGGAGCGGGTGCGGGCGGCGCACCGACTCGAAGCGGCGGACCAGTGCCTCGTCGGAGGACTCCAGGAAGACGATCCGCCGGGTGACGCCCCGGGTGTCCAGGTCGGCGAGGGACTCGCGCAGGTTGTCGAAGAAGCGCCGGCCGCGCACGTCCACGACGACCGCGATCCGCGCCACGTTGCCCTGGGAACGGGCCCCCAGCTCCACCATGGTGGGGATGAGGGCGGGCGGGAGGTTGTCGACGACGAACCAGCCGAGGTCCTCCAGACACTTCGCGGCCGTGGACCGGCCGGCCCCGGACATGCCGGAGATGATCACCAGCTCGGGGATGGCCGCCTCGGGGACCCCGGCTGTCTCGCTGCCCGTACTCACCTGTGCTCCGTTGTCCTGGCCGGTGTCCTGTCCGGCGTCCCGGTCCGCGCCGGGCCGGGTGGTGTCCTGGCCGGTCTCGGGCCGGCTCGCGGGCCGGCCGGTGTCGGGCCGGACGACATCGTCGCCCGTGCCGCTGTGCGCCTGATCTCGCTGTGCTGTGGGCTGTGCGTCGTGCTCGGTCATGTCTCCTGCCCCCGTCGTTCGTCCGGGACGCCCGCGGTCACGGGCTCCCCCGAGGAACCCCCCGTCGTATCGGGTTCCTCGTCCTCAATGATCTCTCCGGTCGCCGTGTTCACGGCGGGTGCGGCCGGGGCCGCCTGGGCGAGAGCCACGGCGATGGTCTCGGCCGTCTTCCGGCCTATCCCGGGCACTTCCTGGATCTGCTCGATTGTGGCGGACCGGAGCTTTTTCACCGAGCCGAAATGCTTGATGAGCGCCTGTTTGCGGGTCTCGCCGAGGCCGGGGACGTCGTCCAGCGGGCCCGCGCGGAAGCGCTTGGCGCGCTTGGTGCGCTGGTAGGTGATCGCGAACCGGTGGGCCTCGTCGCGGACGCGCTGGAGCAGATAGAGGCCCTCACTGGTGCGGGGCAGCACCACCGGGTCGTCCTCGCCGGGCACCCAGACCTCCTCCAGGCGCTTGGCGAGACCGCAGACGGCGATGTCGTCGATGCCCAGCTCGTCCAGCGCGCGCCGGGCCGCCGCGACCTGCGGCTGACCGCCGTCGACCACGACCAGCTGGGGCGGGTAGGCGAACTTCTTGGGGCGGCCGTCGTCGTCCTTGAGGGAATCGGTGATCACCTGTGTGCCGGTGAGCGCGGCGTCGTCGGGGAGGGAGCCGTCGGCGCCGGGGCCTTCGCCCAGAGGGCCATGGGTGCCGGAGCCTGAGGTGAGGGAGCCGTCGGCGCCGGAGCCGTCGGTCCACTCCCCCGTCCGCTCCTTCTCGGCGAGGTAGCGCTTGAAGCGGCGGGTGATCACCTCGTGCATGGAGCGGACGTCGTCCTGCCCGGCGAAGCCCTTGATCTGGAACCGCCGGTACTCGCTCTTGCGCTGCAGGCCGTCCTCGAAGACGACCATGGAGGCGACCACGTCGTCACCTTGGAGATGCGAGATGTCGTAGCACTCGATCCGCAGCGGGGCGCTGTCCAGGTCGAGCGCCTCGGCGATCTCCTCCAGCGCACGCGAGCGCGTGGTCAGGTCGGAGGCGCGCCTGGTCTTGTGCAGCGCGAGGGCCTGCTGGGCGTTGCGCTGCACGGTCTCCATGAGCGCCTTCTTGTCGCCGCGCTGCGGGATCCGCAGCGACACGTTCGACCCGCGGCGGCCGGTCAGCCACTCCTGGACCGGCTCGACCGGCTCGGGCAGGGCCGGGACCAGCACCTCCTTGGGGACCGCGTCCCCGCTCTCCTCCCCGTACAGCTGCTGCAGGGCGTGCTCGACCAGGGCGCCGGTGGTGACCTCCTCGACCTTGTCGGTCACCCAGCCGCGCTGGCCGCGGACCCGGCCGCCGCGCACATGGAAGATCTGCACGGCCGCCTCCAGCTCGTCCTCGGCGACGGCGATGAGGTCGGCGTCGGTCGCGTCGGCGAGCACGACCGCGTTCTTCTCCATGGCCTTCTTCAGGGCCCCTATGTCGTCCCGCAGGCGGGCCGCCCGCTCGTACTCCATCTCCTCGGCCGCCTCCATCATCTGCTTCTCCAGACGGCGGAGGTAGGTGCCGGTACGGCCGGCCATGAAGTCGCAGAACTCCTCGGCCAGCTCCTGGTGGTCCTCCGGGGTGATCCGGCCGACGCAGGGAGCGGAGCACTTGCCGATGTAGCCGAGCAGGCAGGGCCGGCCGGTGCGGGCGGCGTTCTTGAAGACGCCGGCCGAACAGGTGCGCACCGGGAAGACCCGCAGCAGCAGATCCACGGTGTCCCGGATGGCCCACGCGTGCCCGTACGGCCCGAAGTAGCGGACGCCCTTCTTCTTCTGACCACGCATCACCTGAACCCGCGGGAACTGCTCGTTCATCGTGACCGCGAGGTACGGGTAGCTCTTGTCGTCCCGGTACTTGACGTTGAACCGGGGGTCGTACTCCTTGATCCAGGAGTACTCCAGCTGCAGCGCCTCGACCTCCGTGGACACCACCGTCCACTCCACGGACGCTGCCGTGGTCACCATCGTCCGGGTGCGCGGGTGCAGGTTCGCCAGGTCCTGGAAGTAGTTCGCCAGGCGCTGGCGCAGGCTCTTCGCCTTTCCGACGTAGATCACCCGGCGGTGCTCGTCACGGAACCTGTACACCCCCGGGGAGTCCGGGATGTCTCCCGGCCTGGGGCGGTAGCTGGAGGGGTCGGCCATGTCTCACACCCTACTGGCCAGCACCGACACCGCGTCGGGCCTGTGGACAACGCCCCCACCCGGACGGAGTCCCCGCGGCGGCCTCGCCGCACCCCTCCGGCCTGCGGCCGGCCGGACCCCTCGTTCCGAGGCTCACCGGGTCTCTTGGAACAGGGGGCGCGCGGCTCGCGCGGGACGGTACGAGGCGGGGGCACGGTGCGCACCGGGAAGACCCGCCGGCCGGTGCAGGCGGCCACACGCGCCCCTCCTCCCTGACGTCCTCCACGCCCCTCCTCCTGACGCCCTCCGCGCCGCCTCGGCCCGGCCGCCAGTCGCGTTCCAGCCATGCCGGTGACGCCCCGCCTGGCGCCGCCCCTCCGGCCCGGGCCCTGACCGAGGCGTGCGACAGCCCTCGCCGCCCCCGCCCGCCGGCCGCGGAACACCACTGTCCGGCCAGTCGTCCGGAACGGCCGGGTCCCAGGTGTTGTCGGGTTCTGGTCAACACGCTTCAATGCGGGGGAACTCGGGGCCGTACACACAGGCGTACGGGCAGGCGCGGCGTTCCCAGCCAGGGGCGCCCGCGGCACCCACGGGGGTGGCCCCGCACACCCGCACAGGCGGTCTGACCAGCCGTGGCGACACCTCACAGAAAGGCCTCTCGGCATGCGGCATGCCACAGAGCACGCGGACGTCCCCACCGCGGAACTGGACACGGCCCTGCGCGGCGGCCCCTTCCATGTGGCGCTGCGCGCCGCGATCGCCGCACGCGGCCTGCCCCTCCAGCGCGTGCAGCACCATCTGTCACGCCACGGGGTCAAGGTGGGTGTCACCAGCCTGAGTTACTGGCAGCAGGGTGCTCGCCGCCCGCAACGCCCGGAGTCGCTGCGCGCCGTACGGGCGTTGGAGGAGATCCTCCAGCTGCCGGACGAGTCGCTGATCCGGCTGCTCGCGGAGTCCGACGAGCGGGCGACGGCCGACCGCCCGACGGGCCGCTCCTACCGCTCCCTGATCGAGGCCTCGGGCGTCGTGGACCGGCTGGCCGCCGATCTCGGCTGGTCCCTGGACGGCGGGCTGCACACCGTGGGGCACCACGAATGCGTCCGGATCGGCGCCCGGCGCGAGCTGGTGAGCCGCGAGGCCCACCACATCGTGCGGGCCCACCGCGACGGCGTCGACCGCTTCGTCGCCGTCCACCACGGCGACCCCGGCTGCGACCCGCGCCGTGTCACCGTGCACGCCCTGGAGAACTGCCGCACCGGTCGCCTCCGCCGGGACCAGGACACCGGCATCCTCGTCGCGGAGCTGCTCTTCGGCACCCGGCTGCGTTCCGGCGACACCTTCCTCTTCCGGTACGGCATCGAGGACGGCACGGCCGGAACGTCACGCGAGTACCTCCAGCGGTTCGGCTTCCCCGGCGGCCAGTACGCCCTCCAGGTGCGCTTCGACACGGCCGCGCTGCCGGTGCGCTGCCACCGCTTCACCCAGCACTCGGCCGCGGCCCCGCGCAGCGGCCGGCAGGAGCTGTCCGTGTCCAGTCCGCACCACTGCGTCCACCTGGTCGAGCCCCGGATCCGGCCGGGCATCCTGGGGATCGCCTGGGACTGGGAGTGAGCAGAGCCCGACGCTCCGCACGCTGAGCCGGGCTTCCGCCCACCGCTCCATCGGTCCCGCGGCTCTCCGGTCAGTCCGCGGGACCGGCGACGATCCTGCCCTCGGCGGCCTTCACCGACAGCTCGGGCAGGGGCTCGGTGGCCGGCGCCTGGACCACCTTGCCCGTCACGGCATCGAACTCGCTGCCGTGGCAGGGGCAGATCAGGGTCGTGCCCTGCAGCTTGTTGATGGGGCACCCGGCGTGCGTGCAGATCGTGCTGTACGCCTTCAGGGTGCCGTCCTCGGCGCGGCTGACCACCACGTTGTGATCCCGGTAGAGCTTGGCCCCGCCCTTCGCCACCTCGCTCTCGGCGCCGAGGTCGACCGGCGCGGTGGGGGCGTCCGCGGCAGAAGCACTGCCGTCCGGGGCCGAGCACGCGGCCAGGCCGAGCCCGGCGACCGGGGCCGCGGCGGCCCCTCGAAGGACAGTACGGCGGCTCGCGGAGGAGCGGGCGGGCATCTGGGACTCCACTGGTCAAGGGGTGTGCAGGGTGACGATACCCCCGGCAGAGGGGACGCTCTCGGAGCGGGGGGCGCGCTGGACGTGGGCGGGGCCCGGCGTCCGCCCGAATGGTTGGGAGGCTGGTTGAGCGGCGTGGAGTGAGGAGACCCAGGAGACGTAAACGCTTGCGTAAGCGTTTACGCGGGGCAGGGTCATGGGATAGCGTCCGGCCGGAAGCCGAGAACACCGGAGTCTGGGCCGATCGAACGGCCGGCTCAGGGAAGGAAGCGCGATGGCCACCATGGCGGATGTCGCCCGGAGCGCGGGGGTCTCCGTGGCGACCGTCTCCCACGTGCTCAACGGCACGCGTCCGGTGCTCCCCCACACCCGCCAGGCCGTGCTCGACGCCGTGGACGCCCTCGGTTACACCCCGAACACCCTGGCCCGCTCCCTGGTGACCTCGCGCACCCGCTCCATCGGCCTCGCGGTGTCGGCGATCAGCAACCCGTACTTCACGGAGATCCTGCAAGGTGTCGAGGCCGCTGCTCTGAAGGCGGGCTACAGCCTGCTCATCGCGGATCCGCACGACGACCCCCGGCACGAGCGGAAGGTCGCGCAGCTCCTCCATGAGCGCCGGGTGGACGGCATGATCGTCGCCCCGTCCGCCGACCCGAGCGACCTTGTCGGCTATCTGCGCCGCCACGCCGTACCGACGGTGTTCCTGGACCGGCTGGTCGACGCCCGCGCGACGGAGGACATCGCGCCGGGCGACGGTGCCGCCGCTTCGCCGGACACCCCGTGCTTCGACCAGGTCTGTGCCGAGAGTGCCGCGCCGACGGCCCTGCTCGTGACCCACCTCGCCGGGCTGGGGCACCGCCGGATCGCCCTGGTCGCGGGCCTGCCCGGGCTCAGTACCACCAGTGAGCGCGTCTCCGGCTACCGGGAGGGCCTCGCCGCGGCCGGTCTGGCACACGACGAGCGTCTCCTCGTGTCCGGCCACTCCGCATCCGCCGGGGCCGAGCGGGCCACGGCGGACCTGCTCGCCCTGCCCGATCCGCCCACCGCACTCGTCACCGCAAACAACGCGATGACCATCGGCGCGCTGCGCGCGCTGCGCCGGCACGGCCGGTCCGTGCCGGACGACATCGCCCTGTGCTGCTTCGACGACTTCGCCTGGGCCGACCTGTTCTCGCCCCGGCTGACCGCCATCGCCCAGCCCAGCCGGGAGTTGGGCGCCCAAGCCGTCCGGGTGCTCCTGGACCGTCTGGGCGAGCCGGACCGGCCGGCGCGGACGGTCCGGCTGCCGTGCGCGTTCGTCCACCGCACGTCCTGCGGCTGTCCGGAGGAGCCGGTCAGCCGCACCGGAGCTGCCGGGGCCACCGCATCATCCACGCTTGCCGAGAAGGGAACCGCCTCGTGATCGTCGTCGCCGGTGAGGCACTGATCGACCTGGTACCGCAGGGCCCCGGTGCCCTCGCGGTCCTGAAGCCGGCGCTCGGCGGCGGCCCGTACAACACCGCCGTGGCGCTGGGCCGGCTCGGCTCCCGCACCGCCTTCTGCTCCCGGACGTCGGACGACGCCTTCGGCGAGGCCCTGCTCGACGGGCTGCGGCGGGCCGGCGTCGATGTGTCCGGTGTCCAGCGGGGGCCGGAACCGACGACCCTCGCCGTGGCCACGCTCGACGCCGCCGGTTCGGCCGCCTACTCCTTCTATGTCGACGGCACCGCCGACCGTCTGTTCACCACCCCCGCCGTGCTCCCCGCCGGTACGCGCGCGGTGTCCTTCGGTACCTGCTCGCTCGTCCTGGAACCGGGGGCGAGCGCCTATGAGGAGCTGATGCGGACCGCTGCCGGACAGGGACTGTTCACCGCTCTCGATCCCAACATCCGGGCGGGACTCATCCCGGACGCGGACGCCTACCGGGCGCGTTTCAAGAGCTGGCTGCCCTCGGTGACGCTGCTGAAGCTGTCCGAGGAGGACGCTGCGTGGCTCGGCGGCACCCCGAGCGAGTGGCTGGCCGCGGGACCGGCGGCCGTGGTGATCACGCGGGGCGGCGACGGTCTGACCGTGTTCACCCGGGACGGTGGGGAGCATTCCGTGCCGGGTGAGAAGGTCGATGTCGTGGACACCATCGGCGCCGGTGACACGGTGAACGCGGCCTTGCTGCACGGGCTGGCCGCCCGGGACGCGCTGTCCGCCGAAGCGCTCGCCGCCCTCGGGACGGAGGGCTGGACACGGCTGCTGCGCTTCGCGGCACGGGCGGCGGCGATCACCTGCTCGCGGGCGGGGGCCGAGCCGCCGTACGCGGCGGAGCTGGGCGGTTCGGCCGCGCTGTGAGCGGTCTGCTTTCCCTGTGCTGTTGACAAGGTACGGCCGGGCCCGCGGTGTGCGGGGACCTGTCGGACCGCTGGACCGGGCTGGCTGATGGTGGAACGAACGGCGCCCCGCGGGGAGTTCCCGCGGGGCGCCGATTTCTGACGTCGTGTCAGCGTGTCAGGCCTTACGGGCCCGCGTCGTCTTCTTCGCGGGCGTCGCCTTCTTCGTGGCCGCGGCCGCCTTCTCGGTCGCGGTGTTGTTGGCCTTGGCCGTCACCGTCTTCCTCGTCGAGGACTTGGCCGCGGCCGTCTTCCGTGTCGTGCTGCCCCGCCGTGCCTTCACCGGCTCGGCGTCGCTGATGCGGTCGGCGCCGAGGATCTCGCGCAGGAACTTGCCCGTGTGGCTCGCCGGAACCCCGGCGACCTCCTCCGGCGTGCCCTCGGCGACGACCAGGCCACCGCCGGCGCCGCCCTCCGGTCCCATGTCCACGATCCAGTCGGCGGTCTTGATCACGTCGAGGTTGTGCTCGATGACGATGACCGTGTTGCCCTTGTCGACCAGTCCGCCGAGGACCGTGAGCAGCTTGCTGATGTCCTCGAAGTGCAGACCCGTGGTCGGCTCGTCCAGGACGTAGACCGTGCGTCCGGTGGACCGCTTCTGCAGTTCGCTGGCGAGTTTGACGCGCTGTGCCTCACCACCGGAGAGGGTGGTGGCGGACTGGCCCAGGCGGACGTAACCGAGGCCGACGTCGTTCAGCGTCCTCAGGTGACGGGAGATCGCCGGGACCGCCTCGAAGAAGTGCATGGCCTCCTCGATCGGCATGTTCAGGACCTCGGCGATGGACTTGCCCTTGTAGTGGACCTCCAGGGTCTCCCGGTTGTACCGGGCGCCGTGGCAGACCTCGCACGGGACGTAGACGTCCGGGAGGAAGTTCATCTCGATCTTGATCGTGCCGTCGCCCGCGCAGTTCTCGCAGCGGCCGCCCTTGACGTTGAAGGAGAAGCGGCCGGGCTGGTAGCCCCGGACCTTCGCCTCGGTGGTCTCGGCGAACAGCTTGCGGATGTGGTCGAAGACACCGGTGTACGTCGCCGGGTTGGACCGCGGGGTCCGGCCGATCGGTGACTGGTCGACGTGCACGACCTTGTCGACCAGGTCGTCGCCGTCCACGCGCGTGTGCCGTCCGGGGACGGTCCGGGCGCCGTTCAGCTCGCGGGCCAGGTGCGTGTACAGGATGTCGTTGACCAGGGTCGACTTGCCGGACCCGGAGACGCCGGTGACGGCCGTGAAGACACCCAGCGGGAAGGACACGTCGATGTCCTGCAGGTTGTTCTCACGGGCGCCGTGCACGGTGAGCTGCCGGGAGGGGTCACGGGGGCGCCGTACGTCCGGGAGCGGGATCGACTTGCGGCCCGAGAGGTACGCGCCGGTCTGCGACTCGGTGTTGGCGAGCAGCTCCTTCAGGGAGCCGCTGTGCACGACCTTGCCGCCGTGCTCACCGGCGCCGGGGCCGATGTCCACGATCCAGTCGGCGACCTTGATGGTGTCCTCGTCGTGCTCGACCACGATGAGCGTGTTGCCCATGTCGCGCAGACGGACCAGGGTCTCGATCAGACGGTGGTTGTCCCGCTGGTGCAGGCCGATGGACGGCTCGTCCAGGACGTACAGCACGCCGACGAGGCCGGAGCCGATCTGGGTGGCGAGGCGGATGCGCTGGGCCTCGCCGCCGGAGAGGGTGCCGGCCGCGCGGTTGAGCGAGAGGTAGTCCAGGCCGACGTCGACCAGGAAGCGGAGCCGCTCGTTGACCTCCTTCAGGACCCTCTCGGCGATCTTCTTGTCGCGGGCGTTCAGCTTCAGCTCGCCCAGGAAGTCCGCGCAGTCGCTGATCGACATCCCGGAGACCTCGGCGATCGACTTCCCCATGATCGTGACCGCGAGGACGATCGGCTTCAGTCGCGTGCCCTGGCAGGAGGGGCAGGGCACCTCACGCATGTAGCCCTCGAAGCGCTCGCGGCTGGCGTCGCTCTCGGCCTCGCTGTGGCGGCGCTTGACGAACGGCACCGCGCCCTCGAAGGGGGTGGTGTAGACCCGCTCACGGCCGTACCGGTTGCGGTAACGCACCTCGATCTGGGTCTTGTGGCCATAGAGGAGGGCCTTCTTGGCGCGCTGGGGCAGCCCCGCGAAGGGGATGTCCGTGCGGAAGCCGAGGGCGTCGGCGAGAGCGCCGATCAGGCGGCTGAAGTAGTCCTTCGTGTGCCCGTGCGACCACGGGTGGATGGCGCCCTCGTCCAGGGACTTGTCCTCGTCCGGGACGATCAGCTCCGGGTCGACCTCCATGCGCGTGCCGATGCCGGTGCACTCCGGGCAGGCGCCGAAGGGCGAGTTGAAGGAGAAGGAGCGGGGCTCCAGCTCCTCGAAGGACAGGTCGTCGTACGGGCAGTACAGGTGCTCCGAGTACATGCGCTCGCGCTCGGGGTCGTCCTCGGGGAGATCCACGAAGTCGAGCACGACCATGCCGCCGGACAGGCCGAGGGCGGTCTCCACGGAGTCCGTGAGGCGGCGCTTGGCGGAGTCCTTCACCGTGAGGCGGTCCACGACCACCTCGATGGTGTGCTTCTCCTGCTTCTTCAGGACCGGCGGCTCGGACAGCTGGATGGTCTGGCCGTCCACGCGCGCGCGGGAGTAACCCTTGGTCTGGAGGTCGGCGAAGAGGTCGACGAACTCCCCCTTGCGCTCGCGCACCAGGGGGGACAGCACCTGGAAGCGGCTCCCCTCCGGCAGCTCCAGGACCTTGTCCACGATGGCCTGCGGTGACTGGCGCGAGATCGGGCGGCCGCACTCGGGACAGTGCGGCTTGCCGACGCGCGCGAAGAGCAGACGCAGGTAGTCGTAGACCTCGGTGATCGTGCCGACCGTCGAGCGCGGGTTGCGCGAGGTCGACTTCTGGTCGATGGAGACCGCCGGGGAGAGGCCCTCGATGAAGTCGACGTCGGGCTTGTCCATCTGGCCGAGGAACTGCCGTGCGTACGAGGAGAGCGACTCCACGTAACGGCGCTGGCCCTCCGCGAAGATCGTGTCGAAGGCCAGGGAGGACTTGCCCGACCCGGACAGGCCCGTGAAGACGATGAGCGAGTCACGAGGCAGGTCGAGCGAGACATTCTTCAGGTTGTGCTCGCGCGCGCCACGGACGATGAGACGGTCGGCCACGCCGGTCCGCACCTTTCTTGAGAGAAGTGACAGGGGCGGGGCCCCCGTGCTTCTTCAGACTAGGGGGAGCCACTGACAACGCCGGTCGGATTGCCCGGTTGCATAACAACCCCCGGCCATCCAGCATGCCCGACGCCGCCCTCGACCATATAGCACGTGCATTCGATTTGCGGGCGGGGTTCATCACCTTCACCCGAAGGTGTGGCCGGACTAGGGTCGGCGCCATGATGGATCACGCTCATGACCTGGCCTGTGTACGGGAAGCGACAGATCGGCTCCTCACCGCGGTCGCCACCATGGACAACGCATCGCTCGCCGCGCCGTCACGGCTTCCGGGCTGGAGCCGTGGGCACGTCCTGGCCCATCTCGCCCGCAACGCGGACGCGCTCGTGAACGTGCTCCAGGGCCGTCCCATGTACGCGAGCGCCGAGGCGCGGGACATCGACATCGAGCGGGACGCCCCGCGGCCCGTGGAGGTTCAGATCGCCGACGTCCGGGAGAGCGCGGCCCGCTTCCAGGCGGCCGGCGAGGCGCCCGCGGACTGGACACGCACGGTGGAACTGCGCAACGGAGTCACCGACTCCGCGTCCCGGGTGCCGTTCCGGCGGTGGGTGGAGGTGGAGCTGCACCACGTCGACCTCGGGATCGGGTACGAGCTGGAGGATCTTCCCGCGGAGTTCCTGGAGCGGGAGACCGGCTTCCTCGCCGAGCGGTTCTCGGGGCGCCCGGAGATCCCGGCGACCCTCGTCACGGACGGCACGCGCGCGTGGACGACCGGGCGCGCGGCGGACGAGCCCGGGATCACGGTCACCGGCCGGCCGGCGGACCTGGTCGGCTGGCTCGCCGGGCGCCGTGACGGGGCGGCGCTGGAGGCGGGGGGCGGGGCACTGCCGAAACTGCCTCCGCTGTAGGACGGAACGTCCGCGGGCCGACCCGGGCGGCCGTCCACCGGGACTCGCGCGCTATAGGCTGACCGTCATGACGTACTCCGGAGAGGTCAGGGTCGGCGGACCGGCGGATGTGCACGAGCT
This sequence comes from Streptomyces sp. NPDC052721, assembly GCF_040678315.1. Lineage (NCBI taxonomy): Bacteria > Bacillati > Actinomycetota > Actinomycetes > Kitasatosporales > Streptomycetaceae > Streptomyces > Streptomyces sp. NPDC052721. Next base: position 245,721 of record NZ_JBFATL010000001.1, on the reverse strand, counting down.
GAAAGACCTGATGATCACCAAGATCGCGGTCGGGCCGATGGACAACAACGCCTACCTGCTGCGCTGCCGGGCCACCGACGAGCAGCTCCTGATCGACGCCGCCAACGAGGCGGAGACGCTCCTCGGCATGATCGGTGACGACGGCATCGCGTCCGTCGTCACCACGCACCAGCACGGCGATCACTGGCAGGCGCTCGCCGAGGTCGTCGCGGCCACCGGCGCGCGCACGTACGCCGGCCGTGAAGACGCCCCCGGCATCCCGGTGCCCACCGACGTCCTCGTCGACGACGGCGACGTCATCAGGGTGGGCCGCGTGGAGCTCACCGCGCGCCATCTGGTCGGGCACACGCCCGGATCGATCGCGCTGGTCTACGACGACCCGCACGGCCACCCGCACGTCTTCACCGGCGACTGCCTCTTCCCCGGCGGTGTCGGCAACACGCGCAAGGACCCGAAGGCGTTCGCCAGCCTGATCCACGACGTGGAGACGAAGCTCTTCGACGTGCTGCCGGACGAGACGTGGGTCTATCCGGGGCACGGCAACGACACCACGCTGGGCACGGAACGGCCGCATCTGCCGGAGTGGCACGCGCGCGGGTGGTGAGCGGGGCGCCGACCGGCTCGCGTCCCAGGGTGCGCTTCGGCGTACAGGGCGTACGCGCGCCCCACGCAGGACAGTTACGCATGCGCCGAGCGCGCGCCGTGCACGCGCCCGGCGTGCACTACCCCTCCGCGCGCCCCGTGTGAACCTTTCGCACGCACCGGGCCCCCGTGCGCACTCCCGAAGACCGGTCCACCGCAGTCAACTGGTAGCAGCCCCGCGCAGGATGACGGCTCCTGAGCGGTAGGGGCCGCCGGTCTCCAACCCCGCCCTCGGCCGGCGGCCCAGGCTCGGCTCACGCGCGCGTGGGCTGCGGCCGGCCGCGTTCACACGGCCGCAACACCCGTTCCCAGCATGCGGACAACCACCGCCGTGACATGGACAGACGCCGCGTTCGCTGCCAGTCTCCCGCCATGCATCCTGCCCCTCGCGCCCTGCGCCGCGCGGTCGCCGCCGTCACCGTAGCCCTGCTCGCCACCGCCGTCGGCTGCGCTCCGCAGCCCGAGGAGAAGGCGTCGGCCGCCCCGTCCGGGTCGGCCGCGAAGAGCTGCGCCAAGGGCAAACTCGCCACCAGGACCGCCGGGAAACTGACGATCGCGACGGACGAACCGGCGTACGAGCCCTGGTTCAAGGACGACAAGCCCGCCAACGGCAAGGGCTTCGAGTCAGCCGTCGCCTACGCCGTCGCCGAGCAACTGGGGTACGACAAGAGCGCGGTCGTCTGGCAGAGCGTGCCGTTCAACAAGGCGTTCGCGCCCGGGGTGAAGACGTTCGACTTCGACATCAACCAGGTATCGATCAGCGCCGAACGCAAGAAGGCCGTGGACTTCTCCTCCGGTTACTACGACGTGCGCCAGGCGGTCATCGCCCTGAAGGGCGGCAAGGCCGCCCAGGCGAAGAGCATCGCGGACCTCAAGAAACTGAAGCTGGGCGCCCAGGTCGGCACCACGAGCCTCGACTACATCACCGACGTCGTGAAGCCGGCACAGGACGCGGCCGTCTACGCCAAGAACGACCAGGCGAAGTCCGCGCTGAAAAACGGCCAGGTCGACGCCATCGTCACGGACCTGCCGACCGCGTTCTACATCACGGCCGCCGAGGTGACGAACGCCAAGATCGTCGGCCAGTTCGAGAACCAGGGCGGCACGCCCGAGCAGTTCGGGCTCGTGCTGGACAAGGGCAGTGCGCTGACCTCGTGCGTGAGCGGCGCCGTCGACGCCCTCCGCAAGGACGGCACGCTGGCCGGGATCGAGAAGCAGTGGCTCTCGGACGCCGTCGACGCCCCGGTGCTGAAGTGACGGTCACCGAGGGAGAGTCGGCCCGGGAGGGGGCGGACGACAAGGGGGACATGACCGGCGGAACCGGCGACGGTGTCCCAGGTGACGGCTACGCGCCCTCCGAGCGGCGTCTGGCGCGCGAGCGCTACAGACGCGCGCGTGCCCGCCGCGCCACGGCCGTCGCGGCCCTCTCGACGCTCGTCACGGCCGTCCTGCTCTATCTCGTCGTCGTCAACGCACCGGGCTGGCCGCGCACCAAGGAGACGTTCTTCAGCGCGCACTACGCGCGCGAGGCGTTCCCGAAGGTCCTCGAAGGACTGTGGCTGAACGTCCGCCTGCTGCTGATCTGCGGTGCCGCCGTCCTGGTCCTGGGCATGCTGATCGCCGTCGCGCGGACCCTGCGCGGCCCGGTCTTCTTCCCGCTGCGGGTGCTGGCGGCGGCGTACACCGACTTCTTCCGCGGTCTGCCGCTGATCATCAACCTGATGATCGTGGTCCTGGGTGTGCCGGCGCTTCGGCTGCAGGGCGTGACGGTCGATCCGGTGCTGCTCGGCGGCACGGCGCTGACGCTGACCTACTCCGCGTACGTGGCGGAGGTGTTCCGGGCCGGCATCGAGTCGATCCACCCCTCGCAGCGCGCAGCGGCGCGCTCGCTCGGCCTGACCAACCGGCAGGCCCTGCGCTACGTCGTCCTGCCGCAGGCGGTGCGCCGCCAGGTGCCGCCGCTGCTCAACGACCTGGTGTCGTTGCAGAAGGACACCGGTCTGGTGTCCATCGGGGGTGCGGTGGACGCCGTACGGGCGGCCGACATCGTCGTGGGCCGCAGTCTGAACTACACGCCGTACATCGTCGCGGGGCTGGTGTTCGTCGCGCTGACCATCCCGATGACCCGGTTCACCGACTGGGTGACGGCCCGGATGGACCGGCGGCGGGCCCAGGGAGGGTCCCTGTGAGCGCCCGGGGAGGAGCCCCTGTGAGCACGCCCGAGAACACGCCCGTGAGCAACGCGCCGGTGCTGCGGATGGAGTCCGTCCGCAAGACCTTCGGCGGATCGGTCGTCCTGCGGGACGTCGGTCTGGAGGTCGCCCCGCACACGGTGACCGCGCTGATCGGCGCCTCCGGCTCGGGCAAGTCCACGCTGCTGCGCTGCGCCAACCTCCTGGAGGAGATCGACGACGGCGCCATCTGGCTGGACGGCGAGGAGATCACCGACCCGCGCGTGGACCAGGACGCGGTACGGCGCCGGATCGGCGTCGTCTTCCAGGCGTACAACCTGTTCCCGCACATGACCGTGCTGGACAACATCACTCTCGCGCCGCGCCGGGTGCACGGGGTCTCCCGCAAGGAGGCCGAGGAACGGGCCAGGGAGCTGCTGGAGCGCCTCGGGCTGGCCGGCAAGGCCGATGCCTACCCGGACCGGCTCAGCGGCGGTCAGCAGCAGCGTGTGGCGATCGTACGGGCCCTCGCGGTGCGGCCCCGGCTGTTGCTGCTGGACGAGATCACGGCCGCGCTCGACCCAGAGCTGGTGGGCGAGGTACTGGAGGTGGTGCGTGGCCTGAAGGACGAGGGCATGACCATGGTGCTGGCCACGCACGAGATGGGCTTCGCGCGGGACGTCGCCGACCAGGTCTGCTTCCTGGACGGCGGGGTCGTGCTGGAGCGCGGCACCGCCGAGCAGGTCTTCGGCGACCCGCAGCAGGAGCGCACGCGGCGCTTCCTGCGGCGGATCGTGGAGGCGGGCCGGCTGTAAGTCCCCCGCGCGGGTCACACGTCCGCTCGCGCCGCCCCGACCAGTGCCGCGACCCGCTCCACGCCGAACACATAGCCCTGCACTCCGCATCCCGCGATCACGCCGTCGGCGCGCAGCGAGACGTAGGAGTGGTGCCGGAACGATTCACGCCGGTGGATGTTGGAGATGTGCACCTCCAGCACGGGCATGCCGTCACAGGTGTTGAGCGCGTCCAGGATGGCGACCGACGTGTGCGAGTAGGCGCCGGGGTTGATGACGATCCCGCAGTGACCGAGCCGCGCCTCGTGGATCCAGTCGACCAGCTCCCCCTCGTGGTTGGACTGCCGGAAGTCGACCGTGCCGCCGTGCGCGGCCGCCGCCTTGGCACACAGCGCCTCCACGTCGGCCAGCGTCTCGTTGCCGTAGATCTCGGGCTGTCGCTGACCGAGGAGGTTCAGGTTGGGCCCGTTGAGGATCATGATCGGGGCGTTGGCCAGGGTGCGGGGCACGGTTCCTCCGGTCCGTTCGGTGCGGTGCGTCTACGACCGCTGCTCGCACCCGGTCTATCACGCCGGCCGGCGCGGACAGCGTGCCCCGCACGCCGGTCGCCACGGCGCGCACCCAGGTCCCGCATCACCTCCCCGCGCCCCCGTAACCCTTGATCACTAGGGGTAGTTGACGCGGCATGCACGATGTACGCGCGGTAAGCACCCCGTCCATGCCGCGGCTCGCCGCCGCCTCGCTCGCTGGGACAGCGATCGAGTTCTACGACTTCTTCGTCTACGGGACCGCGGCGGCTCTGGTCCTGGGGCCGCTGTTCTTCCCGACGTTCTCGCCGGTCGCCGGGACGCTGGCGGCGTTCGGGACGTTCGGGGTGGGGTTCGTGGCCCGGCCGCTGGGCTCGGTGATCTTCGGGCACCTCGGGGACCGGCGGGGACGGCGTCCGGTGCTCGTCGTCTCGCTGCTGCTCACCGGCGCCTCGACAGTCGCGGTCGGCTGTGTGCCGTCCTACGGAACCATCGGCGTGGCCGCCCCCGCACTGCTGCTCGTGCTGCGTTTCCTGCAGGGTCTGGGGCTCGGCGGTGAGTGGGGCGGGGCGGTGCTGCTGACCGCCGAACACGCTCCCGCCGGACGGCGTGCCCTGTGGTCGAGCTTCCCCCAGATCGGGCCGGCGCTCGGCTTCGTCCTGGCCAACGGGGTGATGCTCGCGCTGTCGGCAGTGCTGTCCGACGCGGAGTTCGCCCGGTGGGGCTGGCGCGTGCCGTTCTGGGCGGCCGGCGTCCTCGCGCTGGCTGGTCTGTGGCTGCGCTCCTCCCTCCGGGAGAGTCCCCGATTCCTGGAGATCGACGACCATGCGCGTGTGCCGCTCGTGGAGGTCGTACGGCACCACGGGCGGCTGGTGCTGCTGACGGCCGGAGCGCTCGCGGTCGGTTACGCGGTGTTCTACGCGGTGACGACCTGGTCGCTGGCCTACGCGACGGAACGGCTCGGCGTGAGCCGTACGGTCATGCTGATGTGCGTCATGGGCGCGGTGCTGGTGAAGGGCGCGCTCACGCCCGTCGTGGCGCTGTTCGGCGACCGGTACGGACGCCGGCCGCTGTGTCTGACAGGGTGCGCGGCCTGCGTCCTGTGGATGCTCCCGATGGTCGCCCTCCTGGCGACCGGCGAGCCGCTGCTGATGTTCCTCGCGATCCTGGGCGCCCTGCTCGCCTTCGTCACCATGTTCGCGGTGATCGCCGCGTATCTGCCGGAACTGTACGAGGCCCGGGTGCGCTGCACGGGCGCAGCCGTGGGCTACAACCTCGGCGGGGTCTTCGGTGGCGCCCTCACTCCGATCGTGGCCACGGCGCTCGCGGAGCAGGGCGGGCGGGTCCCCTGGGGCGTGGGGGCGTACCTGACGGGCATCGCGCTGATCAGCCTGGTCTGTTTCGCATTGCTGCCGGAGACGCGGCCGGTGCTGGTGCCGGCGGTCGAGCCGGTCACGGGCTGACGGACGCATCGGGGACTTCCCCGCCCGCTACGGGTTGATCGCCAGTTCCAGGTAGGCGGCGAACAGCACCAGGTGGACACCCCCCTGGAGGGGTGTGGCCCGGCCCGGCACGACGGTCAGGGAACTGACCACCACGGTCAGCGCGAGCAGCAGCATGTGGGTCGCGCCGAGGCCGAGGACGAGCGGCCCGGACAGCCACACGGACGCGAGCGCCACGGCTGGGATGGTCAGGCCGATGCTGGCCATCGCGGAGCCGAGCGCGAGGTTGAGGCTGGTCTGTACGCGGTCGCGGCGAGCGGAGCGCAGCGCCGCGATGGTCTCGGGCAGCAGGACGAGCAGGGCGATGATCACGCCGACGACAGCGTGGTGCAGGCCCGCCGCCGCCACACCCGACTCGATCGTGGGCGACACGCCTTTGGCCAGGCCGACCACGCCGATCAGCGCCAGCCCGAGCAGGCCGAGGCTGGTCCAGGCGGTGCGCGCGGACGGGGGCCGGGCGTGGTCGTCGGCGGTGATGACCTCGCCCTGCCGGGTGATGGGCAGGAAGTAGTCGCGATGGCGCACGGTCTGGGTGGCCACGAACAGCCCGTACAGGATCAGTGAGGACAGCGCGGCGAAGGTCAGCTGGACGGTGGAGAACTCGGGTCCGGGCTTGCTCGTGGTGAAGGTCGGCAGCACCAGGCTGAGCGTGGCCAGTGTCGCCACGGTCGCCAGCGCCGCGCCGGTGCCCTCGGGGTTGAAGACGGCCGTGCCGTGCCGCAGGGATGCCACGAGCAGACAGATCCCGACGACGCCGTTGCAGGTGATCATCACGGCGGCGAAGACGGTGTCCCGGGCCAGGGTGGCACTCTTGTCGCCGCCGTCGGCCATGAGGGTGACGATCAAGGCCACCTCGATGATCGTGACGGCGATGGCGAGCACCAGGGAGCCGAAGGGCTCGCCGACTCGGTGGGCTACCACCTCGGCGTGGTGCACGGCTGCCAGGACGGCACCGGCGAGCACGAGGGTCACCAGGCCGACGACCGCGCCGGGCAGGTCCCGGCCCCAGGCGAAGACCAGCAGGACGACCGCGAGCACCGGCACGAGGATCGTCCATTGTCGGGTGAGCGACCGGAGCCGAGTGATCATGCGGCGATGGTCGCAGAGGCGTAGAGGGTTCGCATTCCGTTCTTTCCGGATACCTCTCATCCTTTCCGGTGCGGGGCCCGGCGCCGGTGGGACCGGGCCTCCGCATCGCGACGAGACGCCGCCGAGGGCGATGAGGCCTCGCGGGGGGCTTGACCCCGCCGAGGGCTCATGGGCCCTGCGAGGGCCAATGCCCCCACTCGCTGTGCGGCTATGTGGGATCGCGGGCTTCCACCGCGCCCCGGTCAGACATCGACGCTGCTCTTGCGAGCGCCTTCGCCGTCGGCGTGCGCCGCCTCGACGGCCGCCTGCTTCCTGGAGGCCAGCAGGCTGGTGACCGTGGTGACGGCCAGGACCGCGCAGATCACGCCGAGCGAGACCGGGATGCTGATCTCGGGCACGTGGACGCCGGACTCGTGCAGGGCGTGCAGCACCAGCTTGACGCCGATGAAGCCGAGGATGATCGACAGCCCGTACGAGAGGTGGACCAGCTTCTTGAGCAGCCCGCCGATGAGGAAGTACAGCTGACGCAGACCCATGAGGGCGAACGCGTTGGCGGTGAAAACGATGTACGGGTCCTGGGTGAGGCCGAAGATCGCGGGAATGGAGTCCAGGGCGAACAGCACGTCCGTGGTGCCGATGGCGAGCATCACGACCAGCATCGGGGTCATGACGCGCTTGCCGTTCTGCTGGATCCACAGCTTGGTGCCGTGGTACCGGTCGGCCACGCCGAACTTGCGCTCAGCGGCCTTCAGCAGCTTGTTCTCCTCGTACTCCTCGTCGGCCTCGTCCGTACGGGCCTCCTGGATGAGCTTCCAGGCGGTCCAGATCAGGAAGGCGCCGAAGAGGTAGAACACCCAGGAGAAGCTGGCGAGGATCGCGGCCCCGGCGGCGATGAAGACGGCCCGCAGGACCAGGGCTATGAGGACGCCGACGAGGAGGACGCGCTGCTGGTACTGCGCGGGAACCGCGAACTTCGCCATGATCAGCACGAAGACGAAGAGATTGTCGACGCTCAGCGACTTCTCGGTGATGAAGCCCGCGAAGAACTCACCGGCCGGCTGCCCGCCACCGAAGACGAGGAGACCGAGACCGAAGAGGCCGGCCAGGGCGATCCAGACGGCTGTCCAGATACCCGCTTCCTTGATCGACACCTCATGCGGCTTGCGGCCGATGAAGAAGTCGACCGCGATCAGGGCGGCGAGACCCGCGATGGTGAGGACCCATAGGGTCATGGAGACTTCCACTGCACCTCCGGCATTACGTGACGGCAAACACATCAGCGTTGTCGCTGCCGGAGGTCTCTTCCACCCGTGATGGGCCGACGCCCCGGGACCGGACCGGTCCGTACTGACGGGTGCGCCGCAGTCAAGGAGTACTCCCCTCCGTACGGAAGACTGTACCCCAATCACCAAGTAAAGGTAAAGCGATAAGTAAAAGAAGCACCAAGTTTCCTGGTCAGGACACCTTTACTATCGCTTGGTGCGGGCTCTGGCCACCTCGGTGAGCACATCGTGCACGATCCGGTCGGCGGCCGGGGCCAGCGAGGGTTCGTACGTCCAGGCGTGACCGATCCACGGATCGGAGAGATGGTCGTCGGGCAGGGGCGTGAGTCGCAACAGCGAACGCCACAGCGGATCGAGCAAGGGGCCGTAGGCGGCGGCCTCCTCACGGTCGGCGACGAGCAGGAGGTGTACGCCGACGGCCGGACCCTCGTCGGCGAGATAGCGGAGCCGGGTCACCGACCGGTCGTCGAACCCGTGCGGGAAGTCGTTGACGATCAGGAGCTGCTGGGCGGTGTCCACATCGGCCGGCAGCGATTCGGCCGCGCCGCCGCGCACCGCCATCTGCACCAGGTCGACCCGCCGGGTGAGCCTCTCCAGCATCCGCGAGACCCCCGCCGCCCCGGTCGCGGGCGGCGCCGCGAGAACCCCGGCCCGCGTCAGCGGCAGCAGCGCGTGGGTCGCGGCACCGGCAGGGTCGACGACCTGCACGGCGAACTCCCCGGCCGGGTGTACGGCGAGCAAGCGCGCCGCGAGGGCGACGGCCACGGACATGGCCAGGTGCCGCAGCTCGGCGGAGTCCGGCAGGTGAGCGTCGCCGGCCGCAGACGTACCGCTGTCGATCCACAAACCCCTCTCCAGAGGGAGCCTCACCAGCAGGGGGATGCGCAAGGGCGCGCTCTTGGGCAGGTGGAGGTCACCGAGCCGCAGCGCCATCGGCGGCTCGGCAGGGACGCGGTAGGCGTGCCAGACGGGGCTGTCCCAGCGGGCGTAGGCGGGCGGGAGCGCGGGCTCGACCACCTCGGCCTCCGCGATGAGCTGGGCGAGGTCACGATCGAAGGCTGCCCGTGCTTGGCCGGCCAGCTGGGTCCGGCGAGCGCGGGCCGCCTCGCGAGCGGCATCGCCCGCCGTGCCGAGCCGCGTGCGGGGATCGGCGAGGGCCTGGTCCAGTTCCTTCTCCAGGCGGGAGTCGGCGAAGTCGACGGCGCTCCGGTAGGCGGCCGTGGTGCGGGCGAGGTCCTCGAACATGCCCCAGACCTGGTTGTACAGCCGTTCCTCCATCGACCAGCCCACGGCGTCTCCGGCAACGGGCCGAGCGGGCTGTCCGTCGGCGACCGGGAGGGCCGGGGGCGGGGACGGAATGCCGCGGGTGCGGCGCGGGTGCGTGTAGTCGACCGGGCCGCCGGGCTGGTGGGGATCGGGGCCGCCATCCTCGTCAGGGCTCCGTGAGTCGTGCGAACGTGGTGGTTCCCCCGGCCCGGAAGCGGACGACTGGGACACGGTGGCGGGCTGAGAATCCGACGCTGGCTGGGAAGCGGTAGTGGACTGTGCAGTGGTGGTGGGCTGAGGTGCGGACACCGCTTGATGGGTGGGCGAGGCCTGCGGTGCGGAAGCGGAGGTGGTCCGCGGGCCGTGATCGGCCGGCGGTACGGGTGCCGCGCCGGGCAGGCTCTGGGCCGCCGCCTCCTGGATGGCCGTCGCGAGGTCGTCCGCGTCGCGCAGCCCCTGGTCGGCGAGGAGGGCGGGGAGACCGCTCGCATAGCCCTGGCCCATCGCACGCACTTTCCAGGCGCCCTGCCTGCGGTACAGCTCCAGGGCGATCACGGCCGTCTCGGTGTCCAGGCCGGTGAGGGTGTAACAGGCCAGTTCGGTGCCGTCGAGGCCGCTCACCGTGGTGTGTGGGGCCGGGACGGCAGCGAAGCCGAGCGGGCCTGCCGTGCCGGCGGGCAGGGCGAGGAACACGTCGACGCGGTGCACGGCCTCGGGCAGGGCGGCCAGGTCGACGGCCAGGCGGTGCTCGGCGGCCACCTGCCTGGGCGCCTCCACGCCGGGCAGGGCGGGGGTGCCGGGGTGGGCCACCCACTGGCGGCCGTGCACCGTGCCGTGCTCGTCGCCGAGTGTGGCTCCGGCCAGGACCGGCACTCCGGCCGAGATCCGGATCTCCAGCCGGACCTGGGACAGCAGGTGGTTCTGCCCCCGCACCAGCTCGGCCCCCATCGCCGTCGCCCCCCTGGGTCGTTCGGTCGTGCGTGCCGCGCCGGGTGGGCGGGCGGTCCGGTGCTAGAGGTGCGGCAGGATCGCCGGCATCAGGTCCTGGAAGGTACGGCCCCTGGCCGGGGCGCCGATGGCCGTCATCGTCCAGCCGGAGCCTGCCCGGTGCACCTTGGCCATGATCTGTGCGGTGTACTCGCCGCCGCCCGCCAGGGTGTAGCGGGCCAGTTCCTGGCCGTTGGTCTCGTCCACGAGCCGGCAGAAGGCGTTCTGCACCTCCTCGAAGGTCTGGCCGGTGAAGGAGTTGACCGTGAAGACGATCTGGTCGATGTGGACCGGGACGCGCTGGAGGTCCACCAGGATGGCCTCGTCGTCCCCGCCCTGGCCGGCACCGCCGACGAGGTTGTCACCGGTGTGGCGCACGGAACCGTCGTCGCTGACCAGGTGGCGGAAGAAGACGACGTCCTTGGGTTCCGCACCCGCGAAGAGGACCGCCGAGGCGTCCAGGTCGATCTCGCGGGTACGGGAGCCGAACAGGCCGCGCCGCTTGGCCGCCTGCCAGCCGAGTCCCATGCGGACCGCCGTCAGGGTGGCCCCGTCCTTCTTCTCCAGGCTGATGGCCTGACCCTTGGACAAGTTGACGGACACGGCTGAATCCCCTCTCGACGGTCCCCTGTTGCCGCGCCGAGCCGTTGCTGCGCACCGCGCGGTTGTTCAGAACCCTACGCAGGGCCACGGACAGTGCCGACCCCCGGCCCGCGCTTTGTGTCGGGGTTGCAACACTTGGCGTTCGGGCCGAGGGGTGGTACCGGGCCAAGACTCAGGCGAGGCCGGCCTCCCGCATCTGGCGCAGCTCCTTCTTCATCTCGGAGACCTCGTCGCGCAGCCGGGCCGCGATCTCGAACTGCAGCTCCGCGGCGGCGGCACGCATGCGTTCGGTCATCTCCTCGATCTGCTCCGCCAGTTCGGCCGCCGGACGGTCCGTGGGAACCGCCTTGCCCTTGGCCGTCCTGGCGGCCTTTCCTGCCTTCGCGCCCTTGGCCGCCTTGTCGCCGAGCGACGGAACGGGCGCCTTCGCTCCCTTGCCGTCCTTCGTCTTGCGGTACCCGGAGCCGAGGAGCTGTTCGGTGTCGACCTCCTCGCGGGCGATCTGGGCGACGATGTCGTTGATCTTCTTGCGCAGCGGCTGCGGGTCGATGCCGTTCGCCTTGTTGTAGGCGATCTGCTTCTCCCGGCGGCGGTTGGTCTCCTCGATGGCCTTCTCCATCGCCGGGGTGATCTTGTCGGCGTACATGTGGACCTGGCCGGAGACGTTGCGCGCCGCGCGGCCGATGGTCTGGATCAGCGAGGTGCCCGAGCGCAGGAAGCCCTCCTTGTCGGCGTCCAGGATCGCCACCAGCGACACCTCGGGCAGGTCGAGGCCCTCACGGAGCAGGTTGATGCCGACCAGGACGTCGTACTCACCGGCGCGCAGTTCGCGCAGCAGCTCGACGCGGCGCAGGGTGTCGACGTCGCTGTGCAGATAGCGCACCTGGATGCCGAGTTCCAGGAAGTAGTCGGTGAGGTCCTCGGCCATCTTCTTGGTCAGCGTGGTGACGAGGACCCGCTCGTCCTTCTCGGTGCGCTTGCGGATCTCGTGCACCAGGTCGTCGATCTGGCCCTCGGTGGGCTTGACCACGACCTCCGGGTCGACCAGGCCGGTCGGGCGGATGATCTGCTCCACGAAGCCGTCCGAACGCGACAGCTCGTAGGGACCCGGGGTGGCCGACAGGTAGACGGTCTGCCCGATGCGCTCCTGGAACTCCTCCCACTTCAGGGGGCGGTTGTCCAGGGCGGAGGGCAGGCGGAAGCCGTGGTCCACGAGGGTGCGCTTGCGGGAGGCGTCGCCCTCGTACATCGCGCCGATCTGCGGGACGGTGACGTGCGACTCGTCGATGACGAGCAGGAAGTCGTCCGGGAAGTAGTCCAGCAGCGTGTTGGGCGGGGAGCCCGGCAAGCGGCCGTCGAAGTGCATCGAGTAGTTCTCCACGCCGGAGCAGGTGCCGATCTGGCGGAGCATCTCGATGTCGTACGTGGTGCGCATCCGCAGGCGCTGGGCCTCCAGGAGCTTGCCCTGCTTCTCCAGCTCGGCCAGGCGCTCCCCCAGCTCCTTCTCGATGTCGTTGATGGCCCGTTCCATGCGCTCGGGGCCGGCGACGTAGTGGGAGGCGGGAAAGACGTAGAGCTGCTGGTCGTCGCTGATGATCTCGCCGGTGACCGGGTGCAGGGTGGACAGCGCCTCGATCTCGTCGCCGAACATCTCGATGCGGACGGCCAGCTCCTCGTAGACCGGGAAGATCTCGATGGTGTCGCCGCGGACCCGGAAGGTACCGCGGGTGAAGGCCATGTCGTTGCGCGCGTACTGGATGTCGACGAAGCGGCGCAGCAGCTCGTCCCGGTCGATCTCGTCGCCGACCCTGAGGGTGACCATGCGGTCCACGTACTCCTGAGGAGTACCGAGGCCGTAGATGCAGGACACCGAGGCGACCACGACGACGTCGCGGCGGGTGAGCAGCGAGTTGGTGGCCGAGTGGCGCAGACGCTCGACCTCCTCGTTGATCGAGGAGTCCTTCTCGATGTAGGTGTCCGACTGCGGGACGTAGGCCTCGGGCTGGTAGTAGTCGTAGTACGAGACGAAGTACTCGACGGCGTTGTTCGGCAGCAGCTCGCGGAACTCGTTGGCCAGCTGGGCGGCCAGCGTCTTGTTCGGCGCCATCACCAGGGTGGGGCGCTGGAGCTGCTCGATCATCCACGCGGTGGTGGCGGACTTGCCGGTGCCGGTCGCGCCCAGGAGGACGACATCCTTCTCACCGGCCTCGATGCGCTTGGCCAGCTCGGCGATGGCCGCCGGCTGGTCGCCGCTGGGCTGGTAGGAGCTGACGACCTCGAAGGGCGCCACCGTGCGTTCGATGTGGGAAACGGGCCGCATGACATCAACCGTACGACCCCGCACTGACAACGGGCTCCGATCAGCGGTTCTGCGGGGTGCGGGAGGCGTGGTGCTCGGGTCGGCGCACCGGCCGGCGTCCGTCCTGAACGGCGGGGCGGCGGTCGGCGTGGGACGCGACGGCGGCGGCCGGGACGCCCGGTTTCTGCTCGACGGGCCTCCAGTCGGGGCGGCCCATCACCATCAGCGGGTCGAAGATCACGACGACGCCCGCGAGGAGCAGGAAGGCGAGCGGACCGACCAGCATCGGCGCCAGCACGGACGCGGCGGGCGCTCCCCCGGCGGTGTGGGAGGCGCCGTCGAGGTGGACGCTCAGGGCGGCCATGCCGGTGTAGTGCATGCCGCTGACCGCCAGCCCCATGACGAGGCTCGCACCGACGCTCCACAGGAAGCCCCGCACCTGTCCGGCGGCCCACAGGGCGGCGGTGGCGGCCACGACCGCTATGACGACGGAGGCGGCGACGGTGAACGTGTTGTAGGTGAACCGTCCGTGGAAGCGGACGCCCGCCATGCCGAGGTAGTGCATCGAGGCGACGCCCAGACCGGTGATCGTGCCGCCGGTGAAGAGGGGGGTGCCGGTGGCGCCCCGGTAGCCGACGATGAAGATCCCGATGCCGACCATGACGATGGCGAGGCCGAGGCTCGCGTAGGTGATCGGCTTGTCGTAGTGGAGCGGCGTCTCCTTGATGCTGAAGCCCATCATGGCGACGAAGTGCATGGTCCAAATGCCGGAGCCGATCGCCGCCGAGCCGAGGGCCAGCCAGGCGGGCCGCCGTGCATGTGTGACCAGCAGAGACCGTGTGGTGCAGCGCAGGCCGAGGGCGCCTCCGAGGCACGCCATCAGGTAGGCCACCAACGGGGTGACGGCCCCGTAGCTGAATCCGTCGACCGTGCCTTGCATCCGCGGCTGCCCTTCCGCCTTCTTGTGTCCCGGAAAACCTGAATATGCCCCCGTCCCAGGACCGCACGGGCGGTCAGGGTTGTCGCAGAGAGTATGACCCCCACCGGAATGGTCGAACGATTTTCCGGCAAAGAAACACGGCCTTGCCGCAGTTGTGCGGCACCGGTGAGCGGACTTGGACATCTCCATTCACTGTGTGGCCGTCGTGCGCCGAGCGCCGTTGACTCAGTGCTGTCAGTCTGTTGCTGTCGGTATCCGTTCGACGCGAGGAGTACGCATGTACGCGCGCGTAGTCGCCGCCCCGGTCGCCGCGGCCCTGGGGACGGTGACCGCCCTGCTGAGCCCCACGTCCGATGCCCGGGCAGGCGAACACGGCCAGCCCACGGTGATCGCCCACCGGGGCGCCTCCGCCTACGCACCCGAGAACACGCTGGCCGCCGTCGACAAGGCCGCCGAGCTGGGCTTCTCCTGGGTCGAGAACGACGTCCAGCGGACCAGGGACGGCGAGCTGGTCGTCCTGCACGACGACACCCTGCAGCGCACCACGAACGTCGAGGAGGTCTTCCCCGGCCGGGCGCCGTGGAAGGTGCGGGACTTCACCGCCGCCGAGATCGCCCGGCTGGACGCGGGCAGCTGGTTCTCCCCCGTCTACGCGGGCGCGCGCGTGCCGACGCTGAAGGAGTACATGCGCCGGATCGAGCGCAACCACGAGAAACTTCTCCTGGAGATCAAGAATCCGGAGCTGTACCCGGGCATCGAGCGGCAGACGCTGAAGCTCCTCGGCAACGAGGGCTGGCTGGACGGCAGGCACCTGGGGCGGCTGATCGTGCAGAGCTTCAGCGTCGACAGCGTGCGGACCGTGCACGAGCTGAAGCCGGCGGTCGTCACCGGCTACCTCGGTGCGCCCACGGTGGCGGAGCTGCATCGGTTCGCGCCCTTCACGGATCTGATCAATCCCTCGTACGGGTCCCTCTCCCGGGGGTACGTCGCCTCCGTGCACGCCGTGGACGGACCGCACGGCCGGCCGCTCGAACTCTTCGCCTGGACGGTGGACGACGCGGCCACCGCCCGCAAAGTCGCCGGATACGGGGTCGACGGGATCATCACCAACAAACCCGACGTGGTGCGTGCGGCGCTGGGTTCGGACTGAGCCGGGCCGGCGTTGTCAGCGGCGGGTCGTACCGTAGGCGCATGGACAGCCATGGGCAGGGTGAGCAGCGGGTCGTGTGGGCCGTCGTCGGCACGGACATCGGCCCGCTGATGCTGGCGGCGACCCGCGACGGCCTGGTCAACGTCGTCTTCCACGCCTCGGACGCGGTGCGCGACCGGGCGCTGGAGCGGCTGGCCGCACGGCTGGGTGGCGAGCCCGTGGAGGATCCGGACTCGCCGCTGCTGGCCGAGGCGATACGCCAGCTGCGGGCGTACTTCGCGGGCGAGCGGCACGACTTCGATCTGCCGTTGGACTGGTCGCTGATCTCCGGTTTCAACCGGCAGGTCCTGCGCGAGCTGGCCTCCGGTGTGCCGTACGGCACCGTGGTGGGATACGGCGATCTGGCGGGCCGGGTCGGGCAGCCCGGCGGGGCGCAGGCGGTCGGCGCGGCGATGGGCGCCAATCCGCTGCCGGTGGTCGTGCCGTGCCACCGGGTCGTGGAGAGCGGTGGCGGCATCGGCGGTTTCGGGGGCGGGCTGGAGACCAAGCGGAAGCTGCTCGCCCTGGAGGGTGTGCTTCCGGAACCGCTGTTCTGACCGGCCGGGGCGCGGCTAGTCGTCGTAGTGCCGGGCCTCGAAGACGTTGCCGTCCGGGTCACGGAAGTAGAAGCTGCGCGTGGCGTTGCCGCGGGCGCCGGACAGGCCGTGGTCGATGCCCGACACGGGGACGCCGTGATCCTCCAGGCGGGCGCGCAGGGCGTCGAAGGCCTCGGCCGGCAGCGACAGGCAGACGTGGTTGACGGGGTGGCCCGCGCTGCCGGCGGAACCGGGCAGCATCCTCATCCGCTCGACGAAGGTGTGCGGGGCCAGATCGAGGATGGTGTCCTCGTTGACGCGCACGGAGGGGAAGGCCACCTTCCCCTCCACGAACTCTGCGACCCTGACCGGCTCCAGGCCCACGGCCGTCTCGTAGAAGACGGCGGCGGCGACCGGGTCGGCCACCCACAGGACGACGTGGTCGAGGCGCGTGGTGTTGTTCCTCATGTGCACCAGGCTGGTGGTCTCCCCGACAGGCCACAAGCGTTTATCCGTGGCCGGTGCCCGCCAGAGACTAGGAAGGACCGACGGACAGGAGGCGGGCACGTGGTGCTGGTGGTGTCGGAAGAAGTCCGGGAGGCGATCGACGCGCGGCGGCCGGTGGTGGCTCTGGAGTCCACGATCATCGCTCACGGCCTGCCTCGTCCGCGCAACCTGCAGGTGGCGCTGGAGCTGGAGGAAGCGGTGCGGCGGGAGGGTGCCGTGCCGGCGACCATCGCCGTGCTCGACGGGCGGCCCCGGATCGGCCTGGACAAGGACCAGCTGGAGCGGGTCGCGAACGAGGACGGCATCCGCAAGCTGGGCCATCGTGACCTGCCGCTCGCCGTGGCGGCGGGGGCGAGCGGGGCGACCACGGTGTCGGCGACGGCGCAACTGGCCTCCCTCGCGGGGGTGCGGGTCTTCGCCACCGGCGGGCTGGGCGGGGTGCACCGGGAGTGGACCGTGACCCAGGACGAGTCGGCCGACCTCGGGCTGCTGGCGCGGACCCGGATCACGGTGGTGTGCGCGGGCGTGAAGTCGATCCTGGACGTACCGGCGACGCTGCAGCGGCTGGAGACACTGGGCGTGGCCGTCGCCGGGTACGGCACGGACCGGTTCCCCGGCTTCTATCTGTCGGACTCGGGGCATCCGGTCGACTGGACGCTGGACACCCCGGAGCAGGTCGCCGCTGTCATGCGCGCCCAGGACGCGCTGGACGCGCCCGAGTCGGCGCTGATCGTCGCCCGCCCCGTCCCGGAGGCGGAACAGCTCGATCCCGAGCTGCACGCGCGTGTGCTCGCCGACGCGCTGCGCGCCTGCGCGGAGCAGGGTGTCACCGGGCAGGCGGTGACCCCGTTCCTGCTGGACCACCTCGTCCGGCACACGAACGGTGCCTCGCTGAGCGCCAACCTGGCGGCGGTGCGCGGCAACGTCCGGCTCGCGGCGCGGATCGCCTCGGCGTGGGCCAGGGGGTGACCGCGGGCCGGTACGGCGCGCTGCTGGTCGTCGGCGACGTGGTCACGGACGTGATCGCCCGGCATCGGGGGCCGCTCGCGGCCGGCACCGACACGGCCGCCGTGATCCGGAGGCTGCCGGGCGGCGCGGGCGCCAACGTGGCCTGCTGGGCCGCTCACGCGGGCTGTGCGGACGTACGGCTGCTGGGGCGGGTGGGCGCGGACGCCGCCGCGTGGCACGAGCGCGAGCTGGTCGCGGCCGGGGTGCGACCCCGGCTCGTGGTGGACCGGGAGGCAGCGACCGGGACCGTGATCTGCCTCGTCGACGCGGCTGCGGCGGCCGAGCGGACGTTCCTGACGGACAGCGGGGCATCCCTGCGGCTCGGCCCCGCCGACTGGTCGGACGCGCTGCTCGACGGGGTGGCCCGGCTGCATCTGTCGGGCTATCTGCTGTTCACGGAGTCGAGCCGGGCGCTCGCCGGGACGGCACTCGCGGCGGCACGCGCGCGTGGTGTGCCGGTCAGCCTGGACCCGGCCTCGGCCGGCTTCCTGGTCGAGCTGGGGGTGGACCGCTTCCTGGCGTTCACGCAGGGGCTGGACGTGCTGCTGCCCAGCCGGGACGAGGCATGTCTGCTGACCGGGCTGCCGGATCCGGCGGACGCGGCGGCGAAGCTGAGCCGGCTCGTGCCGCTGGTGGTGGCGAAGGCGGGTGCGGACGGAGCGCTCGTGGCCCGTTCCGGCGCCACGCCGGCCCGGGTTCCGGCCGTGCCGGCGGAGCCCCGGGACACCACGGGCGCGGGTGACGCCTTCACCGGCGCGTTCCTCGCCGCCCTGCTCGCGGGCGCGGCCCCGGAGGAAGCGGCGGCACGGGGCTGCCGGGCAGGTGCGGAGGCGGTGGGGCGGGTGGGCGGCAGACCACCGCATCCGGAGAACGGGGGTTAGGCGGCCGGGGGCTCCCTGGCTCCCTCTGCCCGGTGTCGGGGGCCTGGGAACGGTGGCTCAGTCCGGCCCCCGCCAGGCGTCGGGGGTCTTGCCGGCGGTGGCTCCGGCAGGCCCGTGGAGCCGCCGACCGCTGAAAAAGTCCGACACCTCGGAGTGCCCCGCTGCCGCCGGCTACCCCTTGCGCCCCCACGCCGAGATCATCGGTGCGGTGGTCAGGTCCATCGTGCCGGTCTCCACGTCGGCCAGATGCTGGTCGATCTCCGCGTCGGTGGCCAGGCCGGCGGCGACGAGCCGGTCACGGATCTGACGGACCGTCGCGGCCTCCAGGGCGGTGCAGGCGGGCGAGGCCACGGGGAAGTACGCGTCGGCCTGCACCCCGTGCAGTCCCGCCTCGCGGAGCAGCCGCGGGAGTTTACGGCCGTAGGACAGGTCGGCGCCGTGGTCGGCGAGCAGCTTGCGGAAGCCTTGGCGCAGCCGGTTGGCGAGCCGCTGCTCGGGGCCGTACTCGTCGGGGCAGGTCAGGGGCTGGAGGGCGGGGTCGGCGTCTTCGATCAGCAGTCGTCCGCCGGGCCGCAGGGCCTTGATCATGCTCCGCAACGCCCGTTCCCGGTCCGGTACGTGCACGAGGACGAGCCGGGCGTGGACCAGGTCGAAGCCCTCCCCCGGCGGCTCCTCGGCGCCCACGTCGTGGACGCGGATCTCCACCGGCGGGCGGGCGGCGCCGGTGAGCCGGGAGGTGTCGATGTCGGTGGCGACGACCTGACCGGCCGGCCCCACCTTCTCGGCGAGCCAGGACACGACGGAGGGGCCACCGGCCCCCACTTCCCAGCAGCGCCAGCCGGGGCCGATGCCGAGTCCTTCGAGGTGCCGGAAGGTCGTGGGGTCGAAGAGGGAGGTGAAGGCGTCGAAGCGTTCGCCCGCTTCCTTCTGCCGGTTGTCCAGGAGGTATCCGTCGGAGCGCGCCATGCCCCCGATCCTCCCAGTCAGTCGGCCCCTCCGGCTCGCTCGCCCCTTCATCCACAGGCGGGAACAAAGCGGAACTCCCTGTTCCCACAGGCTTGCCCGCACTTTGCCAGGGACTGGCAGACTTGCCGGGCACGGCGCGAAAGCGTCGCGTGAGGAGATCCACACGAGGAGATCCAGATGTCCATGGCAGGGAATCTGCGGAAGGTCACGGGACTGGGCAGGGTCGGCGGCCTGCGCAAGGTGGCACGGTTGGCCCGGCGCCGGCCGCGCGTGGACCTGAGCCATCCCGCCAGGTCGCCGCTGGGCTCGTCGGTGGTCAACTGCGTGACGTATCAGGACGGCGTGCGCGTGCCCGGGTGCGCCGACCTGGTGGATGCCGTGCGGCTGGTGCGCAAGACCGGAGAGGGCTTCGTCTGGCTCGGGCTGCACGAGCCGACGGACCGTGAGTTCACCGGCATCGCCGAGCTGTTCGACCTGCATCCGCTGGCGGTGGAGGACGCGGTCGAGGCACACCAGCGGCCGAAACTGGAGCACTACGGGGACACGCTCTTCGCGGTGTTCAAGACCGTCTGTTATGTGGAGCACGAGCAGCTGACGGCGACCAGCGAGGTGGTGGACACCGGCGAGATCATGGTGTTCGTCGGCGAGGACTTCGTGATCACGGTGCGGCACGGCCGGCACGGCTCATTGGGGCCGCTGCGCGAGGAGTTGGAGGCGGACCCGCACCAGTTGGCCAAGGGGCCTGCGGCGGTGCTGCACGCGATCGCCGACCATGTGGTCGACGACTACCTCAGCGTCACGGACGCCGTGCAGGCAGACATCGACCAGGTCGAGACGGATGTGTTCTCGGAGAACGGGGCGCGTCTGGACGCCGGCCGCATCTACCAGATGAAGCGTGAACTGCTGGAGCTGAAGCGGGCGGTGGTGCCACTGGGCCGCCCGGTGGAGGACCTGGCGACCCGGCCGATACGGGTCGTCGCCCCGGAGATACAGACCTACTTCCGGGATGTGCTCGACCACTTGATCCGGGCCAAGGAACAGATCGCCGCGTTCGACGAGCTGCTCAACTCCATCCTGCAGGCGCATCTCGCGCAGGTGACGGTGACGCAGAACGAGGACATGCGGAAGATCACGGCCTGGGCCGCGGTGATCGCCGTGCCGACGATGGTGTGCGGGGTGTACGGCATGAACTTCGAGCACATGCCGGAGCTGCACTGGCGGTTCGGCTACCCGCTGATCATGGCCGTGACGGCGGGGGCGTGTCTGGCGGTGTACCGGGGCTTCCGCCGCAACGGCTGGCTCTGACGGCGGGGCCGCGGGCACCGGGGCTCGGGGACCGGGCCGCGAGGTGCCGGTTCCCGACGGCCACCGTGGGCTCGGCGGCTGCGGCCGGTCAGGGCGAGAAGGACACGACCTTCCGGGGGACGATCCTGACGATCACACGGGTCTCGTCGTCCTTCTCGGCCGGCGGATCGATGCCGAGGTACTTGTGCGACAGCTCGTGCGGCAGTTGCTTGCCCTCGTCCGCCAGGATCTCGGCGACACCCCGGATCTCGGCCGAGTGATAGGGGTTCGCCAGGTCGAAGACGGAGAGGCTGATACGCGGGTCGCGACGGAGGTTGCGCACCTTCTGACGGCGGTCGACGGACGAGAAGAGCACGCTGTCGCCCTCGCGTTTGATCCAGACCACGGAGTTCTGCGGGGCACCGTCGGGGCCGAGGGTGGCGACGCTGGCGAAGTTCCTGCCGTCCAGCAGAGCGCGGAGGGAGTCGTCGAAGGTGACAGGAGTGCCCGGTGAGGTCGTCATGCCACCACTCTAGTTATATGCGTGCGCATATAAAAGGGGGTGAGCGGCTCACCGGCCGGATCTCCGGGCGGCGCTTCCGGATCAGCCGTTCCAGGCGGGGTGGCGCGGATCGTCGGCTCGTACCAGGACCTCCGCCGTCCCGGCCGGGTCGGTCTCGGCCTCGTAGCGCTCGAAGGCGGGGAGGGTCCAGTGGTCGGCCTCGGGTGTACGGCGGCGGAGGGCGCCCGGGGTCAGGAGGAGGTGCACGGTCAGATCGAAGGGGAACCAGTGGCGCAGCAGGAGGGGGCCGTGGAGCAACAGGATCCCGCCCGGCGGGAGTTGGACGTAGGGGCTGCGGGTGGCCCGGTCCGTGGCCGGATCCCACAGGTCGGGCAGGATCCGCCCGCTGCCTCCGGGGTCGAGCGGCCCGAAAACCTCCCGCCACAGGGCGCCCGTGTCGAACCATCCGTTGTAGTACGACTCCGTGTCCCGCCGCCCGTGCTCCAGGCGGAGCGAGGCGGGGCGCAGGAAGCCTTCGGTGCCGATCACGAGCGAGGGCCGGCCGCGCACCCGCAGCGCCTCGCCGACACGCGCGGCGAGGTCTCCCGGACGGGCGGCCGGGGCCCCGTCGAAGCCGACGCGCTGCCAGGCCGCGCCGTCGGCCGGTTCCGCACCGGCCAGCCGGTCGGCGAGCCGCTCGGCCAGCCGCTCCCAGGTGATCGCTTCCAGTCGCACAGGCCCATGATGCCGGGTGGCGGACAAGAGCGGCGCGGGTGCCGGCGTCAGGTGGGGTGTCCGGCCGCGCGCCGGGCGGCGAGCAGGGTGGGGAGGTGGGTGGGGAGGTGGGTGGGGAGGTGGGTTTCGCTCCAGGCGCGGGCGGCGTCGAGAAGGGGGGCGGGCGGGGAGCGGCTGCCCGGCGACGGTCCTGAACCGTGGCTGTCGTACGCGGATCTCGCGGTGGCGGTGGTCGACGAGATCGAGCAACCGGTGCGGCACCGTACGCGGGTGTCGGTGTTCAACTCCCGGGAGGAGGAGGGGTAGTTCCGGCGGACGGACGAAAGGGGGGAGAAACGTACGGGGAAAGACGGGAGGCGGCACAGGAGGAGGGGCGGAGGAGGGAACCGGCGGACGGGAAAGCGGCGCAGGCGCACGTGGGAGGCCTGGGCGGTGACGGGGAAAGAAGCGCGTATGGCGCTTCCCGCAACTCCCCACTCCCCCGGTCGGCTTGTCGTCATCCAGCCGCTGAAGCGCAAGCGGTGTGCCGGCTGCCGGCGGGGTCCGCTGTCGCTGCTGGTGCTGGAGGATGGCGCACCGCGCTGCCTGGACTGCGCCGACCTCGGCCACCTGGTGTTCCTGCCGCGCGGCGACACGGCCCTGACCCGCAGGTCGCGGGAGGAGAGCACGCTGTCAGTGGTGGTCGTGCGGTTCAACCGGCGCAAGAGCCGCTACGAACGCCAGGGCGTGCTCGTGGAGGAGACCGCGCTGGCCCGGGCCGAGGCCCGCTGTCTGGCGGACGCGGAGGCCCGGCGTCGGCGGCGGGTACGGGACGCGCGGCGCAGGGCGGCGGAGGACGAGCGGTTCGCGGCGGCGTTCGCGGCTGAGGTCCTTCGGCTGTTTCCCGGTTGTCCGGCCGAACGGGCCCGGGCGATCGCGGCCCACGCGTCGGTGCGGGGCAGTGGGCGGGTGGGTCGCAGCGCGGCCGGTCGGGCGCTGACCGAGGGGGCGGTGATCTCGGCGGTCGTGGCGGGCGTACGGCATGGGGACACGGCGTACGACCAGCTCTTGATGAGCGGGGTACCGCGGTATGAGGCGCGGCGCCGGATCGCGGGGGCCGTGGAGAGCGTGCTGCGGAGGTGGCAGGGGGTTGGGCAGGAGGACGTGGGTTGAGGAATGCGGTGGGGGGTGCATACGGAGGGGGGTGGCTGGCCAGGGCGCGCCTGTGCGAGGGCTCGGCCGGGGTGTGCGCCACCGCGGGCCTCGGCCGGTGCGTCTGCGGCCGCAGGCCTCGGCTGGGGGGTGTACGCCCCCGGGCCTCGGCTGGGCGGTGTGCCACCGCGGGCCTCGGCTGGGGGTGTACCGCTTGCCCCCCTCTGGCGGGGTCCCCCCCAGAGGGGGCCCAGCGCCGGCCCGTGCCGCCCCAGCGGCACGACTGCCCGCAGCTGTGGTGGGTGGCCGCCCACGGGTGCGCGGGTTCGACTGCCCCTGCTGGGTCGGCGTCGCCCCAGCGGCATGCTTGCGCGCAGCCGCACGCAGCGGGCGGAGGAGCGTGGGAACTGCGCGAGCGGCCACGACGTGCCCTCAGGTACATGGGGTGCGGTGGCAAGCGAGGGTGATGTCGGTGCCGGGCGACGGTCCGGGTGGGACGGAATGGGGGATGTGGGGATGATCGGCGGGCCGTTCTTCGTGCTGGTCGTGGTGGGCATTCTCGGGACCGGGCTGGTGGCCGGTGTCTTCTGCGGGTTCTCGACCTTCGTGATGCGGGGGCTCGCGGCGCTGCCGCCCGCGCAGGGCGTGGCGGCGATGAACGCGATCAACCTCGCGGCGGTACGGCCTGCGTTCATGACCGTGTTCGCCGGATCGGCGGCGTTGAGCGCGCTGATCGCGGTGGTGACGTTCGTGGTGTGGCCGGAGGAGGGGACGGTGGAGCTGCTGCTGGGCAGCGCGCTGTACCTGGTCGGCTCGTTCGGGCTGACGATCGTCGCGAACGTGCCCCGCAACGAACGGCTGGCCCGGCTTACCCCGGGGGCGCCGGAGGCCGCCGTGTACTGGCCGGCGTATGTGCGCGAGTGGACGTTCTGGAACCACGTCCGCACCGTCGCCTCTGCCGCGGCGGCCCTGGCCTACATAGTGGCCCTCGCCTGAGCCGCCCCGGCAGCCGAGGCCTCGGGAGAAAGCGCTGTCCACCACTCTGCGCGGGCGTCGGCGGAGACGTATCGTGGCCGCAAGAGTGCCGCCCGATGACGCACGGCCCTTCGTACACCCGGTGCCCCAGGTGCCCGTACGCGAGGAAGACGCCATGGCCGATCCCAAGGGGTTCATGACCACGCCGCGCCAGGAGTGGCCGCGGCGCCCCGTCGAGCAGCGGGTGCGGGACTGGGACGAGGTGTACGTCCCGGGCGCGCTGCTGCCCATCATCAGCAAGCAGGCCGACCGCTGCATGGACTGTGGCATCCCGTTCTGCCATCAGGCCTGCCCGCTGGGCAATCTCATCCCCGAGTGGAACGACCTGGTCGCACGGGAGGACTGGCGGTCGGCGAGCGACCGGCTGCACGCCACGAACAACTTCCCGGAGTTCACCGGGCGGCTGTGTCCGGCGCCGTGCGAGGCGGGGTGCGTGCTGGCGATCAACCAGCCGGCCGTCACCATCAAGAACGTCGAGTGCGCGATCGCCGACCGGGCGTGGGAGGAGGGTTTCACCCCGCCCCGGCCGCCCGAGCGGCTGTCCGGGAGGACGGTCGCCGTCATCGGCTCCGGGCCCACCGGGCTGGCCGCGGCACAGCAGCTGACCCGGGCGGGACACACGGTCGCGGTGTACGAGAAGGACGACCGGATCGGCGGGCTGATGCGGTACGGCATCCCCGAGTTCAAGATGGAGAAGCGGCATCTGGAGCGGCGGATCGAGCAGATGCGGGCCGAGGGGACGAAGTTCCGTACGTCGACGGTGGTCGGCCGGGACGTCCCGGCGGCCGAGCTGCGGTCGCGGTACGACGCGGTGGTGATCGCCACGGGTGCGACGGCGTGGCGGGAACTTCCGGTGCCGGGCCGCGCGTTGAACGGGATACACCAGGCGATGGAGTATCTGCCGCTGGCCAATCGGGTGTGTGAGGGAGATCTGGAGGTATCGCCGCTGTCGGCCGCCGGCAAGCACGTCGTGATCGTCGGCGGTGGGGACACCGGGGCGGACTGTCTGGGCACCGCGGTGCGCGAGGGGGCCGCGTCCGTGACCCAGCTGGACATCTACGCACAGCCGGGTGCGGAGCGCGACGAGGACACCGAGCCGTGGCCGACGTACCCGAAGATCTACCGGCTGTCGGCCGCGCACGAGGAGGCGCGGGACCTGCGTACGGCACCGGCGGCGGACGCGGACGCGCGGCTGTTCGCGGCGTCCACGCTCCGCTTCACGGGAGACGAGAGGGGGAATGTACGGTCACTGCATCTGGTGGAGGTCGACGAGCAGCGGCTTGCGGTGCCGGGCACCGGGCGGACGCTCCCCGCCGACCTGGTGCTGCTCGCCCTCGGGTTCTCCGGGCCGGACCAGAGGGACGGGCTGATCGAGCAGCTGGGGCTGGCGTTGCAGCCGCGCGGCACGATCGCCCGGGACGACGGTTTCGCGACCAACGCCCCAGGGGTGTTCGCCGCGGGGGACGCGGCGCGCGGGCAGTCGCTCATCGTGTGGGCGATAGCGGAGGGACGGGCGGTCGCGGCGGCCGTGGACCGCTATCTGACGGGGAGTTCCCGGCTCCCGGCCCCGATCCGGCCCACGGATCGGCCGATGGTGGCCTGATACACCCGTCAGGGGCGCGGACAGGCAACCGTCAGGGATCCGGACAGGACCGGGTGCGGCCGGGAGTCGCCGGCAACTGCTCTCAGGCGGCGGCGCGTTCGTCCGTGCCCGCGACCTTTCCCGTGGCCAGGGCCACGCGGTTCCACGTGTTGATCGTGAGGATCAGGGAGAGGACGTGGGCCAGTTCCTGGTCCTCGAAGTGGGCGGCGGCCTCCGCGTAGACGGTGTCGGGGACGCCGCCGTCGGCGACCAGGGTCACCGCCTCCGTCAGGGCGAGGGCGGCCTGTTCCTTCGGGGTGAAGAAGTGCCGGGCCTCGCGCCAGACGGCGACCATGTGGAGCCGGTCCTCGTTCTCGCCGGCCTTGCGGGCGTCGTTGGTGTGCATGTGCAGGCAGTAGGCGCAGTGGTTGAGATGGGAGGCGCGGATCTGGATCAGTTCGACCAGGGCCGGGTCGAGGCCCTGGCGGGCGGCGGCGTCCAGGCCGACGATCGCCCGGAACACCTTCGGGGCGGCCTTCGCGAAGTCCAGGCGGGTGCGGGCGGCCTCGGCCGTGGCGATGTCGTCAGGGAGGTCGACGGTGGCGGCGGTCGCGGTGGTCGTGTTCGTCGTCATGACGTCAACCTAGGGGCCGAAAAGACCGACTGTAGAGTGCATTTCCATGACGGAATCGTGGGTCAATTCCGCGGCGCGGATCGGTGTGGATCTGCACCTGGATCTGTCGGGGCCGGGGGGCCGGCGGGCGGCGCTGACCAGGGCACTGCGCGAGGCCGTGCGCGGCGGGCGACTGGCGCCGGGCACCCGGTTGCCGCCGTACCGGTCGCTCGCCGCGGACCTGGGGGTGGCCCGCAACACGGTGGCCGACGCGTACGCCGAGCTGGTCGCGGAGGGCTGGCTGACCGCCCGGCAGGGTTCCGGGACGCGGGTGGCGGAGCGGGCCGAGCCGCTGCGTGACACCGTGCGAACGCCCGTCAAGGCACCTCTGCGCGCACGTGGGCCGGGGCACGACCTGCGGCAGGGGGCGCCGGACGCCTCGGCCTTTCCGCGTGCGGCGTGGGCGGCCTCGTACCGCCGGGCGCTGCAGGCGGCGCCGAGCGAGGCGTTCGGGCCGGGCGATCCCGCCGGGCGCCGCGAGTTGCGCGAGACGCTGACGGAGTATCTGGCTCGCGCGCGCGGGGTGCGTACCGAGCCGGACCGGATCGTGATCTGCTCGGGTTTCGCGCACGCGCTGCGGCTTCTCTTCGGCCGCGGTGTCCAGGGCGGACCGGGTGCGGGCGGGGTGCTGCGCGGTCCGCTGGGCGTGGAGGCGTACGGGCTGGGGTTCCACCGGGAACTGCTCGCGGCGGCGGGTGTGCGCACCGTACCGCTGCCGCTGGACGAGCACGGGGCGCGGGTGGAGGCGCTCGGGCGGGAGCGGGCCGTGCTGCTGACGCCCGCGCACCAGTTCCCGACCGGTGGCCCGCTGCATCCGGAACGCCGGGCCGCGGTGGTCGACTGGGCACGCGCGCGGGGGGCGGTGGTGCTGGAGGACGACTACGACGGCGAGTTCCGGTACGACCGCCGGCCCGTCGGCGCGCTGCAGGGGCTCGATCCGGAGCGGGTGATCCACATCGGGTCGGTCAGCAAGAGCCTGTCGCCGGCGCTGCGGCTGGGCTGGATGGTCCTGCCGCAGCGGTATGTGCAGCCGGTGCTGGCGGCGAAGGGCGAGCGGGAGGGGTGGGCGAGCGTGCTGGACCAGCTCGCGCTCGCGGACTTCGTCGCCTGTGGGTCGTACGACCGTCATGTGCGGCGTATGCGGCAGCGCTACCGGCACCGGCGTGACCGGCTCGTCGCCGCGCTGGCCGGCCAGGCCCCGCACATCGGGGTGACGGGCATCGCGGCCGGGCTGCACGCGGTGCTGCGGCTTCCGCCCGGCACGGAGCGGTCGGTTTTGAAGGCCGCGGCGTGGCAGGGCGTCGCCCTCGACGGTCTCGCCGCGTTCCGGCATCCGCGCAGTCCGACGGATGCCGGCGACGGCCTGGTGGTGGGATACGCGGCCCCGGCCGAACACGCCTACGGGGCCGCGTTGGAGGCACTGTGCGGTGTGCTGCCGCCGGGGTGAGGAAGGTCACCCGGGAAACCGGGGCGGGGATGCCGGCCTACGGCTTGCGTGCCACCGCCCCGTACCCCGGGATCACGCCGTCGTCCTGGCCCGGGACCGGTTCCCCCAGTTCGGGGTGCCACTTGTGGACGATCTCGACGCCGGGGTCGATCAGGTGGAGGCCGGTGAAGAAGCGGGCGAACTCCTCGCGGGAGCGCAGGGCGAGGGTGACGCCGGCGGCCTTGAGCTTCCCGACGGCCGCCGCCGACTCCTCGGGGGTGAAGTCGGCCGTGGCGTGGGTCATCATCAGGTAGCTGCCGGACGGCAGAGCGGACAGCAGCCGGGAGACGAGGGCGTGCGCGCCGTCCTCGTCGGGGATGAAGTGCAGCAGGGCGACCAGGGAGAGGGCGACCGGCCGGTCCAGGTCCAGGATGCGCCGGGCGCCCTCGATGATCGCGTCCGGGTCGCGGACATCGGCCTGCAGATACTCGGTGACGCCCTCCGGGGTGCTGTGCAGCAGGGCCGCCGCGTGGGCCAGCACGATCGGGTCGTTGTCGCAGTAGACGACCCGGGCGTCGGGCGCGATCCGCTGGGCGACCTGGTGCAGGTTCGGCTCCGTGGGTATGCCGGTGCCGATGTCCAGGAACTGCCGTACGCCCTGCTGGGCCAGCCAGCGCGTGGCGCGGTGCATGAACGCGCGGTTGACCCGGGCCATCACCGGCACCCGGGGGTCGAGGGCCAGCATCTGCCGGCCCATCGCCTCGTCGACGGGGTAGTTGTCCTTGCCGCCGAGATACCAGTCGTACATCCGCGCGGGATGCGGCTTGCTGGTGTCGATCTCGATGGCCGTCGGGTCCTGCCCTGTCATGCGGCACTCCGTAAGCGTCGGACGCGATGATTGATCAACTGGGTATCACAGTAAGGAAGTTGAGTAAGAAACAACACATGCCGGCGTCAGGACAGCAGGAAATCGGCCTCCCCCGCCTTGGCACCCTCGATGAACGCGGTCATCTCGTCCGTGGTGTAGATCAGGGCCGGCCCGTCCGGGTCGGTCGACTGGCGTACGGCGATCCGTCCGTCGGCCAGCTTCATCGCCTCCAGGCAGTTTCCGCCGTTGCCGCCGCTCCAGGGCTTGTGCCACCCCTCGCTGCCCAACTCCCGCGCGGGCATGCCGTTGTAGACGCGTCCGCGCGGCTTGATGCGATCCATTCACAGCTCCTTGCGGAGATCCCGGAGGATCTCCTTCGTGCGTTGTGCCGTAGCGGCCTGCGCCGCCATGCGGTCCATGACCTCCAGGTGGGTCGCCACCTCGGTGCGCGCGTCGAGGTAGACGGCGCCGGTCAGGTACTCGCTGTAGACCATGTCCGGCAGTTCTGGCATGGCAAATCGGAACAGCACGAAGGGCCCGTACGTCCCCGGGTGCGGCCCGTTGGCGAACGGGGCGACCTGGAGCGTCACATGGGGCAGCTTCGTGGCCTGGAGCAACTTGTCGATCTGCGCGCGCATCACCTCCGGGCCGCCCACCGGGCGGCGCAGGGCGGTCTCGTCCATCACCACCCAGAAACGTGGGGCGTCGGGGCGGGTGAGCAGGTGCTGGCGTTGCATGCGCAGCGCGACATGCCGCTCGATGTCGTCCGGGCTCGTCTCGCCGACGGCACCGGACTTCAGCACCGCGCGCGCGTAGTCCTCGGTCTGCAACAGGCCGGGGACGAAGTGCGGTTCGTAGGAGCGGATGAGGCTGGCCGCGCCCTCCAGGCTGACGTACATCGAGAACCAGCCCGGCAGGATGTCGTGGAACCGCTGCCACCAGCCGGGCTTGTTCGCCTCCTCGGCCAGCTGGACGAAGACCTCGGCCTCGTCGTCGGGGACGCCGTAGGCCTTCAGCAGCAGTTGGAGGTACGGGATTTTGAGGGAGACCTCGGCCATCTCCATGCGGCGGACGGTGGCGGGGGCGACACGGAGGACGCGGGCGGCCTCCTCGCGCTTCAGTCCGGCGCGTTCCCGCAGGTCCAGCAGGCGCCGGCCGAGGACCACCTGGCCCACCGTCGGCGCGGACCGCGGTTCGCTCACGCTCCCACCTCCACCGAAAGTTTCCTGACAGCCCTACGGCGCCATTCGAAGGTTCGTCCGAAGGCCGGGCGGGGCCTTCGACGACTCCAATTGGCGCCGCGCTACGTGCTGTTGCGAGCAGTCTGCCACGAGCCCTGACCGAGTCACACAGCACTCTGCAATTTTCAGAGTGACTCTTGCCAAGTGTCCATGGCAGGGAGATAGTGGCAGGCGTGATTCCGTCCGCGCCTTTAGGAACAGACGCCGCCGCAGACCGTTCCGGTCTCGGTGCCGATGCGGGTTCCCCCGCGCGAGCCGGTTCGAACGTGGGGGAGGCAGCGCCCTCCCAGGGGGGCACTGCCGAGCGCAGGTTCCGCTTCGAGCTGGCCGCACATCCGGGTTCCGTCGCCCAGGCCAGACGCCTGACGCACGCTCGGCTGTCCGGCTGGGCGGTGTGCGCGGACACCTGTGACAACGTCGCCCTGGTCATGTCCGAGCTGGTCACCAACGCGATCGTGCACACCGCGAGCGGCCGGGTCGTGTGCGAGCTGCACGACCATGACGACATGGTGCGCATAGCCGTACGTGACGAGGGCTGTGCTCCTGGCGAACCCCACCCGTCTCCGCAGCGACCCGACGAGGAGCACGGGAGGGGGCTGCTTCTCGTCGACGCGCTGTGCCGGGCCTGGGGTGCCCAGGAGCACGGCCCCGGGCTGCTGGTCTGGGCCGAGCTGCCCCGGAACGACGGCGCCCCGGACCCCGCCGAGCCGCGCGACGACCTGGGCTGGGGCGCCCGCCCCAAGCCGGGCCGCCCGGACGACTCCGACGACGACCGGCCGACGGGGACGAGTGGGCGGGTGGCGCCGCAGGAGCAGCGGGGCACGGCACCGGGGCAGCATGCGGACATGGCACCGGAGGGGCGCCGGGACGCCGTACCGGGGCAGCAACGGCGGGCTCCTGAACCGTACGGGCCGGGGGAGCCCGGGCTACGGGGACCGGGGGAGCCCGGGCCGCATGGGCCGGGAGAGCCGGAGCGCCACCGGCATCTCCCCGCCGGGGAACCGCTGCACCGGCCGCCCGAGCAGCACCGGCACGGGGCACCGGAGTGGCACCCGCACGCTGCGCAGCCGGAGCCGTTCGCGCCGCAGGGCACGCATCCCGTGGCACCGGAGCGGCACCCGCACGGCGCGCCGGGGCCGCACCTTGACGGGGAGCGGCCGTGACCGGCGCCGGGCGGCCCGGTGGCAGCGGTGCCGACCAGGAGCACGCCATCGGCCTGGACACCCTGGTACGGCTGCAGCGCCGGCGCCCGGCCCCTGATCCGGCCCACCGTCTGTCCCTGCCGGACGGCATGACGGCTCCGCTCGGCTGCGACGCCGTCGCCGTGCCCGACCGCCTCGGCCCGCTCGTCGTACCCCGGCTGCCACGGGTGGGATGCGTGTACGCCGACGGCTCCCACTGGTGGTGGATCGTTCCGTCGGACTCCGACTACGCCCTGCCCTGGCCGTCCCCGGCCCACTACGCCGTCGGTGCCCTGGGCACCGGCACCGCCCGGCTCATCCACCGCCCGGAGGGCACGGCTCCGTACACCCCGCCGATCCCGCTGTACCTGGCCCTGTGCCGGGTGACGGGAACGGCTCCGGACTGGTCACGGGCGGTCTCGGCGTAGCCGTCGCCTCCCGGGCCCAGCCGTTGGCGCACCCATTCCCGTCCGGCGCAACCGCCGCCGCCCCAGCCCGGCCACCCCCTCACCGCCCAGCCCCCAGTCACGTCGCACACGCCCCGCAGCGCCCGCCCACCGCGCCGCTCACGCGGACCGTGCTCCCTCCGCGCCCCTCGTACGTCTGCTCGCGCCCTGCCGAGCCTGTGTCCCGGCCGGAATAGTGGCCGTTCCGTCGGGGTCGGGAGGTCACGGTGAGGAAGAAGCGGGAGGCGGCCGAGCCGGTGGTGTCGGCGTCGGAACGGCTGCTGTTCGGCGGGCCGTTGCGGTACGACATGGGCTGGAACCAGCACGCGGACGCCTTCCTCGCGCTGACCTTCCGGGCGATGATGACCCGCCTGCCCGGCATGCTGGCGTCCAGTCTCCGGCTGGCCCGGCAGGCGGACACGCGGGCCGCGCGGGTGGTGCTGGCCGCCGAGGCGGGGCGGGGCGTGGCCCAGGCGGTGAGCCTGCTGGCCGTGAACAACGCGCTCGGCAAGCTGCTCACCGGCCCCGACATCGAGGAGCGGCTGCGCTCGGCCGCCCCCGCCCTCGTCGTGATGGCCGTCGTGACCCTGGTCGCCGCGCTGCTGCGGGCCGCCTCCGTCTACGCCACCGGACGGCTGGAACCCAAGGTGGAGCGGGTGGCGACCGAGCTGTACCTGGAGCGGGCGGCGAACGTCGAGCTGGCCGCGATCGAGGACCACGCCTTCCACAAGCTGCTGGACACGGCCCAGTACGGCGCCCGGTCCGCCCGGCACATGATCAGCTACAGCACCCGGGTGATCAACGCGACGATCTCGCTGGTCGCGGCGGCGGGCGTGCTCACCGTGCTGCATCCGGCGCTGCTGCCCCTGCTGGTCACCATGACCCTGCCGAGCGCCTGGAGCGCGCTGACCAACGCCCGGCGCCGCTACGAGTCCTTCCACACCTGGGTGCAGCACGCGCGGGCCGGTCAGCTGATCAGCAGCCTGCTCACCGAGCCGACCGCCGCTCCCGAGATCCGTGTGCACGGTGTGGGCCCGTTCCTGCTGCGCCACTTCCGGTCCATGTCGGAGACCGCGGAGACGGAGCAGGCCCGGCTGTCCCGGCTGGCGGCGCGGACCGGTCTGATCGCCGCGGGCTGGACGGGCCTCGCGACGCTGGCCACCTACGCCACGCTGGGCGCGCTGCTGCTGGCCGGCGCGATGGCCCTCGCGGTGGCCGGTACGGCGGTGATCGCGATCCGTACGGGCGCGGCGAGCCTGGACACGCTGGTGCTGGAGATCAACCAGCTGCACGAGGAGGCTCTGTTCGTGGGCGATCTGCAGCGGCTGTACGCCGCGGCGGCCGAGCGGGCCATCCCGGCCGGCGGGGAGCCGCTGCCGGAGGACCCGAAGGAGATCCGCTTCGAGAACGTCACCTTCAGTTACCCGCACGACGAGCCTCCGGCCGAGCAACACCCGACCGAGAAACATGCGGCCGCTCCACCTGCAGCCGTCCCCCACCCGACCGGAGAACACCCGACCGGAGAGCATCCGACCGGCACGCCCGGCACCACCCCCCGCCCCGCCCTCGACAACGTCACCCTCACTCTCCCCCTCGGCCGGATCATCGCGCTCGTCGGCGAGAACGGCTCGGGCAAGACCACGCTGGTCAAGCTGCTCGCGGGGCTGTACACACCGGACCGGGGCCGGATCCTGTGGGACGGCGTCGACGCGGCGCGGGCCGACCGGCGACTGCTCGCCGAGCGCATCGCGATGGTGGCCCAGGACTTCAAGCGCTGGCCGTTCACCGCCCGGGTGAACGTGGCCGTCGGCCGCTCCACCGCGCCGATGACCGAGGAACGGCTGGCCGCGTCGATCGCCGAGGCGGGCGCCGAGGACGTGGTCGCGGATCTGCCGCGCGGCCTGGACACCCTGCTGGCCCGGAACTTCAGCGGCGGACACGAGCTGTCCGGCGGCCAGTGGCAGCGGCTCGGCATCGCCCGGGCGGCCTACCGGCGCGGGAGCATCCTGATCGTGGACGAGCCGACGGCGGCGCTGGACGCGCGGGCCGAGCTGGAGGTGTTCGAAAAGATCCGGGCGCTGGCGGGCGGCGGGCAGACGGTCGTCCTGATCACCCACCGGCTGGCCTCCGTCCGGCACGCCGACCTGGTGCACGTGCTGGAACACGGGCGCCTGGTCGAGTCCGGCACCCCGGAGGAGCTGCTGGCCAGGGGCGGTGTCTACGCGGAGTTGTACTCCCTCCAGGCGCGGCAGTTCACGGTGCGGGTGCCGGCCCCGAAGCCGGCCTGAGTCGCCCGGTCCGGTTCAGTCGACCGTCTCGCCACCACGGACGATCACCAGGAAGGTGTCCGTCGCGAGGTCCATGACGACCTCGGCGGGCAGGCCTTCGAGTCGCCGCGCGTGCGCGAACTCCTCCGCGGGCCAGGAGCCCCGGGGACCACCGGCGGGAAAGCGTTCGAGCACCGTTCGCCCGTTCACCATCTCGCACCTCCAGGAAGCGTCGTACGTGTAGGAGTTAACGCCCTGGAGAGGGGAAAGGCCTCGGTCGGTGACGGGACTGAGACATTGTCGACACCGGGTCGGCGCGGACCGTGAGGATCCGTTCACCTTGTGACACGAACCGCACGCTCCGTATCAGCGACCGCACACCTGGTGTCGACACCTACACCTTCGCATCAGTAGTCGTACTCGTCATGCAGCCGCAGCCTCTCGCTTCCGGCCGGGCTGCGGCCGAGTGCGGTCAGGTCGAGCAGGGCCGAGGTGGTGCCCAGTCCGTCCAGCCCGTCGCCGTACACGGAGTAGGTGTGGAAGACCCGGTCGTGGTCGCGCAGGAAGCAGCTGAGGCCCGGGCGCTCGACCAGCCCGCCGCCCGACTCGACGGTGGCCTCGAAGTCACGGTTGAAGTCACGGCCCACGTCGCGGCCGGGGTCACGGTCGCCGTCGTCGCCGCTGTGCGCCGAGGAGTACCAGGGCACCGCCCACCCCATCCGCGCCTTGAACGGCAGGATCCGGGTGAACGGTGCCCGGGAGACGGCCGCGAAGGAGGTGTTCCGGGCGCGCAGGTGGGCGAGATGGCCGACCTGGTCCAGGAAGGCCGCGCAGCAGGGGCAGCCGGTCTCCCACTCCGGGGCGAACATGAAGTGGTGGACGACGAGCTGGGCCCGCCCCTCGAAGAGGTCGAGAAGGGTGGCCTTGCCGTCGCCGCCCTCGAAGACGTACTCCGGGTCGACCTCCACCATGGGCAGCCGCCGCCGCTCGGCGCCCAGTGCCTCGCGCGCCCGTCTGACCGCCTCTTCCTTGCGCAGCAACTCCTCGCGCGCCGCGCGCCACTGCTCACGAGAGACGATCTCCGGGTGCGACATGGGCCCTCCTGTCCGACGGTCGGTTCAGGGTGGTGACCGCCGGCGGCAGCGGAACTCATCGCGGCGAACGGAGGATTTTTCGGCCAGGTCCTGCACGGCTTTTCGGCCAGGAGCGGGCTCAGGTGTCGTACTCCGGGAGGCGCCGCCCGTGCTCGCGTGCGGTCAGCGCGGGCAGCCGGTCCGTCAGTCCCCGTACGACGGCCGGTACGTCGAGGGTGAGCAGTTCGCGGTCCCGCATCAGCACGCGGCCGTCGACGACGGTCGTGCGGACGTCGGCGGCGCGGGCGCTGTGCACCAGCGTGGCGGCGAGGTCGTGCACCGGCTGGGTGTGCGGGCCGGTGAGGTCCACGAGGACGATGTCGGCGCGCCGGCCGGGCGCGAGCGTGCCGACCCGGTCGCCGAGCCCGAGCGCGCGGGCGCTCTGCAGCGTGGCGTGGTGCAGTGCCTGCGGGAGGTCAGCCGGCGGGGGTCGCCCTCGGTGGACTTCTGCATCAGGGACGTCAGCGCCATCGCCTCCCGTACGCCGAGGGAGTTGTGGGAGGCGGCGCCGTCCGTGACGAGGCCGACGGGGACGCCGGCCGCGCGCAGGGCCCGTACCGGAGTGGTAGTCGGCCAGGCGAACGCCTGCTCGGCCCGCCCGGCTCCGAGGCCGGCACCCCGGGTACGACCATCCGGACCGGGGCGACGCGGTACGGCTGTGGGACGTGGCGCCGCTGACACCTGCCGACCGCCGCTCCTCGCGGATCGGCTCCGGGCGCCGCGAGCTGATACGGCCATGTGCCGGTCAGCCGCCATCTGGCCCACCGGGTGACGGAGGCGGGCAGGCGGAACGCCGGGACACACCGGGCTCGGACCACGCTCCGATGTGGGTACGGCTAAGCGGCAGCCGCCGTGTCCACCGGTACCCGCATCCCCCGCCGCTCCAGCTCCCCCAGCGCCTCGCGGAGCCGGCGGAGGTGCCGGGGGGTGAGCCGGCCGGTCTCGTCGAGGTGCACGGCGCAGGCGGTGGTGGTGTCCACGAGCCGTTCCAGCACCTCGGCGACGGCCTCCGTGCCCTCGGTGTGCCGGGCGAGGGCGGGCAGTTCGGCGGCGGCCAGGGCGATGGCGGTCCGGGCCTCGGCGAGGGTCCGGTAGGCCTCCCGGCGCAGCGCCCACCGCTCGGCGCGGTCTCCGGACTCGCCGAGGACGTGCAGGAGATAGGCGTCGGCGGCGCTGCCGGCCGCCGCGAGCCGGGCCCGTACCCCGCCGCCCCGCTCCCCCGGCATCGGCAGATGGCCCACGACCAGCACGAGCGCGCAGGCCAGCAGGGTCTCGCCGATCCGGCTGACCGAGGCCTGCGGCTCCCCGCCGGCCATGACCAGGGCGAGGACGAGGACGGTGACGACGGCGGTGAGCGCCGCGAAGTGCCGGGTGGCGACCGGTATGACCGCGCCGCAGACCGCCACCAGCGCGACCAGCCCGGCCGGGCGGGGCAGCAGTGCGGCGAGGCCGGCGAACACCAGGGCGCCGAGCACGGTCCCGGCGGCCCGGCACAGCACCCGTGAGGCGAGCGGGCCGAGGTCGGGCTTGACGAGGAAGACGGCGGTGGCGGGCAGCCAGTACCAGTGCTCGTGCTGCCCGTACCAGCGGGCGTGGTGCAGGGCCTGGGCGATGGCGGCGCTGGCGCCGAAGCAGAGGGCGACGCGCAGCCCGTACTCGCGCCCGCCGGTGCCCAGCGCGGCCCGCAGGGCGTGCCGGAAGCCGCGGCGGCGGCCGAGCAGCCCGCGGTGGGCGCCCTCGCCCTGGTCGAAGGCGTCGGCGGCGCGCAGCAGGGCGTCGTCCAGGGCGCGCAGGGCGGGGTCCGACCGGTGCGGCGCGGGCAGCGGGCCGGTGCCGGTGTTGCCACGGACGGCGGCGGCGAGCCGCCTGGGGCCCTCCGCCGCCCGCGCCGGCACGGTTTCTCCCGCCCAGTAGAGGGCGGTGGCGGCCTCGGCCAGGGGCAGGGCCGCCGCGAACTGTGCGTGCAGCCGGCGCTCGGCGGCGGAACCGGCGTACCGGCGCAGCCGGGGTCCGGCGAGGGCGTCCTGGGCGTGGTCGAGCGCGGCGGTCAGCGCGGCCCGCCGGGCGGTGGCGTGCTCCCCGCCCGCGGCGTCGACGAGCGCGGCGATGGCGTCGTACACGTCGGCGACCGCTGCTCGCTCGCCGTCGAACCGGAAGTCACCGGCGAGCGAGCCGGGGGTGGGCAGGGCGAGCCGCAGCGCCAGCAGCCAGCCGGCGCCGGCCAGGAAGGCCAGGGCCCGCTGCCATCCGCTCTCGGCCGCGGGCATCCCGGCGCCGATGGCCGCGGCGACGAGCAGTTGCGTGCCGGCGGCGGAGGCGACGGGCCCGACCGCGCTGATGCCGCCGGCGACCAGCCCCAGCGCGGTGAGCGCCAGGGTCAGCGGTACGGCGGCCAGGCCCTGCCCGGCGTACGTGCCGAGGAACAGCCCCAGCGCCCCGGCGAGCGCGGGGACACCGAGCCGCTTCACGGACGCGCGCCGGCTGCCGGGCCGGTCGTTGATGCCGGCGAGCATCGCCCCGATGGCGGCGAGCACTCCGGAGGCCGTCTGCCCGCCGAGCATCCCGGCCGGCAGCAACGGGCCGGCGGCGAGCGCCCCCCGGCACACGGCACTCCAGGGAACGGGACCGCGCTGAGCACGGAAGGCATGAGCGAGCCAGAGGGGTACAGCGCGCCGCGACACGGGGCTCCTGTTCATACGAGGGCGGGGGTGGGCCTTCGGACGACGGTGGCCGGTGGGGTGCTTCCACGGTAGATCGCGTTCCCCGCGCGAACGGCGCGCTCACGTTTCCGGCAGGTGAAAGGTGCGGGGGCGCCGGTTTCTTTATGAACGCAACGCCCCGGCGATGAGGTCCTCGGCCGCGGTCACGGCATCGGCCAGGGCGCCGGGCTCGGCCCGCAGCGCACCCACGACCGCGTCGATCCCCCGCAGCCCGGCCCGCTCCAGGAGTCGCTTCTCGTTGGTCACCCATGCTCCGCGGGCGGCGAGGACGGCGTGGGCGGACTGGGTGGCGGCTGTGGCCAGGGCGCCGGCGGTTTCGGTGAGGCGGGCGTGGGGGGCGTGGTGGGCCTTGGCGTAGGAGAGGGTGGCGCGGGCGGTGCCGGACCAGTGGTCGAAGGCGGTGCGGCGCAGTGCGGGCGGGTAGGTGGCCGGGCGCGGGAGGTCGCCGCGCAGGACCTGGTTGAGCGCCAGTTCGGCGACGATCAGGTAGGTGGGGATCCCCGCCAGGTGGAACAGCAGTGGCTCCACCCGGAAGCGGCCCTCCTCCGCCTCGGCCAGCTCGTGAGCGACGACGTCCAGGTCCCGGTAGTGCACGTCGACCCGGCGTCCGTCGATGGTCAGCCAGGCTCCGCCGTTGAAGACGCCGCCGCCCCAGCCGCCGATGTCGCAGACCTCGCCCGGCCAGCTCAGGGCGCGCAGGTCGTCGGGGTCGAAGGGGCCCCGGTAGTAGACGGCCAGGTCCCAGTCGCTGTCCGGGTGGTGGGTGCCCTCGGCGCGGGAACCGCCGAGGGCCACGGCCCGCACGGTGGGCAGGGCGGCCAGGCGGTCGGCGGTGGTGGCGAGGAACTCGGCGTCGGAGGACTGCGGCATGCCCTCAGCCTGGCGCGGCCACACCGAAGTCCGCTCTGAAATTCCGGCGAGCAGGTGTGAAGGTGCCCGGCCGCCCGCGTAATTCGGGTGCGGGCAGGCCCGAGGAGGTCCGATCATCGCAGAGTCGCCACCGGCCGCTTGCCGTTCGAGGAGCCGATTTTCCGTGATCCGCCGCGTCACCGCCCCCGCCCTCTTCCCTCCGCCCGCCTACTCCCACGCCTCCGTCGTCGAGGCCGGCACGAAGCTCGCGTTCCTCGCCGGGGCCGTGCCGCTCGACGAGCAGGGGGAGATCGTCGGCCCCGGCGACCCCGTACGGCAGGCCGAGCAGGTGATCGCCAACCTGCGGGAACAACTCCGCGTCGTCGGAAGCGACTTGGAGCACGTGTTGTCGACGGAGGTGTACGTCGTGAGCAGCGAGCCCTCGGTGCTGTCCGCGGTGTGGGAGGTGGTGGAGGCCTCGGGACTGAGCGCGGGCCCGCACTCCTCCACGCTGCTGGGCGTCGCCTGCCTCGGCTACACCGGTCAGCTGGTGGAGATCACGGCCACCG
The DNA here is from genome assembly GCF_040678315.1 of Streptomyces sp. NPDC052721. Classification (NCBI taxonomy): domain Bacteria; kingdom Bacillati; phylum Actinomycetota; class Actinomycetes; order Kitasatosporales; family Streptomycetaceae; genus Streptomyces; species Streptomyces sp. NPDC052721. Next base: position 206,889 of record NZ_JBFATL010000001.1, on the reverse strand, counting down.
CCGTGGTGCCGGAGCGGGCGGAAGACGGCCGATGACGGAAGCGGTCGTACTCCGCCGCGCCGTCGCGGCGGACGCCCGCGCCGTCGCCGACGTCTATCTGCGCTCCTTCGACGCCGCGCTGCCGACGGTCGTCAGGCCGCACACCGACGACGAGGTCCGGGACTACATCCGGGATGTCGTGGTGGCGCTGCGGGAGACCTGGGTGGCCGAGGCGGCCGGGGCCGGGGTGGTCGGCCTGATGGTCCTGAACGGGGAGTCGCTGTCCCAGCTGTACCTGGACCCGCGGTGGCGGGGGCGGGGCATCGGGGACCGGTTCGTCGCGCTGGCCAAGCGACGCAGCCCCCAGGGCCTGACTCTGTGGACCTTCCAGGTCAACAAGCCCGCCCACCGCTTCTACGAGCGGCACGGGTTCGTCGCCGCCGAGTACACGGACGGCAGTGAGAACGAGGAGCGGGAGCCGGACGTCCGGTACGTCTGGCGTCCTTGACGGTCACGTCCGGTGCCCGGGCACCCGCCCCGCCGGGCCCCGGTGGGCCGTGGACTCCGACTCACCCCGTCGGCCGCCCCCACACCCTTCCCTCGGGCAGCGGCCGTGCACAACCGCCCGCCCGGCTCGTCGTCAGTCCCGGCCCCACCAGCGACTCCGCGAGTTTGACCGCCGCCCCGACGCCGTCGACCACCGGCAGCCCGAGCTTCTCCCCCACCGCCCGTCGCAGCCCCGTCATCCCGGCGCGGCCCAGGACCAGGACCTCGGCGCCGGCCTCCCGGGCGCGTTCGGCCGCGGTCAGGAACGCCGACTCCGTACGGGCCGGGTCCTCCGCGAGGTCGAGCACGCCGCGGCCGGTGCCGACGACGGCGGCGCAGTTGCGGGCCACGCCCGCCGTCTCCAGGCTGTCCTCGGTCAGGCCGCAGGACCGGTCGAGGGTGGTGACGACGCCGTAGCGACGCCCGAGGAGGCAGGCCAGGTGGGCCGCGGCCTCGGTGATGTCCACGACCGGTGCGTCCACCACGAGGAGTGACCCAACTCCTCGCGGAGCACCGCGAGTTGTACGACGCCATGGCTTCCGGCGACCCCGCCCGCGCCCGCGCCCTCGGCCACGTCCGCGCCAACTACCGCTCGACGGTACGGCACCTGTTCGGGTCGGACCCGGCAGACGCCAGGGAGGCCGGCGCCGGCTGAGGCACGCCCGCGTCCGCGAGCTCTACGGCAAACCGGCCGCCTCCGCCGCCGTGCGCAGTACCTCCCGGAGCATGTCGGCGGTGAGACGGCCGGTGAAGGTGTTGCGCTGGCTGACATGGAAGCAGCCGAAGAGGTCCAGGCCGTCGAGCGCGACGCGGGTGCCGTGGGCGAAGGCCGGTCGGGGGCGGGGCACGGTCCAGCCCGCCTCCGCGAACGCGGGCAGCGCGGCCTGCCAGCCGAAGGCGCCGAGCACGACCACGGCCCGCAGGGTCGGCCGGAGCAGCGTCAGCTCCTGGACCAGCCAGGGGCGGCAGGTGTCGCGCTCACCCGGGGTCGGCTTGTTGGCCGGCGGCGCGCAGTGCACGGGCGCCGTGACCCGCACGCCGTACAGCTCAAGCCCGTCGTCGGCGCTGACCGAGGTGGGTTGCGAGGCCAGCCCCACGTCGTACAGCGCCTGGTACAGCACGTCTCCCGAACGGTCCCCGGTGAACATCCGTCCGGTGCGGTTCCCGCCGTGCGCGGCCGGCGCCAGCCCGATGATCACCAGCCGCGCGTCGTCCGGCCCGAACCCGGGCACCGGCCGCCCCCAGTACGTCCAGTCGGCGAACGCGGCCCGCTTGGTACGGGCCACCTCCTCGCGCCAGCCGACCAGCCGGGGGCACGCCCGGCAGTCGGCGACGCGCCGGTCGAGCCGGGCGAGCGCGCTGCTGTCGTCCATACGGCCACGGTATGCCCTGGGGGGACCACCGCGGTGAGGCCGGGTGGGGCGGGACCCGCAACGTGGCCGGCGTCCGGCGCACCGCCGCCATCAGCGCCGGGGCGCCACCCGTACAGGTCCAGCTCCGCTGGTGAGCCGGGGCGCGGCGGGCTCCACGGGCCCGCGGTGGCCACCACGAAAACGCTTCCGGGTCCGCGGGTCCGGGGCGTTAAGGTCGGTGCATGGCTAGCGATGACGCGGACGAGAACGTGGACCGTGGGACCGTCGGGGGGACCGGCGAACCGGGCGCAACCGCCCCCGCCCCCGCCGACCAACCGCTCGATCCCCAGATCGCCGCTGCGGTGGCCGCGGCCGAGGCCGCCGGGCCCGGCAACGGTGAGGCCGTCCGCATCGACAGCTGGATCTGGGCCGTCCGTCTGATCAAGACCCGCTCCCTCGGCGCCGCCGCCTGCCGGGGCGGGCATGTGCACGTGAACGGCGAGCGGGTGAAGCCCGCCCACTCCGTGCGCGTCGGCGACGAGGTGCGGCTGCGACACGAGGGCCGGGAACGGATCGTGATCGTCAAGCGTCTCATCCGCAAGCGGGTGGGCGCACCCGTGGCCGCCCAGTGCTACATCGACAACTCCCCTCCGCCTCCGCCCCGCGAGGCCGTCGCCCCCGCCGGCCTCCGCGACCGCGGCACCGGCCGCCCCACCAAGCGGGACCGCCGCGAACTGGAACGCCTCCGCGGCCTCGCCGGCCCGGGCATCCCCGCGGGCTTCCCCGGCCTGACCGAACTGGGCGGCCCCGGCGCGTCCGGCGGGTCAGGCGGCCGTGGCGGACCCGGCGCGTCCGGTGGCCGCGGTGGCTCCGGTGGCCGCGGCGCCTCCGGCGGCTCGGGTGGCTCCGGCAGCTCGGGAGGACGGCCGCGCGGGCGCTGAGCCGCCGGCAGTGCGCCCGCTCCTGGCCGTCAGCCGCCGAGTCAGCCGAAGCCCCCTACCCGGCCGACGGCACCGCCGTCACCGTCGGCCCAGCATCCGCAGCAGCTCCCCGTTGTGCGCTCGGCGGGTCCAGGCGATCAGGGCGAGGGGGGCGATCAGGATCAGCGGGGTCGCCGCGTTCTGGCGTCGAACGCGGTGACCTGGACGGTGAACGCCCCCACCATGAGCGCACTGAGGGCAATCGCCGCCACGGACTGCAGCACCGGGACCAACAGCGCGATCGCTCCGGCGAGTTCGAGCGCGCCGATGGTGTACATGGCCGCGCTGCCCCAGCCGATTCTGTCGAAGGACTCGACGGCCGTGGGGTGCGCAATGAGCTTGGGCAGGGCGCTCGCGATGCCGTAGAACAGCGCGAGCAGCACCTGCACCACGCGCAGGGCGCCCCTGGCACCGCGCGCCCGGCCGGTGAGCACGCCAGCGGGGACCGCGGCGGGCGTCGTCGTCGTGGAGCTGACGGGGGCGGTGGTCTTGGACATGAGGGTCTCCTGGTGAAGCGGTCCCGATCGCTGTCACCGAGGTAGACCGGCCGGCGGTCGACAACTCATCGGCCGGTGCCTCACCGGCCCAGAATGCTCGCCATCGCTCCCCCCTCTCCCCCCGGTCCGTGAACGGACCGTGTGCAGGAGCCGAGGCGGCTACGCCGAGGGCACCGCCCGCACCCACATCCCGTCCGGGGTCAGATACGTGTCCACCTCCAGTCCCGCTTCCGCCAGCGCCGACTCGAACTGCTCCTTCGTCAGGGGTCTGGAGAGAAACGTCTGCGTCCAGACCGCGTCCGGGAAGACATACTCCGCGTGGACCGAGTTCACCCCCTCCCCGGCCGGTTCCACCGAGGCGATCCGCACGGTGAATCCGCTCGGGTCGACCCGCTCCCTGGGCACGTCGGTGTGATGGTTCGCGCCCTCCCGCTGGATCAGCACACAGCCGCCGTCCGCCACATGCCGGGCGCAGGTGTGCAGCATGCCCCTGCGCACCTCCTCGTCACCGGCGTGCACCAGGAACGACGCGAGCATCACCACGTCGAACTTCTCACCCAGGTCGAGGTCCTCGATGGAGCTGCGTATGGTGCGCGCTCCGCGGACCCGGGCCAGCATGTCGGCTGACTCGTCCACCGCCGTCACCGTGAAGCCGCGCTCCAGCAGCGGGTGGGTCACCCGGCCCACCCCGCTGCCGAGTTCCAGGATGTGCGCCCCGGCCGGTACCGCCGCGGCGACGATGTCCGGCTCCTCGCCCACCGGCAGTCGCGCGTACAACTCGACCGCGCAGCCGTCCGGGGTGATCGCACCCGGTCCCGTGCCCTCGTAGCCCTCACGCATCTCGATCCTCATGCCCGGACAACGGCCCGCATCCGCACGCCCGTTCCCACCCTCCCCCAGTTCACTCCTTCGAGCTATTCAGCCCGGAACGGGAACCATCCGTGCCCGATGTACCAGTGGCCGCCCGCCCGCAGATGGTCTCCGACCGCCCGCTCCACGGACGTCCGGCGGGGCAGCGCGGCCACCGGCAGGTCCGGGTCCCCGAAGACGAACTCGACGGGCTCGGTGTCGGCCGGCTCGCTCTCCTCGCGGGCGATGCGGAACCGCTCCTGGAAGCGCACGATGTTGGAGCCGGCGGGCAGGTACCGCCGCAACTGCGGGTCCAGCAGCCAGGAGTGGCACAGCACCGCCACCGGCCGCTCCTCGGAGAAGTACCGGGCGAAGAACTCACGGGCCAGCGCCAGGGAGCGGTCGCAGGCGGACGGGGTCAGCGGGCCGTGGAAGTCGGGGATGTGCAGGTTGAGGCAGGGCGTTCCGGGCGCCGCGTCCAGTCCGGCCGGCGCCGTGACCCGCGCGTCGCGGTCCCCGAGCCGTGCGCGCTCGAACTGCAGCCGTCCCAGCTGGTACAGCTCGCCGCGGAAGTGCCGGACCAGCCAGCGCCGCGACTGCACCCCGGCCCTGCCGTGCCGTCTGCGGTGCGCCGCGAGGTGACGGCCGAGGTCGGCCAGGGTGCGCCGGGAGATCTCGGCCGGGATGCCGCGGGCCCGGTGGTAGGCCTGGGTGCGTGGGAGCGCGGCGAGGAAGACGTGCGCGGCGAAGGTGTCCGTCAGATCCGCCGGAGCCGAGGCGAACAGGTCGGGCAACTCGGGCGTGCGGCCGGTGTCATCCGGCTCGCGGAACAGTTCCTCGACGCAGTCCGCCAGGAGCCGGAGCGTGCCCGGGTCCCCGGTCAGCCTGCGCCACTGGGCGACGAGTGCGTTGATGTCCTCATGCGGCACGGCCAGGTCGAGAAGCAGTTCGGGCAGGTCGTCGGCGTCCGGCAGCACGGGCGGTCCCCCTTCGGCTTCGACGGACGGCGTCACCACACCCCCTCATCGAGGGTTCCCGTCGCCTCGTCGAGTGTTGAGGCACGTCGTCGTCGAAGAGTACGTTGCAGTCAGGAGTGGTGATCCGATGCGTACGGGCAGTGAACCGGCGACCGCGCGCAGTGCACTGCGGGCGCGGTTCTGGCTGAGCCTGTGGGGACTGGGCTGGGCGGTCTTCGGCACGGCGGCGTTCGCGCTGGCCGGGCGCCCGGGCTGGGCGGCGGCCTGCGGGGTGCTGTGGCTGCTGGTCACCGTCGACATGACCGTCATCCTCCGGCACATCCGGCAGGGCCCGCACTACCAGCCGGGCCGGGACGTACCGCCGTACCGGCCGCCGGAGGGCGGACCGCCGTATCCGCGGCCACCGAGGCGCCGCCATCCGTATCAGGGGCCACCCCGGCACCGCCAGCCGTAACCGGCCGGCACTGGTCACCGCCTCCGGTCACCGCCGTCCGTGACCGCTCGATGCCGGGGCGGTGAGGGGGGTGGATGCCGCCGCAGCCGCCCGCCCAGTCCCCCGTCACTCGCCCGCCCGGCCCCCCACCGTCACACCGTCACTCCTCGAAGCGTGCCGCCTTCAGGTACTGCGGGTTGGGGTCCAGCGCCGCCGCCAGCCGGAAGTGGCGCTTGGCCTGTTCGGGGCGGCCCTGGCGCTCGTAGGTGCGGGCCAGCGCGAAGTGCGCGAACGCGTTGTCCGGCTCGCGCTCCAGCACGATGGTGAACTCGAGTTCGGCGGGACGCAGTTGCGCCGCGGCGAAGAAGGCGCGGGCGCGGAGCAGCCGGGCGGCGGTGTTCTCGGGGTGCGCGGCGATGACTCCGTCGAGCAGCTTCACCGCGCCCCGCGGGTCCCGCGCGTTGAGCAGTTGCTCGGCGGCACGGAAATCGATGACATGCGTTTCCGGAGTTCGTCCGGTGGAACCGCTGGTCTCGGGCACGGCAGAGTCCTTCCCTCACTCGCGCGCTTCAACGCCCCGAGCCGGACCGCTATTCCGTACGGGCATGCCGTATCGGCTGTTCCGTACCTTCTAGTCCGTACCGTCCGCGCCCTTCGCTCCGTCCGTGTCCTCCGGGGCCGCGCCGGCCTGCCGTGCCCGGCGTGCGAGGTCGTCCCAGACCTCGGCGACGCGCTTCCTCAGCGCGTCCAGGGGTACGTCGTTGTCGATCACGATGTCCGCGATCTCCCGGCGCTGCTCACGGGTCGCCTGCGCGGCCATGCGCGCGCGTGCGTCCTCCTCGGTCATCCCCCGCAGCCGTACCAGCCGGTCGAGCTGCGTCGCGGGGCTCGCGTCCACGACGATCACGACGTCGTAGAGCGGGGCGAGGCCGTTCTCGGTGAGCAGGGGCACGTCGTGGACCACCACGGCGTCGGCGGCCGCGGCGCTCTCCAGCTCGCGGGAACGGGCGCCCACCAAGGGGTGCACGATCGAGTTGAGGAGGGCGAGCTTCCCGGGGTCGGCGAAGACGATGGAGCCGAGCCGGGGCCGGTCGAGGCTGCCGTCGGCGGCGAGGACGTCCGCTCCGAAGGCGTCGACCACGGCCGCGAGACCGGGCGTGCCGGGTGCCACGACCTCGCGCGCGATGCGGTCCGCGTCGATCAGCACGGCCCCGTGCTCGACGAGCAGCCGCGACACCTCGCTCTTGCCGGCGCCGATCCCGCCGGTCAGGCCCACTGTCAGCATGAGCGGAAGCTTAGGCCCTGCCGGTGCCGGCGGAACCGGCGGAGCTCAGTTGTCGCCCTCGCGCTCCGCCAGGAAGCGCTCGAACTCGCGCCCGATCTCGTCGGCCGACGGGATCTCCACGGGCTCGGCGAGCATGTTGCCCCGGGTCTCGGCGCCCGCCGCGGCGTCGTACTGGTGCTCAAGGCCCTGGACGAGCGCGGTCAGTTCCTCGTCGCCCTCCTGGATCTGCCGGTCGATCTCGGTCTGTGTGCGGTGCGCGTCGGTGCGCAGCGCGTGCGCGACAGCGGGCAGGACCAGGCCGGTGGCGGCCGTGATGGCCTCCAGGACGGTCAGAGCGGCGTCCGGGTACGGCGAACGGGCGATGTAGTGCGGGACGTGCGCGGCGACGCCCAGGACGTCGTGCCCGGCCTCCATGAGACGGTATTCGAGCAGCGACTCGGCGCTGCCGGGCACCTGCGCCTCCTCGAAGGGGCTGCGGTGGCCGGGGACGAGGTCGGTGCGGTTGCCGTGCGGGGTCAGGCCCACGGGGCGGGTGTGCGGGACGCCCATGGGGATGCCGTGGAAGTTCACGGACAGGCGGACGCCGAGCCGCTCCACGATCTGCCGCACCGCCGCCGCGAACCGCTCCCACTCCACGTCGGGCTCGGGGCCGGACAGCAGCAGGAACGGGGCACCGGTGGTGTCCTGGACGAGGCGCACCTCGATGGCCGGGGTCTCGTAGCCCGTCCAGCGGTCCCGTTTGAAGGTCAGCAGGGGTCGGCGGGCACGGTAGTCCACGAGCCGGTCGTGGTCGAACCGGGCCACGACCTGGTGGGGCAGTGAGTCGAGCAGCCGGTCGACGATCTGGTCGCCGGTCTCGCCCGCGTCGATGTATCCGTCGAAGTGGTAGAGCATGACAAGGCCGGCCGACTCCTGGGCGAGCGCCATGTCCACCACGGCGAGGCCCTTCGGCTCCCATGCGTACAAACCCTGCGGATCAAGCACTGTGACCGCTCCTCCTCGTGTCCCCATGGACAACGCGCCCCGGAACAGGGGAATTCCCGCGACACGCCGCTGATCAGCGATCTCCTGCGGGACGTCTTGGCGCCGCCGCTCACCACCACCCCCACCGCCGGCGGACTGCTCCTGACCGCCACAGGCCCGGCCTCGGCCGCCGTCACGATCGGGGTGACGACCGCGGCCCAGCTGAAGACCGCGCTCGGTGCCGCCGAGCCCGGCGACACGATCACCTGGCGGACGGCACGTACACCGGGAACTTCAAGGCGACGACGCCGGCCACGGCCTCCACCCGCATCACCCTCACCGGCTCCCCCGGAGCCGTCCTCACCGCCGGCGGCGGCTATGGCCTCCATCCGGACGGCGCCTGACGGAGGGCGTGCACTTGCGCACCTCCGGCACGGACGGCGTGACGGCCCCGACGTGGACGGCGAGACGGCGAGAACGCCGACATGGAGGGCACGACACCAGGTCTGACCGACATCGCGGTGACCCCGTGAGGGGCGCGGGAAACTGCGCGCCCCCACAACGGACCCGCAGCCGAAACCACGGCCCGCCCGCCCCGGAAAACACCGAGGGGCCGCACCTCGAAAGGTACGGCCCCTCAGCCGACTACCGGCTAAGCCCAGCGGCTAGCGTTCAGCTCTGCCCACCGGCCAGCTTCTCGCGCAGCGCGGCCAGCGCCTCGTCCGAGGCCAGGGCACCGGAGGTGTCCGCGCCCTCGGAGGAGTACGAACCGCCGGTCGCGGCCGGAGCCGCAGCCTCGCCACCCTCGGCCGCGGCAGCGGCGTCGGCCTCGCGGGACTTGATGACCTGCTGCTGGTGCTGCTCGAAGCGGGACTGCGCCTCGGCGTACTGGCGCTCCCACTCCTCGCGCTGCTTCTCGTAGCCCGGCAGCCAGTCGTTGGTCTCCGGGTCGAAGCCCTCGGGGTAGATGTAGTTGCCCTGGTCGTCGTAGGACGCGGCCATGCCGTACAGGGTCGGGTCGAACTCGACGGCGGTCGGGTCGGCGCCGAAGGACTCGTTGGCCTGCTTCAGCGAGAGGCTGATCCGACGACGCTCCAGGTCGATGTCGATGACCTTGACGAAGATCTCGTCGTTGACCTGGACGACCTGCTCCGGGATCTCCACGTGGCGCTCGGCCAGCTCGGAGATGTGGACCAGACCCTCGATGCCCTCGTCCACGCGGACGAACGCACCGAACGGCACCAGCTTCGTGACCTTGCCGGGCACGACCTGGCCGATCTGGTGGGTGCGGGCGAACTGCTGCCACGGGTCTTCCTGGGTCGCCTTCAGCGACAGGGAGACGCGCTCGCGGTCCATGTCGACGTCGAGGACCTCGACGGTGACCTCCTGGCCGACCTCGACGACCTCGGACGGGTGGTCGATGTGCTTCCAGGACAGCTCGGAGACGTGGACCAGACCGTCGACGCCACCCAGGTCCACGAAGGCACCGAAGTTGACGATCGAGGAGACCACACCGGAGCGGACCTGACCCTTCTGGAGGGTCGTGAGGAACGTCTGGCGGACCTCGGACTGGGTCTGCTCCAGCCAGGCACGGCGGGACAGGACCACGTTGTTGCGGTTCTTGTCCAGCTCGATGATCTTGGCCTCGAGCTCCTTGCCGACGTACGGCTGGAGGTCGCGGACGCGGCGCATCTCGACCAGGGAGGCCGGGAGGAAGCCACGGAGGCCGATGTCGAGGATGAGACCACCCTTGACGACCTCGATGACGGTACCGGTGACGATGCCGTCCTCTTCCTTGATCTTCTCGATGGTGCCCCAGGCACGCTCGTACTGGGCGCGCTTCTTCGAGAGGATCAGGCGGCCTTCCTTGTCCTCCTTCTGGAGGACCAGGGCCTCGATCTCGTCGCCGACGGCGACGACCTCGTTCGGGTCGACGTCGTGCTTGATCGAGAGCTCGCGGCTCGGGATGACACCTTCGGTCTTGTAACCGATGTCGAGCAGGACCTCGTCCCGGTCGACCTTCACGATGACGCCGTCGACGATGTCGCCGTCGTTGAAGTACTTGATCGTCTCGTCGATCGCTGCGAGGAAGGCTTCCTCGTTACCGATGTCGTTGACCGCTACCTGCGGGGTGGTGGCGGTGGTCTCGGTGCTGCTCGTCATGTGGGAAAGGGCTCCGGTACGGACATTGAAGTCGTAGGTACTGCTTACGCCGGGAGCCCGTTTCGCTCTGCAGAAGCCGGACAGCCAAGGAAGCGCCACTTTGAGCACCGGGTGCCCGGTGGCGCCTCGACAACCGAGGGGACATACAACAGATGCGAGCGCAGCCTGCTACGTCTGAGGTGCGCAGGCCCGCAGCGCAACTTGTAGCATACGGGGGCAGCCGGACAGGGTCAATGCGCGAAGGCGCACACCCGGGGCAATCGCCGCATAACCGGCAGAAGAAACGTCCCAACAGGCCACACGACCCAGGGGAACCCTTCCGTGCGGACCCCCCGGCGGGCTGGACGGAAGAGTACGACGAGGGAGCCGATCATCCAAGAGCCGGAAGCGCACGAGCCGCAGGGGTCCGAGGGGTTCGAGCCGGAGGCCACGCGACGTGACGCGGACGTCACGGAGAGCGCGCGGGCCAACCGGGGCTGGTGGGACCGCAACGCCGACGAGTACCAGATCGAGCACGGCACGTTCCTCGGCGACGACCGCTTCGTGTGGGGCCCGGAGGGCCTGGACGAGGTGGAGGCCGAGCTGCTCGGCCCGCCGCAGGAGCTGAAGGGCAAGGCGGTCCTGGAGATCGGCGCGGGCGCGGCGCAGTGCGCGCGCTGGCTGGCCGCCCAGGGCGCGCGTCCGGTGGCCCTGGACCTCTCGCACCGCCAGTTGCAGCACGCGCTGCGGATCGGCGGATCGTTCCCCCTGGTCTGCGCCGACGCCGGCGCGCTGCCCTTCGCGGACGGCTCCTTCGACCTGGCGTGCTCCGCGTACGGGGCGCTGCCGTTCGTGGCCGACCCGCGGCTGGTGCTGCGCGAGGTGCACCGGGTGCTTCGGCCGGGCGGGCGGTTCGTGTTCTCGGTGACGCATCCGATCCGCTGGGCGTTCCCGGACGAGCCGGGTCCGGAGGGCCTGTCGGTGTCCTCGTCCTATTTCGACCGCACGCCGTACGTGGAGCAGGACGAGCAGGGCCGCGCGGTCTACGTGGAGCACCACCGGACGCTCGGCGACCGGGTGCGGGACATCGTGGCCTGCGGGTTCCGGCTGGTGGACCTGGTGGAGCCGGAGTGGCCGGCCTGGAACACCTCGGAGTGGGGCGGCTGGTCGCCGCTGCGCGGGAACCTGATCCCGGGCACGGCGATCTTCGTGTGCGAGCGAAGCTAGACGGGGGTCCCCCGGCCGGCGCACGCGCGTAGGAGAGGCACGTGACGCACGCGCGCGTGAGAGGCGTTCCGGGCCGCGTACGACACTAGGGGTGTGATCCGTTACGACGCCCTGGACGCCCTCCCCGTGGGCGGCGCCCTTCCTGCCCTGACCGAGGCCCTGGACGGGCATGGCACCGCCGTTCTCGTGGCGCCGCCCGGCACGGGCAAGACGACGCTGGTGCCGCTGGTGCTGGCGGGGCTGGTCGGCGGCGGTCCCGCGCGGCGGGTCGTGGTGGCCGAGCCGCGGCGGATCGCGGCGCGGGCGGCGGCCCGGCGCATGGCGTGGCTGCTGGGCGAGAAACCGGGCGGGAGCGTCGGCTTCACGGTGCGCGGCGAGCGGACCGTGGGGCGGCACACGCGCGTGGAGGTCGTGACGACCGGTGTCCTGCTGCAGCGGCTCCAGCGTGACCAGGAGCTGGCCGGGGTGGACGTCGTCGTCCTCGACGAGTGCCACGAGCGGCACCTGGACGCGGACACGGTGGCCGCGTTCCTGTGGGACGTGCGGCAGGCGCTGCGGCCGGAGCTGCGGCTGGTGGCCGCGTCGGCGACCACGGACGCCGGGGGGTGGGCGCGGCTGCTCGGCGGGGCGCCGGTGGTCGAGGCGGCGGGCGTGGCACATCCGGTGGAGGTCGTGTGGGCTCCCCCGGCGCGTCCGGTACGGCCGCCGCACGGGATGCGGGTGGATCCGGCGCTGCTGGCCCATGTGGCGTCGGTGGTACGGCGGGCGCTGGCCGAGCGGGCCGGGGACGTGCTGTGTTTCCTGCCCGGCGTCGGCGAGATCGCGCGCGCGGCGGGCCTGCTGGGGGATCTCGGTGACGTGGACGTGCTCCAGGTGCACGGGCGGGCGCCGGCCGCCGTGCAGGACGCGGTGCTGGTGCCCGGGGCGCGGCGCCGGGTGGTGCTGGCGACGTCCGTGGCCGAGTCGTCGCTGACCGTGCCGGGGGTGCGGGTGGTGGTCGACTCCGGGCTGGCGCGGGAGCCGCGGGTGGATCACGCGCGCGGGCTGAGCGGACTGACGACCGTACGGGCGTCGCGGGCGGCCGGGCGGCAGCGGGCGGGGCGGGCCGGGCGGGAGGCACCGGGTGCGGTGTACCGGTGCTGGGCGGAGGCCGAGGACGGTCGTCTGCCCGCTTTTCCGGCGCCGGAGATCAAGGTGGCCGACCTGACCGCGTTCGCCCTTCAGGCGGCCTGCTGGGGCGATCCGGACGCCTCTGGGCTGGCGTTGCTGGATCCGCCGCCGGGCGGGGCGATGGCGGCGGCGCGGGAGGTGCTGGCGGCCGTGGGAGCGGTGGACTCCGCCGGGCGGGCCACGGAGGTCGGGGTGCGGATGGCTCGGCTGGGGGTGCACCCCCGGCTGGGGCGGGCCTTGCTGGATACGGCCGGCCAAGGGGCCGAGGTCGTCGCTCTGCTTTCCGAGGAAGCGCCTCGGGATTACGGGGATGATCTCGCCGGTGCGTTGCGCCGTGCCCGGCGTGGGGGTGACGCCTACGCCGCGCGGTGGGCTGCGGAGGTGCGGCGGCTGCGGGGCGTCTCGCAGGAGTTTTCCCACCCGCCCGCTCGGGACGGTCGGCAAGAAGGCGCCGTCCAGGTCGGACCGGGCGCCGGCGACGACAAGCTCGCCGGGCTCGTCGCCGCGCTCGCCTTTCCCGAGCGGGTCGCCAAGCTGGACGGCGGGTCGTACCTCATGGCGTCCGGGACGCGGGCGGAACCGGCCGAGGGATCGGCGCTGCGCGGCGCTCCCTGGATCGTCGTGGCCGTCGCCGACCGGCCGTCGGGCAGGGGCCACGCGCGGGTGCTGCTCGGAGCGGCCGTGGACGAGGACGTGGCGCGGGCCGCCGCCGGCGCGCTCCTGGCGGAAGGGGACGAGGTGCACTGGGCCGACGGGGACGTCGTGGCCCGGCATGTCGAACGGCTGGGGGCGGTCGAGCTGGCCGTACGGCCCCTGAAGGACGCCGATCCGGCTCTCGTACGCGGCGCCCTCCTCGACGGGCTCCGGCAGGACGGGCTCGGGCTGCTCCGCTGGTCGCCGGAGGCGGAGGTGCTGCGGCAGCGGCTGGCGTTCCTGCGGGCGCACCTGGGTGAGCCGTGGCCGGACGTGTCCGACGCGGCGCTGCACGCGCGCGTGGAGGAGTGGCTGGAACCCGAGCTGAGCAGGGCCCGGCGGCGGGCCGATCTCGCCCGGATCGATGCCGGACAGGCGCTCGCGCGGCTGCTGCCCTGGGCGAGCGGGGAGGCGGCCCGGCTGGAGGAGCTGGCGCCCGAGCGGATCGCCGTACCGAGTGGGTCCAGGATCCGGATCGACTACCGGGACCCCGAGCGGCCGGTCCTCGCCGTCAAGCTCCAGGAGATGTTCGGGCTGCGGGAGACGCCGGCCGTCGCGGGCGTGCGGCTGCGCGTGCATCTTCTCTCGCCCGCCGGTCGGCCCGCCGCCGTCACGGCCGACCTCGCCTCCTTCTGGGCGGACGGTTACCGGGCGGTCCGGGCGGAGCTGCGCGGCCGGTATCCCAAGCATCCGTGGCCGGAGGACCCGGCGACCGCCGAGCCCACGCGGTACACCACCGCGCGGCTCAGGCGCTGACCGGTTCCGGCGCTTCGGTCCGCGGAGGCGCGGGGTCCTGCGGGCGGCGGGCGCGGGCCTCCAGCCAGAGGGAGAGGGCGAGGAGCAGCACTCCGAGGCCGAGGGAGGCCCAGGGGACGTAGGAGGTGAGGGCCAGGACCAGGGTGCGGTTGTGCCGGACCAGGGCGACCGTGTGGTCGATGTAGTCCTCGCGCATCTTCACGTGCCCGGCGAACGCGGTGACCTTGGCGCGACCGCCGAGCAGGGTGCCGCCGCGCAGTTCCTCCCGGTGGGTCTCCTCGCCGTAGACGGGTGCGCCGGTGACGGGTTCGACCCAGAACCTGCGGACTGTGGTGTACCAGCGGGTGGTGCCGGTCCTGGCGACCGACTCCGGGGTGATGCCCCGCACGGGCATGGTCTTCGGCATGGGGACCTTGGTCCAGGGGATGGTCTGCTCGAAGTAGTAGACCGTCAGGCCGCGGAAGGTCCGGGTGTCCCGGTAGTGGATCGGGTTGGTGGTGCGGGTCTGCGCGTCGAAGTACTCGTAGTCCCTCTTCTGCGTCAGGAAGGGCCATTTGAACTCGATGCCCTCGCGTTTCACCGGGTCGCCGTCGACCATCTCGCCGGTGGCGTGCACGGGGTCCTGGCTGTGGGCGTCGAAGATGTACCGCTCGGGCACCTTGGAGACCATCTTGCCGTCGGGGCCCTGGACGTAGGACAGGCTGTCCCAGACGACGACCGGCCGCCCCGCCGTCCTCCCGATCTTCTTCGCGGCCTCCACGTCGCCTTTGAGGGTCTGCACGATGGTGACCTTGGGGACCTTCTTCGCGCGCATGGTGCCGTAGTCGAGGAGGGTGGCGTTCCGGGCCTCCAGGACCATGTCCTGGTACTGGCCGGCGGGGATCCGGGCCAGCCGCGGGAAGGCGTACCAGCGCAACAGCGGGGCCAGTGCCGCGCAGAACACGGCGCAGGCGAGCAGGACCAGGCTTGCCTTGCGGCGCATTCCGGCCTCCCTTCCGGACGGGCGCGGCTACGGGTGCGCGGGCACCGTCGTCAGCAGCGGCTTGGGGGACGTCCGGCCCGACGGCGAGCCCAGCGCGCTGACCGCGAGGACCAGGGCGAGCGCGAGGGCGAGACCGGTCGCGGCGGCGATCAGGGCGCGCATGCGGGCCTCCCGGCGGACGGTCGGTGTCCTGACTGGTCCACCAGGTTCTGATGGGCCGTCAGGTCCGGCACCGTAGCAACGGGCGGGCGAGATGAGAACAGCGGTGCACCCACGAAGAAGGGCGCCCGCCCGCCGGAGCGGGCCGGGCGCCCTGCGCGCCGCTGTGCGTCAGGAGGAGGACGCGCTCGGGGCCGGGCCCGCCGAGGAGTCGGCGGCGACCTTCAGTTCGACCGTGAGCGTGGCGCCACCCGTGGTGGTGATGCGGAGCAGGAACGTGCCGGTGGTGTCGTCGGCGTACAGCTTCGGCAGCGTGAGCAGGCCCTTGTCGTCCGTCTGCAGGCCGGTGAGGGTGCGCACGGCCTTGCCGTCGGCGTCCTTGAAGTAGGGACCCTTGTCGTTCTCCGTGGCGTCGTCCGCCGACTTGACCAGTGTGGCGGTGGCCGCGACCTTGTCCGCGACGGCACCCTTGTACGTGGCCTTCACCTGGACCTGGTCGGCGAACTCGCCGCCCGGTGTGCAGCTCAGCGGGGTGTCGCTGGTGCGGGCCAGGGTGTCGGCGGCACGCGGGGTGACGGTCGCCGCGAAGTCGACGCCCTTGACCGAGCGGCCCACGACGGCGGCGGTGACCTTGAAGTCGCCGGTCTTCTCGCCGGCCTGGAGCGCCGGGGCGAGCGCGATGCCCTTGGCGTCGGTGGCGACCGTGGCCACGGTCTCGCCGCCGGCGAAGGTGGCGTCGGTGTCACCGGTGATGGTGAACCGGATCCTGACCCTGGCGACGGACTTGCCGACCTTGGTCTCGGCGCGGACGCTGACCGGCTCGGCGAAGGCGTCGCCAGCCATGGCGGTGAGCTTTCCGGTGCCCACGCCCACCAGGTGGTCCACCAGGTCGGTGGGCGTCTGGGGACCCGTCGGCGGGGTGGGCGGCGACGGCGGGGCAGGCGACGTCGGCGGCTTGGGGTCGGGGCTCTCGTTCCCGCCGTGGTCGCTTCCGCCGTCGCCGCCGGGCTTGTGGGGCTCCGGGTCCGGCTTGGACCTCGGCGGGCCGGAGGGCTTCGGGGACGCGGTACGGCCGGAGTTGTCGTCGCTGCGGTGCTCCGGGATGCCACCGGTGCCGTCGGGGATGGAGTGGCTGCCCTTGCGGTAGTACTCCAGCCAGTTCAGGACCAGGTTGAGGTAGTCCTGCGAGTTGTTGTAGCTGAGGATCGCGCTGTGCAGGCCGCTCTCGGTGGACATGTCCCAGCCGTTGCGGCACAGGTAGTGGCCCGCGGCGAGGGCGGCGTCGTAGACGTTGTTGGGGTCCTTCTTGCCGTCCCCGTTGCCGTCACGGCCCGCCCAGGCCCAGGTGGACGGGATGAACTGCATGGGCCCGACGGCCTGGTCGTAGGTGCTGTTGCCGTCGTACGCGCCGTCGTCGGTGTCCGGGATGAGGGCGAAACCGTTGCCGTCGAGCTGCGGGCCCAGGATCCGGCCCACGGTGGTGCCGTCGGCGCCGACCCGGCCGCCGCGGGCGTGCCCCGACTCCACCTTGCCGATGGCGGCGAGCAGTTGCCAGGGCAGGTTGCAGCCGGGCTTGGCGGAACGCAGTTCCGCCTCGGCCTTCTTGTAGGCGTCGAGGACCGTCGCGGGGATGCCCGCCTCGGCCTCCCCACGGGAGACGGGGGTGCCGGCGCTCGACGAGGGGCTGGGGTTGGGACTCTTCAGGGGCGGCAGGTCCGTGTAGTACGGCGAGTTGCCGGTGGCGTCGCCGTCGGCCGCCCCGTCCGCGGCGGGGGCGCTGGCGCCGGCCGCCGCCTGTCTGCCGTTGTCCTCGTCGGTCACTCCCGGAGCCTGGGACGCGGAGAGAGCCGCGACCGCTGCCGCGGCCACGGCGGTGGTCGCCGCTCCCTTGCGCAGCCGCCTGCCGAAATGCGCCGCCATAGAGTGAACCCCTCCCGTGGACGCCGTGCGTCCGTCTCCTTCTGCCTGCCTCGCTCTGGTGTGACGGTTGACCCGGTGCCGTGGTTGCGCCTGTTCCGCCTTTCCCTCCGTGCGATGGGTGTACGGCCGTGCGCCGGCACCGCGACGCAGGTGACCCTACGACAACTTGCTTGGAACCTGCACCGGTTCACGCCCGGATTTCACCGGTTGGCCAACTGTCGTTGCCCGCGCCTGCCCAGGGCGGCGCTCACGCATACTGAGCTGACCTGATCACCGGCGCCGCGTTCCGGGCCGCCGACCACTGCGGGGGGCTCTGTTGCCGTTCACGCTCAGCCATGCCGCGGCCGTGCTGCCCGCGGTCCGCCGGGACGGGAGCGGCCGGGGCCGGCTGGTGCCGACGGTGCTCGTCGCGGGCTCCTTCGCGCCCGACATGCCCTATTACGCGGCCGGTGTCCTGCCGGGCGGCATGGAGTTCGGCGCGGTCACGCACGCGTTCGCCGGCGTCGTCACGGTCGACGTGCCCATCGCCTGGGCTCTGGCGGGGTTGTGGCTGCTGGTGCGGGAGCCGTTGCTCGCGCTGCTGCCACGGGCCCGGCAGGGCCGGCCGGCCGCTCTGCTGCGCTCCGGTGCGCCCCGCGCGCGCGTACGGGCCGCGCCGGTGGGGTGGTGGTACGCCTCCGCGGTGCTCGGCGCGCTCACCCATGTGGTGTGGGACGCGTTCACGCATCACGACCGGTGGGGCACGCGGCTGATTCCGGCCATCGGGCGGGCCCGTCCGGCGGGCATGCCCCTGTTCACCTGGCTGCAGTACGGCTCGTCGGCCGCCGGTGCCGTGGCGATCGCCGTGTTCGTGCTGCGCGCGCTGCGACGGGCGCCGGACGGGGTGCCGGCGGGGGTGCCGGTGCTGTCCGTGCGGGGCCGGTGCTGGGCGCTCACGGTGATCGGCGGCTGCGCGCTGGCCGCGGCGGCGCAGCGGACGGCGCGGTGGCGGGAGCGGCGGGGTACGGCCGCGGGGCCGTGGGAGCTGGTGCCCACCCTGTGCTTCGGAGTGGGCGCCGGGCTGGTCCTGGGGCTGCTGCTGTACGCCGTCGGGGTCAGGGTCTGGCGTCCGGCCGCTGGTCCCGGGGATCCCGGCGTGGTGGTCGGTGCCGGCCGGGGCCGGCCGGTCGCTCGGTGACGGACGCGACGAAGACCGTGAGCGTGGGCCGGGGGCGTGATCTCGGGATCAGGGTGAGGACGAGGGCGGCATAGCCGCGGGCCAGGTCGGCCCACTGACGCCAGTCGGGGGTGCGGGCCGCGCGGCCGGCGACCCTGCGCCGGAGGTCCTTGGGGACGTTGCGGACGCTCGTGGCCAGATCGGCCGGGATGCGGGCGGTGCTTGCGTCGGCCGCGAGGGCCGGCACCGGCGCGGCGGGCACGGCCTGCGTCGAGGCGGTGTCCGCCCAGACCCCGGCTGCTGCCTCGGGCGTCCGGCGGTGAAGCATGCGTATACCCATGCCCGCAGTGTTGCGGCTGCGAGGGGTGGGGGGCGTTTTGGCGGGGGCCGTTCGGGTTGTGACGGACCCCTCCGGGGGATCGGCCGGGTGTTCGAATCCGGGGGGTGTGGGGTGGATGGTGAGGCGGCCGGGGTGTTGGGGTGGAGGTGAGGCGGCCGGGGTGTCGGGGTGGAGCTGAGGCCTTCGGTGGTGTGGGGTAGCGGTGAGGCCGCCGGGGTGTGGGTGGATGGTGATGCCGCCGGGGTGCCGGGTGGTGGTGAGGCCGCCGGGGATGTGGGATAGCGGTGAGGCCGCCGGGGTGTCGGGTGGACACGAGGCGGCCGGGAGTGCGGTGGGTGCGGCACCGCCGGGCTGCGGCAGGGCCGCGGGGGGTTCGGCACCGCCGGGGTGTCGGGTGGACGTGAGGCGGCCGGGGGTGCGGGGGGTTCGGCACCGCCGGGCTGCGCCGTGGAGGGTGATCGGCGTTGCGGCGGAGAAGTTGATCACTCTTGGCCGCGACGCCCGCCTTCCCTCGGTCACCCCCCACGTGCCGCGGGCTAGTGGGCCGCCGATTCCCAGTCCGGGCCCACGCCCACCGAGACGTCCAGCGGGGCCCTGAGCTGTACGGCGCCCGCCATTTCGCGGCGGACGATCTCCTCCGCGGCCGTCCGCTCGCCGGGGGCGATCTCCAGGACGATCTCGTCGTGGACCTGGAGGAGCATGCGGGACTTCAGGTCCGCCGCCCGCAGCGCGCTGTCCACCTTGAGCATGGCGATCTTCACGATGTCCGCCGCCGTGCCCTGGATGGGCGCGTTGAGGGCCATGCGCTCGGCCGCCTCGCGGCGCTGGCGGTTGTCGCTGTTGAGGTCGGGCAGGTAGCGGCGGCGCCCGAAGAGCGTCGCCGTGTAGCCCGTCGCCCGTGCCTCGTCGACCGCCCGGCGCAGATAGTCCCGGACCCCGCCGAAGCGTTCGAAGTACGCGTCCATCAGGGCCCGCGCCTCGGCCGCCTCGATGTTCAGCTGCTGGGAGAGGCCGAACGCCGACAGGCCGTACGCGAGGCCGTACGACATCGCCTTGATCTTGCGGCGCATCTCGGCGTCGACCGCGCCGGGCTCGACGCCGAACACCTGGGAGGCGGCCGTGGTGTGCAGGTCCTCGCCGGAGGTGAACGCCTGGATCAGGCCCGCGTCCTCGGAGAGGTGGGCCATCACGCGCAGTTCGATCTGGCTGTAGTCCGCGGTCATCAGGGACTCGAAGCCCTCCCCGACCACGAAGCCCCGGCGGATCGCCCGGCCCTCGTCCGTGCGGACGGGGATGTTCTGCAGGTTGGGGTCGGTGGAGGACAGACGCCCGGTCGCGGCCACCGTCTGGTTGAAGGTGGTGTGGATACGGCCGTCGCCCGCGATGGTCTTGATCAGGCCCTCGACGGTGACCCGGAGCTTGGCCTGCTCGCGGTGCCGGAGCATGATCACCGGCAGTTCGTTGTCGGTCTGGGTGGCGAGCCAGGCCAGGGCGTCGGCGTCCGTGGTGTAGCCGGTCTTGGTCTTCTTCGTCTTCGGCAGGGCCAGCTCGCCGAAGAGGACCTCCTGGAGCTGCTTGGGCGAGCCCAGGTTGAACTCGTGGCCGGCCGCCGCGTGCGCCTCCTTCACGGCCTGCTGCACGGCGCCCGCGAACATCTGCTCCATCGCTTCGAGGTGCGGCCGGTCCGCCGCGATGCCGTGGCGCTCCATGCGGGCGAGCAGCGCGGACGTGGGCAGCTCCATGTCGCGGAGCAGGTCCGCCGCGCCGACCTCCTGGAGGCGGTCCTCGAAAGCCGTGCCGAGGTCCAGGACGGCGCGGGCCTGGACCATCAGGGCCTCGGCCTCGGCGCCCTCGTCCGCGCCGAAGGCCAGCTGGCCGTCGGCCGCCGCGGCGGGGGCCAGCTCGCGGTGCAGGTACTCCATCGACAGCGCGTCCAGGTCGAAGGAGCGGCGGCCGGGCTTGACCAGGTAGGCGGCGAGCGCGGTGTCCATGGTCACGCCCTCGACGCTCCAGCCGTGCTCGGCGAAGACACGCATGGCGCCCTTGGCGTTGTGGAACACCTTGGGGCGGGCCGTGTCGGCCAGCCAGGCGGCGAAGGCGTTCTCGTCGGCCTCGTCCAGCTCGGCCGGGTCGAACCAGGCCGCCGCTCCCCCGGCCGCGGCGAGGGCGACCTCGGCGACGGAGCCGGCGCCCAGCGCCCAGGTGTCGACGGTGGCGACGCCCAGGGGGCCGGCGCCGTGCTCGGCGAGCCAGGGGGCCAGCTCGCCGGTGCGCAGGATCCTGCCGTCGATCTCGACGCCGCCGGTGGTGACCGGGGTGGCCTCGGCCTCCTCCGTGCCGGGGTCGACGGCGAAGAGCCGTTCGCGCAGCGACGGGTTGCGGATCTCCAGGGTGTCCAGGACCATCGCGACGGCCTTGCGGTCGTACGGGGCCCGCTCCAGGTCGGCGACCGTCTTCGGCAGCTCCACCTGGCGTTCCAGCTCGGTGAGAACGCGGTTGAGCTTGACGGACTCCAGGTGGTCGCGGAGGTTCTGCCCGGCCTTGCCCTTGACCTCCCCGACCCGCTCGACCAGCTCGGCGAAGGAGCCGAACTGGTTGATCCACTTCGCGGCGGTCTTCTCGCCGACGCCGGGGATGCCGGGGAGGTTGTCGGACGGGTCGCCGCGCAGGGCCGCGAAGTCCGGGTACTGGGCGGGCGTCAAGCCGTACTTCTCGAAAACCTTCTCCGGGGTGAACCGGGTCAGCTCCGAGACGCCCTTGGTCGGGTAGAGCACGGTGGTGTTCTCGGTGACCAGCTGGAACGAGTCGCGGTCGCCGGTGACGATCAGCACCTCGAAGCCCTCGGCCTCGGCCTGGGTGGCGAGGGTGGCGATGACGTCGTCCGCCTCGTACCCGTCGACGGCGAAGCGCGGGGCGTGCATCGCGTCGAGCAGTTCGCCGATCAGCTCGACCTGGCCCTTGAACTCGTCGGGGGTCTTGGAGCGGTTCGCCTTGTACTCGGTGAACCGCTCGGAGCGCCAGGTCTTGCGGGAGACGTCGAAGGCCACCGCGAAGTGCGTGGGCGCCTCGTCACGCAGGGTGTTGGCCAGCATCGACGCGAAGCCGTAGATCGCGTTCGTCGGCTGGCCGGTCGCGGTCGTGAAGTTCTCCGCGGGCAGCGCGAAGAACGCGCGGTAGGCCAGCGAGTGCCCGTCCATGAGCATCAGCCGGGGACGGGTGCCGCCGGGGGTCTTGTCGGTCTGCTTCGATGCTGTCTCTGCCACGTCCCCGATCCTGCCACGAGCCACTGACAGCGCGGGCCGGGCGGTTGCCCCGGGGAGACGATCGGCTGCCTCTCGGTCACTCACGGCGACAAGAGCCCTGCGCAGGCCATGGTCACTCACCGCGACGAGGAGCCCTCGGGCGCAACGCGCCGCAGAGCCCACGCAAGCAATGCCGCCGCCTCCCCGCCGCCTCCCGCCCGGCCCGCCCGGCACCGTTGTCAGCGGGCCGTGGGAGGATCGTCGGCGTACTTCTCACACGCAGTCGAAGGGGAGCGTGCGATGGCGACGAAGCCGCCCAAGGGTGATCCGGTCCAGGACGCGCCGCAGGTCGCGGAGCCCCAGCACGCGGCGGCGGGGCTGCCGGCCATCGGGCACACGCTGCGCATCGCCCAGCGGCAGATGGGTGTGAAGCGCACCGCGCTGACGCTGCTGCGCGTGAACCAGAAGGACGGCTTCGACTGCCCGGGCTGCGCCTGGCCGGAGCCGGACCACCGGCACACGGCGGAGTTCTGCGAGAACGGCGCCAAGGCGGTGGCCGAGGAGGCCACGCTGCGCCGGGTCACGCCCGAGTTCTTCGCCGCGCACTCCGTCGCGGACCTGTCCGGCCGCAGCGGCTACTGGCTGGGACAGCAGGGCCGGCTCACGCACCCCATGTACCTCCCCGAGGGCGGCACGCATTACGAGCCGGTCTCCTGGGAGCGGGCCTTCGACATCGTCGCCGAGGAGATCGCCGCCCTCGGCTCCCCGGACGAGGCCGTCTTCTACACCTCCGGCCGCACCAGCAACGAGGCCGCGTTCCTGTACCAGCTCTTCGCGCGCGAGCTGGGCACGAACAACCTGCCGGACTGCTCGAACATGTGCCACGAGTCGTCCGGGTCGGCGCTCAGCGAGACCATCGGGATCGGCAAGGGCAGCGTCCTGCTGGAGGACCTGTACAAGGCCGACCTGATCATCGTCGCGGGCCAGAACCCGGGCACGAACCATCCGCGCATGCTCTCCGCGCTGGAGAAGGCCAAGGCGAACGGCGCGAAGGTCATCAGCGTCAATCCGCTGCCCGAGGCGGGCCTGGAGCGCTTCAAGAACCCCCAGACCCCGCAGGGACTCCTCAAGGGCGCCGCCCTCACCGACCTGTTCCTGCAGATCCGCATCGGCGGCGACCAGGCCCTCTTCCGGCTCCTCAACAAGCTGATCCTGGAGACCGACGGCGCTGTCGACGAGGAGTTCGTCCGCGAACACACCCACGGCTTCGAGGAGTTCGCCGAGGCCGCGCGTGCCGCCGACTGGGAGGAGACGCTGACCGCGACCGGCCTCACGCGCGCGGAGATCGAGCGGGCCCTCGGGATGGTCCTCGCCTCGCAGCGGACCATCGTCTGCTGGGCCATGGGCCTCACCCAGCACAAGCACGCCGTCCCGACCATCCGCGAGGTGGTCAACTTCCTGCTGCTGCGCGGCGACATCGGCCGCCCGGGGGCGGGCGTGTGCCCGGTGCGCGGGCACAGCAACGTCCAGGGCGACCGCACCATGGGCATCTTCGAACGGCCCGCGCCGGCGTTCCTGGACGCCCTGGAGAAGGAGTTCGGGTTCGCGCCGCCGCGCGAGCACGGCTTCGACGTCGTACGGGCCATCCGGGCGCTGCGCGACGGCGAGGCGAAGGTGTTCTTCGCCATGGGCGGCAACTTCGTCTCCGCCTCGCCGGACACGGAGGTCACCGAGGCCGCGATGCGCCGCGCGCGGCTGACCGTGCATGTGTCGACCAAGCTGAACCGCTCGCACGTGGTCACGGGCGCGCGGGCGCTGATCCTGCCCACCCTGGGCCGGACGGAGCGCGATGTGCAGGACAGCGGCGAGCAGTTCGTGACGGTCGAGGACTCCATGGGCATGGTGCACGCCTCGCGCGGGCGGCTGAGGCCCGCGAGCCCGCAGCTGCGGTCCGAGCCGGCCATCGTCTGCGGTCTCGCCCGCCGGGTGCTCGGCGAGCGCAGTGTCGTGCCGTGGGAGGAGTTCGCGAAGGACTACGCGACGATCCGTGACCGCATCGCGCGCGTGATCCCCGGTTTCGAGGACTTCAACGCGCGCGTGTCCCGGCCCGGCGGCTTCGCGCTGCCGCACGCCCCGCGCGACGAGCGGCGCTTCCCGACCGCCACGGGCAAGGCGAACTTCACGGCGGCGCCGGTGGAGTACCCGGCGCTGCCCGAGGGCCGGCTGCTGCTGCAGACCCTGCGCTCGCACGACCAGTACAACACCACGATCTACGGCCTGGACGACCGGTACCGGGGCATCACGGGCGGGCGCCGGGTGGTGCTGGTGCATCCCGAGGACGCGCGGTCGCTCGGGGTCGCCGAGGGGTCGTACGTCGATCTGGTGAGCGAGTGGAGGGACGGGGTGGAGCGGCGGGCGCCCGGTTTCCGGGTGGTGCTGTATCCGACGGCCCGGGGGTGTGCGGCGGCGTACTACCCCGAGACGAACGTGCTGGTGCCGCTGGACGCCACCGCCGACACCAGCAACACCCCGGCCAGCAAGTCCGTCGTCGTACGACTGGAGGACCACACCGGCACCGCCGGGAGCCGTCTGGAACAATCGGCGGCCGACTGAGCGTTTGCTCAGCGAGCAGACAGCTGGACGACGAACGGAGCCGGGCCCATGGGTGAGCAGCAGCGAGTGAAGTTCCCGCAGGAGGTCATCGACGAGTACGCGGCGCTCGGCGTGGACCTGCCCGCCCTGTTCTCGGCCGGGCATCTGGGCACGCGGATGGGCGTGCAGATCCTGGAGGCCTCGGCGGACAAGGTCGTCGGGACCATGCCGGTGGAGGGCAACACCCAGCCGTACGGCCTGCTGCACGGCGGCGCCTCCGCGGTGCTGGCGGAGACGCTGGGCTCGGTCGGCTCCATGCTGCACGGCGGCGCCTCGAAGATCGCCGTCGGGGTGGACCTGAACTGCACGCACCACCGCGGGGTCCGCTCCGGCCTGGTGACGGGCGTGGCCACGCCGGTGCACCGGGGGCGGTCGACGGCGACGTACGAGATCGTGATCAGCGACGAGGAGGGCCGCCGCGTCTGCACCGCCCGGCTGACCTGCCTGCTGCGCGAGGTCCGGCCGGGCGACGCAGCGCCCGCGGAGTCCGCCGCGAGCTGAGCCCCGCTTCGCCGCGCCCTCTGCCGGACCGTTGCCCCTCGCCCTCCCTCCCCTTAGCTTCGGCACATGGGACGGCGAGGAGGCCCCCGGCCGGGGGTGAGGTTCCTGGTGTTCGGGCTGGCGTTGCCGGCGCTGCTGTGCACGACGGGCTGCACCGGACCGGACGGCTCCGCTCCTTCCCCCGCCCCGGCCTCGGCCTCGCCCTCGGCGCAGCCGACTTCGGACGCCGACCTGTGCACCAGGCTCGTCACGTACTGGGCCCGCAAGATGCTCGCCGACGGCACCTACGGCGACTACCAGTCGATGGGCCTGTCCCACGGTCAGTACCAGATCCTGAGGGACGTCGTGGCGGCGGGACGCTCCGTGCGGAAGCGCCAAGGGCCAGACCCGGCTAACCAGTTGATGGCCCGTCAGGCCCGTACGGCGTGTACGGCGCGCTACCGTCACGGGACCCCGAGCGGAGGTCCCTGGACATGAGCGGCATCGGCCCCCTGGAGCCCGGTGAGGGCACGCGCGCACGGGACGGCCGGCGGCCGCAGAACCCCCGTCCGCCCGGCCGGAGACGCGCGGCCCTGGCCGCCTGGTACGCCCGCCACCGGCGGATCGCCGTCGCCCTCGCCGCCACGGCCGTCGCCCTGGCGGGCGGCGGCTATCTGTACGCCACCCGGCCGCAGCAGCCGCCCCCGCACCCGGCCGGCACCAAGGCGCAAGTGCCCTACCCCGTCCAGGTGGTGGACATGACCTACCTCGACGGCCGGACCACTCCCGCGGGCGCCCCGCCACGCAGCTTCAGCTTCGCCGTGCTGCTGAGCGTGACCTCGGGGCCGCCGGTCACCGTGACCCGGGTGACCCAGCCGTACGCGGGGCTGTCCCTGAGTACGGAGCCACCCGTTCCGTTTCGGACGAGGTCGGGTTCCGCCCGCAAGGTCACGATCACGATGCATGTGACGGAATGCGAAAAAGTACCCAAGAACGCCGGACTCCCTTTCCTGGACGTAACTCTGCGTAATGCGCGCGCAATACAGACACAGAGCTTCATCCTGGGCCCCCGTTACGCACAGGACCTCTCACGCGCCCTGCAAGTAGCCTGCAGCAACAGTTTTCGGTAATCACCAAAACCGCTGAGACGCCTGGATGGATCAAGGCGAGTCCTGCGGGTTCTCACAATGCGGACGGTGCGAATCCACCTGAATTCCACCTTCCACCCCACCAAGTACCGCTCTGCATTACGTCGTGTCATAACAAGAGCGTCACAGCCTCGGTCAGACACTCCTCCACGTTCCCCACACACGCTTAGAGTCACGGCCAGTCACCGCGCCTTCGGATTCTCCAATTCAGCGCGGCGCGCGACTCGGCCGCTTCCACGGGGAGGCGGTTGTGCCTGGGGAAAGGACTGATCGTGCGTCAACGTTCGCTTATCGCCATCACCGCCGCGCTGGCGGCGGGAGCGCTCACCCTCACCGCCTGCGGCTCGCGCGACAGCGGCGACAAGGGCTCCGACTCCGACAACGGCGGCAGCACCGTCGTCATCGGCGTCGACGCCCCCCTGACCGGCGACCTGTCCGCCATGGGCCTCGGTATCAAGAACTCGGCGGACCTCGCCGTCCGGAACGCCAACAAGCAGAAGCTCGTCAAGGGCGTCACCTTCAAGATCGAGGCCCTCGACGACCAGGCGCAGCCGTCCGCCGGCCAGCAGAACGCCTCGAAATTCGTCTCCGAGCAGGACGTTCTCGGTGTCGTCGGCCCGCTGAACTCCTCGGTCGCCGAGTCGATGCAGAAGGTCTTCGACGACGCCAAGCTGGTCGAGGTCTCCCCGGCCAACACCGGCCCGGCCCTCACCCAGGGCCCGGACTGGCAGAACAAGAAGGTCCGTCCGTACAAGGCGTACTTCCGCACCGCGACCACGGACGCCATCCAGGGCCCGTTCGCCGCCCAGTACGTCTTCAACACCGCCAAGAAGAAGAAGGTCTTCGTCATCGACGACAAGAAGACCTACGGCTCCGGCCTCGCCGCCACCTTCACCGAGGAGTTCAAGAAGCTCGGCGGCAAGGTGGTCGGCACCGAGCACATCAACCCCGACGCCAAGGACTTCTCCGCGGTCGCCACCAAGGTGAAGAACTCCGGTGCCGAGGTCGTCTACTACGGCGGCGAGTACCCGCAGGCCGGCCCGCTCAGCAAGCAGATCAAGGCCGCCGGCGCCAAGATCCCGCTGGTCGGCGGTGACGGCATCAAGGACGACACGTTCATGAAGCTGGCGGGCTCCGAGGCCACCGGCGACCTGGCCACCTCCGTCGGCGCCCCGGTCGAGGACCTGCCCTCCGCCAAGCAGTTCGTCGCCGACTACAAGGCCGCGGGCTACAAGGAGGAGTACTCGGCGTACGGCGGTTACGCCTACGACTCCGCCTGGGCGGTCATCGAGGCCGTGAAGAAGGTCGTCGACGCCAACGGCGGCAAGCTGCCCTCCGACGCCCGCGCGAAGGTCACCGAGGCCATGCAGGGCGTGGCCTTCGACGGCGTGACCGGCAAGGTCTCCTTCGACGAGTACGGTGACGCCACCAACAAGCAGCTCACCGTGTACGCCGTGAAGAACGGTGCCTGGGTTCCCGTCAAGTCCGGTACCTACACCGGCTGATCCCGCCTGAACCCCTCACGAGCCGCGCGGGGCGCTGTTCCACTGGCGCCCCGCGCGGACTCGCATCCGGCCACATCCCTCGCACTTTCCGAACGCTCGGAGGACATGCGGTGAACGAACTGCCGCAGCAGCTGGTCAACGGCCTGCTACTAGGATCCATGTACGGGCTGGTCGCCATCGGCTACACAATGGTCTACGGCATCGTCCAGCTCATCAACTTCGCCCACGGCGAGATATTCATGACGGGAGCGTTCGGCGCTCTCACCGTCTGGCTCTGGCTCCCCGGCGGCACCAGCATGTGGATCGCGCTGCCGCTGATGATCATCGGCGCCGTCGTCGTCGCGGTCGCCATCGCCGTCGGAGCGGAACGGTTCGCCTACCGGCCACTGCGCAACGCCCCGCGTCTCGCGCCCCTGATCACCGCCATCGGCCTCTCGCTGGCACTCCAGCAGGCCGTGTGGGCCTGGTACCCCGAGGCGAAGTCCGCGCGCACCTTCCCGCAGATCTCCGGCGGCCCCTTCGAGATCGGCAGCGTCACCATCCAGACCGGCGACATCTTCCTCGTCGTCGCGGCCCCGATCAGCATGGCCGTCCTCGCCTACTTCGTGATGAAGACCCGCACCGGCCGCGGCATGCAGGCCACCGCGCAGGACCCCGACACCGCCAAGCTGATGGGCGTCAACACCGACCGCATCATCGTGATCGCCTTCGCGCTCGGCGCCGCGTTCGCCGCGGTCGGAGCCGTCGCCTACGGCCTGAAGTACGGCGAGATCAACTTCCGGATGGGCTTCATCCTCGGTCTGAAGGCGTTCACCGCGGCCGTCCTCGGCGGCATCGGCAACATCTACGGAGCCATGATCGGCGGCGTCGTCCTCGGCGTGGCCGAGACCCTGGCCACCGCCTACATCGCCGACATCCCGGGCATGGACAAGTTCGGCAGCCAGTCCTGGGCCGACGTCTGGGCCTTCGTACTCCTCATCCTCGTACTGCTGTTCAGGCCACAGGGCCTGCTCGGCGAGCGCGTCGCGGACAGGGCGTGAGACCGATGACCACACAGACCACCGCACCCGACACCCCCGGCGCCCGCAAGGCCGACACCCCGACCGGCCTGCTGCCCCTGCCCGAGAAGGCCGCCCGCGCCCTCGCCCTCGGCGGCAGCGCGCTGACGATCGTCTCCACCTTCCTCGCCTGGACCTGGACCACCGACTTCCCCGGCAACCTCACCGTCTACGGCTACCCGGGCGGCCTGCAGGTCCTCGTCCTCATCAGCGCGCTCCTCGCCACCCTGTTCGCACTGGCCTCCTACGGCATCCGCGGCCTGGGATGGCTGGCACCCGCCGGCCCCGACGCGGCCCTGCGGTTCGCCACCCTCGCCACCTTCGCCACCAGCTGGTACACCGTCCTCGCCATCAGCGTCGACCTCGGCGGACTCGTCAACCTGGAGCCCGGCGGCTTCCTCGTCGCCGTCGCCAGCCTCGCCGCCCTGGCCGGCGCCCTCGCCCTGCCCTTCGAACGGCCCGAACCCGAGCCCATCGACCCCGACGACACCGGCTGGGAGAAGTTCAAGCACGGTGCCGCGTACAAGTGGGAGACCACCAAGGCGGTCTTCGCCGCCGGCGCCCCCCGGCCCGTGGCCACCCTGCCCTCGTACGCCGAGCTCCTGATCATCGTCGCGATGCTCGCACTCGGCCTGGTCGTCTTCACCTACGGCATCGGCACCGAGTACGACGAGCTGTTCATCGGCTTCCTGATCACCGCGGGCCTCGGCTTCGCCGCCCTCAACAAGGCCGGCCTGATCGCCCACGCCTCACAGATCGCCGCCCGGCACACGAACATCACCATCTGCGGCGCCTTCGTCGCGGCGGCACTGTTCCCCTTCACCCAGACCAACGACCAGTACGCGACCCTCGGCGTCTACATCCTGATCTTCGCCACCGTCGCCCTCGGCCTGAACATCGTCGTCGGCCTCGCCGGCCTCCTCGACCTCGGATACGTCGCCTTCCTCGGCGTCGGCGCCTACGCGGCGGCCCTGGTCTCCGGCTCCCCCAGCTCGCCGTTCGACGTGCACTTCCCGTTCTGGGCCGCCGTACTCGTCGGCGCCGCCGCCTCCCTCGTCTTCGGCGTGCTCATCGGCGCCCCGACGCTGCGGCTGCGCGGCGACTACCTCGCCATCGTCACCCTCGGCTTCGGTGAGATCTTCCGCATCACCGCCAACAACCTCGACGGCACCTCCGGACCCGACATCACCAACGGCTCCAACGGCATCTCCTCGATCCCCAACCTCGACGTCCTCGGCTTCGACTTCGGCGCCCAGCACGACATGGGCGGCTTCACCATCGGCCGGTTCGCCAACTACTTCTTCCTGATGCTGATCATCACCGCGGTCGTGGTGCTGGTCTTCCGCCGCAGCGGCAACTCCCGCATCGGACGCGCCTGGGTCGCCATCCGCGAGGACGAGACCGCCGCGCTCGCCATGGGCATCAACGGCTTCCGCGTCAAGCTCATCGCCTTCGCCGTCGGCGCCTCCCTCGCCGGACTCGCCGGCACCGTCCAGGCCCACGTCACCTACACCGTGACACCCGAGCAGTACCTGTTCGCCGGCCCCATCCCCCCCAACTCCGCCTTCCTGCTCGCCGCGGTCGTCCTCGGCGGCATGGGCACCATCAGCGGCCCGCTGATCGGCGCGGCCCTGCTCTTCCTGATCCCGAACAAGCTCCAGTTCCTCGGCAACTACCAGCTCTTCGCCTTCGGTCTCGCACTCATCCTGCTGATGCGGTTCCGCCCCGAGGGCCTCATCCCCAACCGGCGCCGCCAGCTCGAATTCCACGAAGAGGCGGAAGCACCCACCCTCCTGACGAAGGCGGGGGCCTGACCACCATGACCACCGACACCACCACGAAGGACACCACCCCCGGCGCCGCCGCGCCCGGCGAGACCGTCCTCGACGCCCGCGGCGTCACCATGCGCTTCGGCGGCCTGACCGCCGTACGCGGCGTCGACCTCACCGTCGGCGCCGGCGAGATCGTCGGCCTCATCGGCCCCAACGGCGCCGGAAAGACCACCTTCTTCAACTGCCTCACCGGCCTCTACGTCCCCACCGAGGGCGAGGTCCGCTACAAGGGCGACGTCCTGCCGCCCAAGTCCTTCAAGGTCACCGCGGCCGGCATCGCACGCACCTTCCAGAACATCCGCCTGTTCGCCAACATGACGGTCCTGGAGAACGTGCTCGTCGGCCGGCACACCCGCACCAAGGAGGGCTTCTGGTCGGCCGTACTGCGCGGCCCCGGCTTCCACAAGGCCGAGAAGGCCTCCAGGGACCGGGCCATGGAACTGCTGGCGTTCGTCGGCCTCGACCACAAGGCCGAACACCTCGCCCGCAACCTCCCCTATGGCGAACAGCGCAAGCTGGAGATCGCCCGCGCCCTCGCCAGCGAGCCCGGCCTGCTGCTCCTCGACGAGCCGACCGCCGGCATGAACCCCCAGGAGACCCGGGCCACCGAGGAACTCGTCTTCGCCATCCGGGACATGGGCATCGCCGTCCTCGTCATCGAGCACGACATGCGCTTCATCTTCAACCTGTGCGACCGCGTCGCCGTGCTCGTCCAGGGCGAGAAGCTGATCGAGGGCGACAGCGCCACCGTCCAGGGCGACGAGCGCGTGGTCGCGGCCTACCTCGGCGAGCCCTTCGAGGACGCGCCCGGCGCCGAAGAGGTGGCCGAGGTGGAGGCCGCCGAGGCGCACGCCGAGGCGCACGCCGACACCACGGCCGAGGCCACCGGCGCACGCGCCGAAACCACGACCGACGCCGCGCCCGGCAAGGAGAACGACCGATGACCGCACTGCTCGAAGTCGAGGACCTGAGGGTCGCCTACGGCAAGATCGAAGCCGTCAAGGGCATCTCCTTCAAGGTCGAGGCCGGTCAGGTCGTCACCCTCATCGGCACCAACGGCGCCGGCAAGACCACCACCCTGCGCACCCTGTCCGGACTGCTCAAGCCGGTCGGCGGACAGATCAGGTTCAACGGCAGATCGCTGAAGAAGGTCCCCGCCCACCAGGTGGTCTCCCTGGGCCTCGCCCACTCCCCCGAGGGGCGGCACATCTTCCCCCGCATGAGCATCGAGGACAACCTGCGCCTCGGCGCGTTCCTGCGCAACGACAAGCCGGGCATCGAGAAGGACATCCAGCGCGCCTACGACCTCTTCCCCATCCTCGGGGAACGGCGCAAGCAGGCCGCGGGCACCCTCTCCGGCGGCGAGCAGCAGATGCTCGCCATGGGCAGGGCGCTGATGTCCCAGCCGAAACTGCTGATGCTGGACGAGCCGTCGATGGGTCTGTCACCGATCATGATGCAGAAGATCATGGCGACGATCGCCGAGCTGAAGGCGCAGGGGACGACGATCCTGCTGGTCGAGCAGAACGCCCAGGCGGCGCTCTCACTCGCCGACCAGGGACACGTCATGGAGGTCGGCAACATCGTCCTGTCCGGCACGGGGCAGGACCTGCTGCACGACGAGTCGGTCCGCAAGGCCTACCTCGGCGAGGACTGACCCGTTCGTGTACGACGAGGCCCGCGCCCCCTTCTCCGGGGCGCGGGCCTCTGTCGTACGAGCGGTGCTCAGTCCTTCTTGGCCGCCTTCTTCTCCTGGTTGTCCGCGATGACCGCCTCCGCGACCTGCTGCATCGACATGCGGCGGTCCATGGACGTCTTCTGGATCCAGCGGAACGCGGCCGGCTCGGTCAGACCGTACTCCGTCTGCAGGATCGACTTCGCGCGGTCGACCAGCTTGCGGGTCTCCAGCCGCTGGGTGAGGTCGGCGACCTCCTTCTCCAGCTGCTTCAGCTCGGTGAACCGGGAGACGGCCATCTCGATCGCCGGGACGACGTCGCTCTTGCTGAACGGCTTGACCAGGTAGGCCATGGCACCGGCGTCCCGGGCGCGCTCGACGAGGTCGCGCTGCGAGAAGGCGGTGAGCATCAGGACCGGCGCGATGGACTCCTCGGCGATCTTCTCGGCCGCGGAGATGCCGTCCAGCTTGGGCATCTTCACGTCCAGGATGACCAGGTCCGGCTTGTGCTCGCGGGCCAGCTCTACGGCCTGCTCACCGTCCCCGGCCTCACCGACGACGGTGTACCCCTCCTCCTCCAGCATCTCTTTGAGATCGAGCCGGATCAGGGCCTCGTCCTCGGCGATGACGACACGGGTCGTCAGCGGAGGCACGTGCGACTTGTCGTCGTCGGGCGCGTCTACGGGCTGGGGCGACTCGGGGGCGGTCACTGAGGCTCCTTGGTACGGGGCAGGGGCACTGCTCCCAGCAGGGTACCTAGCTGCGGGGACGCGCGGTGAACCGGTACACTTCCCAGGGCTTCCCAGCTTGCCCGGTTGGAGGAACTGGTCAGACTCGCGGCACTCAAAATGCCGTGCCCTTTGGGCATGTGGGTTCGAATCCCACACCGGGCACCACGGCCTCAAGCGGAGGATCACGTTCGCGTGATCCTCCGCTTTCTGCCGTATACGGCCGCCTTCGGTGACTGAGAGTGGCCGCATGAACTTCCATGGCACAGAGGTACGACAAAAGGCGCTCACTCTGCTGCGCGGCGATGCGAAGAATGCAGACGTGGCCCGCAAGCTGAACGTACCCGTGGGGACGGTCGGCTACTGAAAGCATATGGACCGGGCGAAGCGGGGTGAATGCCCAGGCCGCCAGGATCCCTCCTGTCCGCGGTGCCACGGACGGAAGCTGGACGAGATTGCGTACAGCTATCTGCTCGGGCTGTACCTCGGCGACGGACACATCAGCCACTACTCACTCGAAGCACGTGCACTGCCTCTTCCCCCAGCACGGTCCCGGCAAGAAACACGAGCGCCCCATCGTCCTCGAACCCTGGCAGCAGGCCATCGTCGACGCCCACCCCTGGGATTTCATCCGGGGTCGCAAGCGGTACGAGTATCCGCGCTACTTCTTCACCAACACCTCGGTCGACATCGTCCGCCTCTTCACCGACGCCCTCGACAAGGTCGGTGTCGAGTGGAAGACGCTCAACCAGAGCCGCGCGGCCCTGACCGTCTCCATAGCCCGCAAAGCCTCCGTCGCCCTCATGGACGCCCACGTCGGCCCCAAGCACTGAGCGGGGCCGCCCGTCACTTCGGGCTGTCGTCCTCGCCGATGTGGTGGACGCGGACCATGTTGGTCGAGCCGGAGACGCCGGGCGGGGAGCCGGCCGTGATCACCACGACGTCGCCCTTCCGGCAGCGGCCGTACTTCAGGAGCAGTTCGTCCACCTGGCCGACCATGGCGTCGGTGGAGTCCACGTGCGGGCCGAGGAAGGTCTCCGCGCCCCAGGTGAGGCTGAGCTGGGATCGGGTGGCCGGCTCCGGGGTGAAGGCCAGGAGGGGGATCGGGGAGCGGTAGCGGGAGAGCCGGCGGGCGGTGTCGCCGGACTGGGTGAACGCGACCAGGAACTTCGCGCCGAGGAAGTCGCCCATCTCGGCGGCGGCCCGGGCGACCGCGCCGCCCTGGGTGCGGGGTTTGTTCCGCTCGGTCAGCGGCGGCAGTCCCCCCGCGAGCATGTCCTCCTCGGCCGCCGCGACGATCTTCGCCATGGTGCGTACGGTCTCGACCGGGTACTTGCCGACGCTGGTCTCGCCGGAGAGCATGACCGCGTCCGTGCCGTCGAGGACCGCGTTGGCGACGTCGGAGGCCTCGGCGCGGGTGGGCCGGGAGTTCTCGATCATAGAGTCGAGCATCTGGGTGGCGACGATCACGGGCTTGGCGTTGCGCTTGGCGAGTTTGATGGCGCGCTTCTGGACGATCGGTACCTGCTCCAGCGGCATCTCCACGCCCAGGTCGCCGCGTGCGACCATCAGCCCGTCGAAGGCGGCCACGATGCCGTCGAGGTCGGCGACGGCCTGCGGCTTCTCGATCTTGGCGATCACCGGGAGGCGGCGGCCCTCGTCGGCCATGATCCGGTGCACGTCCACGACGTCGTCGCCGCTGCGGACGAAGGAGAGGGCGATCACGTCGAAGCCGGTGCGCAGGGCCCAGCGCAGGTCGTCCTCGTCCTTCTTGGAGAGGGCGGGGACGGAGACGGCCACGCCGGGGAGGTTCAGGCCCTTGTGGTCGGAGATGACGCCGCCTTCGACCACCCGGGTGCGCACGCGGGGGCCGTCGACGTCGGTGACCTCCAGGCAGACCTTGCCGTCGTCCACGAGGATGCGCTCGCCGGGGGCGACGTCGGCGGCGAGGCCGGCGTGGGTGGTGCCGCACTGGTGGCGGTCGCCGTCGACGCCTTCCTCCACGGTGATGGTGAAGGTGTCGTCGCGTTCAAGGAGTACGGGTCCTTCGGCGAAGCGGCCGAGCCGGATCTTCGGACCCTGAAGGTCGGCGAGGATTCCGACGCTGCGGCCGGTCTCGTCGGCCGCCTTTCGCACGCGCTGGTACCGCTCCTCGTGCTCGGCGTGGGTGCCGTGGCTGAGGTTGAACCGGGCGACGTCCATTCCGGCCTCGACCAGTGCCTTGATCTGGTCGTACGAGTCGGTGGCGGGCCCCAATGTACAAACGATCTTTGCTCGGCGCATGAGTCGAGCCTATGGCTTACCGGCGGGTAGAGAATTGGCGTCGTAGCCCACTCAAGAGACTTTGGGCAAGGGGTCATTGACAAGTGTTGAATTGTGCGGCGGTCCGCTCCTATGAGCGATGGTCACCAGATCGCAACCTTCCGGACCTGTTGTCGTAAGTCATGCTCAGGTCAGAATCTACGCGCGTTGTTGTAGTCGCGTGTTGCTGTACCACCGCCAAGGAGACCGAGACATGCCGTTGAACCGCCGGAAGTTCCTGAAGAAGTCCGCCGCCACCGGAGCGGGAGTGGCGATCGCCGGCGCGGCGGCGGCTCCGGCGGCCGAGGCGGCGGAGGCCGGGAAGCCCGGGCACCCCGTGAAGCGGTACTCCCTGACCGTCATGGGCACCACCGACCTGCACGGGCACGTCTTCAACTGGGACTACTTCAAGGACGCCGAGTACGCCGACAAGGCGGGCAACGCGATGGGCCTGGCCCGCATCTCCACCCTGGTCGAGCAGGTGCGCGAGGAGAAGGGCCGCTGCAACACGCTGCTCCTGGACGCCGGTGACACCATCCAGGGCACCCCGCTCACCTACTACTACGCCAAGGTCGACCCGATCACCGCCAAGGGCGGCCCGGTGCACCCGATGGCGCAGGCGATGAACGCGATCGGGTACGACGCGGCGGCCCTCGGCAACCACGAGTTCAACTACGGCATCGAGACGCTGCGGAAGTTCGAGGACCAGCTCGACTTCCCGCTGCTCGGCGCCAACGCGGTGGACGCGAAGACGCTGAAGCCCGCCTTCCCCCCGTACTTCATGAAGACCTTCCACGTGCCGGGCGCCAAGCCGGTCAAGGTCGCCGTCCTCGGCCTGACCAACCCGGGCATCGCGATCTGGGACAAGGCCTACGTCCAGGGAAAGCTCGCGTTCCCGGGACTGGAGGAGCAGGCCGCCAAGTGGGTGCCGAAGCTGAGGTCCATGGGCGCCGACGTGGTCGTCGTCTCCGCGCACTCGGGCACCTCGGGCACGTCGTCGTACGGCGACCAGGTGCCGTACGTGGAGAACGCGGCGGCCAACGTGGCTAAGCAGGTGCCGGGCATCGACGCGATCCTGGTCGGCCACGCGCACGTGGAGATCCCGGAGCTGAAGGTCGTCAACGAGAAGACCGGCAAGACGGTCGTCCTGTCCGAGCCGCTGTGCTACGCCGAACGGCTGACCGTCTTCGACATCGAGCTGGTGTTCAGCAAGGGCCGCTGGGAGGTCGAGTCGGTCTCCGCCTCGCTGCGCAACTCCAACGCCGTGGCCGACGACCCGGAGATCACCAAGCTGCTCACCGACGAGCACGAGAAGGTCGTCGCGTACGTCAACCAGGTCGTGGGCCGGGCGACCGAGACCCTGACGACCGTCGAGGCCCGCTACAAGGACGCCCCGATCATCGACCTGATCACCAAGGTCCAGGAGGACGTGGTCAGGGCCGCGCTCGCGGGCACCGAGTACGCCTCGCTGCCGGTGATCGCCCAGGCCTCGCCGTTCTCCCGGACCTCCGAGATCCCGGCCGGCGACGTCACCATCCGGGACCTGTCGAGCCTGTACGTGTACGACAACACGCTGGTCGCCAAGCTGCTGACGGGCGCCCAGGTCCGGGCCTACCTGGAGTACTCGGCGGAGTACTACGTCCAGACCGCCGCCGACGCCACGGTGGACGTGGAGAAGCTGACCAACGCCGGTGGCCGCCCGGACTACAACTACGACTACGTCTCGGGTCTGTCGTACGACATCGACATCGCCCAGCCGGCCGGGTCGCGGATCAAGAACCTGACCTTCAACGGGGCCGCGCTGGACGACGACCGGCAGTTCGTCCTCGCCGTGAACAACTACCGGGCCAACGGCGGCGGTGCCTTCCCGCACGTCGCCACCGCGAAGCAGCTGTGGTCGGAGTCGACGGAGATCCGCACCCGGATCGCGGAGTGGGTGACCGCGAAGGGTGTCCTGGACCCGAAGGACTTCGCGTCGGCGGACTGGAAGCTGGTGCGCGACGGCAAGCCCGTCTTCTAGAGCCGCGGATCTCCCAGAGCCGCAGGCCTCTGGAGCCGCAGGAGTGACAGGTCGACGGCGTCGGCGATCGCCTTCGCGCCGGCGTCGTTGACGTGCAGGCCGTCGCCGCTGTCGAAATCCGTACGGATCCGCGCCGGTTCGGCCGGGTCCGCGACGGCGGCGGCGACGTCCACCACCGCGTCGCAGGGGGGCGCGCCCCGAGCAGCCAGACGTTGACCTCGCGCCGCGCTGCCTGGCCGGACTCGGTGTCGTAACCCTCATAGACCGTGCCCCGGTACGGGCCGAGGGTGGAGCCGATGACGATCAGGCCGACGGCGCGCAGGCGTTCGGCCAGGGCGGTGAGCCCGGCGACGAGATCGGCCGCCGTCGGGCTGTCGGCGGGTTCGGGGTGGGCGCGGAAGCCGGGCACGCCCAGGTCGTTGAGGCCGATGTGGACCAGGACGTGGCTGACGCCGGGGACGGTGAGGACGTCGTGGTCGATGCGGGCGAGCAGGCGTGCGCCGATCGTCGGTGAGCAGCCGGTTGCCGGAGATGCCCCGGCCCACGATCCAGCCCTGGGTGAGGCGTCGGCTGAGCTGGGCCGGGAAGCGATCCCGAAGTGGCCGGTCGGCACCTCCTCGGCGTCCCGCAGCCGCTCGGCGGACAGCTGGTCGCCGGGCGCGGCGTGGCCCATGTCGTAGGGCACTGCCTGCCGAGTAGGTGGTCGGGCCGGTGTCGCCGGGCAGGTAGAGGGTGACGGTGAGTTCCTGTCCGGCGGTGGCGGGCCGTTCGACGGGGTCCCTGGCGGTCGGGTTGCCCGCGAAGGTGAGCGTGATGCCGGTCGCGGGGTCGATGCCGTGGCCGGTGGTGCGGGTGGCGAGGTGGGCTCCGCCGATCTCGACGGGCTCCTTGCCGTGGCGGTTGCTGAAGGTGAGCCGTAGCGCCTCACCTCCTCCGGCCGGGCGCAGGGGCTGTCTCAGGGTCTGGCCGGCGGCGCGGTGGGCGGGGTCCAGGTCATGGTCATGGCAGGCGCCAGCGCCGTTGCCGGTGGGCTTGTTCCGGGCGGGCGGCTCACCTGACCTGGGCGACGTTCACCTTCCCTCGATGAGCGGAGTGAGCCGCTGCGGTTGCCTGCCCTGCGGCACCCGGGCGGCGGGCCCTTCGAGTCCGAAGGAGGTGAAGGCCGTCCGGGACGGGAGCGGGTACGGCCCCTTCCCCGTGAGCGAGTTGAGGATGGTGGCGCTGCGCCAGGCGGCGAGGCCGAGGTCGGGGGCGCCGACGCCGTGCGTGTGCAGCTCGGCGTTCTGGACGTAGACCGAGCCGGTGACCGAGGAATCCAGCACGAGGCGGAACTCCTCGTCGACGCGGGGGCGTCCGCTGCTGTCGCGGCGGATGCAGGGGTCGAGTCCGGCGAGGATGCGATCGAGGGGGCGTTCGCGGTAGCCGGTGGCGAGGACGACGGCGTCGGTGGTGAGCCGGGAGCGGCTGTCCTGCTGGAGGTGCTCCAGGTGCAGCTCGATCTTGCTGGTGGCGATCCGGCCGGCGGTGCGGACGCGGACGCCGGGGGTGAGGACGGCGTCGGGCCAGCCGCCGTGCAGGGTGCGCCGGTACAGCTCGTCGTGGATGGCGGCGATGGTGCCGGCGTCGATGCCCTTGTGCAGCTGCCACTGGGCGGCGGTCAGCCGGTCACGCACGGGCTCGGCGAGGGCGTGGAAGTAACGTGTGTAGTCGGGTGTGAAGTGTTCCAGGCCCAGCTTGGAGTACTCCATGGGCGCGAACGCCTCGGTGCGGCCGATCCAGTGCAGCTTCTCCTGGCCGGCGGGGCGGTGCCGGAGCAGGTCCAGGAAGACCTCGGCGCCGGACTGTCCGGAGCCGACGACGGTGACATGCCCGGCGGCGAGGATGCTGTCGCGGTGGTCGAGGTAGTCGGCGGCGTGGATGACGGGCACGCCGAGCGCGTCCACCAGGGGTCTGAGGGGGTCGGGCACGTAGGGGGCCGCGCCGATGCCGAGGACGACGTTGCGGGCGTGGGTGCGGCCGAGGGCCTCGGCCTCGCCGGCCGCGTCCAGCTGGGTGAAGTCGACTTCGAACACGTCGCGTTCGGGGTTCCAGCGGACGGCGTCGACCTGGTGGCGGAAGCGCAGCCCGGGCAGCTGTCCGGCGACCCAGCGGCCGTAGGCGTCGTACTCGGCGCGCTGGATGTGGAAGTGCTCGGCGAAGTAGAAGGGGAAGAGCCGCTCGCGGGCCTTGAGGTAGTTGAGGAAGCTCCAGGGGCTGGTGGGGTCTGCGAGGGTCACCAGGTCGGCGAGGAAGGGCACTTGGACGATGGCGCCGTCGATGAGCAGGCCGGGGTGCCAGTCGAAGTGGGGGCGCTGTTCGTAGAAGACGGCGTCGAGTTCGGCGAGCGGCTGGGCGAGCGCGGCGAGGGAGAGGTTGCAGGGGCCGATGCCGACGCCTACCAGGTCGCGTGGGGAGTCGGGTTCGTGGCGTGGGGGGTGGGTCATCCGGGGAGGCTTCTTTCGGCGAGTTCGACGAGTTTGAGCAGGTGGGCCAGGTCGTCCGGCCGGGTGTGGGGGTTGAGGACGGTGGCCTTGAGCCAGAGCCGGCCGTCGAGCCGGGCGCGGCCGAGGACGGCCCGGCCCTCGTGCAGCAGCCGTCGGCGTACGGTGGCCACGGTGTCGTCGTCGGCCTCGGCCGGCCGGAACAGGACGGTGCTGATGACGGGCCGGTCGTACAGTTCGAAGCCGGGGTGCTCGCGGACCAGTGCGGCGAACTCGCGGGCCCGGGCGCAGACCTGGTCGACCAGGGCGCCGAGACCGCTGCGGCCCAGCGCCTTCAGGGTGACGGCGATCTTCAGGATGTCGGGGCGGCGGCTGGTGCGCGGGGAGCGGCCGAGCAGGTCGGGGAGTCCGGCCTCGGTGTCGTCGTCGGCGTTCAGGTAGTCGGCGCGCTGGTGGAGTGTGGTGAGTTCGTGTGGGCGGGCGACGGCGAGGAGTCCGGCGGCGACCGGCTGCCAGCCGAGTTTGTGCAGGTCGAGGGTGACGGTGTGGGCGGCTTCGAGTCCGGCGAGTCTGTCGCGGTGCCGGTCGCTGAGCAGGAGGCCGCCGCCGTAGGCTGCGTCGATGTGCAGCCGGGTGCCGTGGGCGGTGCACAGGCCGGCGATCT
Source organism: Streptomyces sp. NPDC052721 (assembly GCF_040678315.1). Lineage (NCBI taxonomy): Bacteria > Bacillati > Actinomycetota > Actinomycetes > Kitasatosporales > Streptomycetaceae > Streptomyces > Streptomyces sp. NPDC052721. The sequence goes on along the minus strand of NZ_JBFATL010000001.1, from coordinate 166,698 downwards.
CGGGCAGCGGGTCGATGAGGCCGGCGTCGGTGGTGCCGGCGGTGGCGGCGACGAGCAGCGGGCCGGGGAGCGCGGTGAGGGCCTCGTCGAGGGCGGCCGGGTCGAGGGTGCCGTTGGGGGCCGGGATGACGACCGGGTCGGGCAGGCCGAGCAGCCAGGCGGCGCGCGGCAGCGAGTGGTGGGCGTTCGCGCCGCACACGAGGCGCACGCCGCCGCCGTGTGCCTCGCGGGCGAGCAGCAGGGCGAGCTGGTTGGACTCGGTGCCGCCGGTGGTGACGAGGGCGTCGGCGAGCCCGGCCGTGCGGGCGAGGGTGCGGGTGACGGCGGCCTCCAGGGCGGAGGCGGCCGGGGCCTGGTCCCAGGAGTCCAGGGAGGGGTTGAGGGCGCTGGCGGCGAGGTCGGCGGCGGTGGCCACGGCGAGCGGCGGGCAGTGCAGATGGGCTGTGCACAGCGGGTCGGCGGGGTCGGCGGAGCCCGCGGCCAGCGCGTGCACGAGGGCGCGCAGGGCGTCCGGGTCGCCGGCCTCGGGCAGGACGTCTCCGAGGGCGTCGGCGACGCGCGCGGCGACGGCGTCCGGTCCGCCGGCGGGAAGCGGTCCGCCGCGCTCGTCGCGGCCGGCCGTGAGGGCGTCGAGCACGGTGTCGAGGAGGGGCCGCAGGGCGTCGGGGCCGGCGGGACCCGAGGCCAGGGGTGGCGTGCTCATGAACCCTCCTCCGCTCGCGCACCCCGCCGCGGGTCCGGGCTTCCGGCTTGGGGTGGAGTTCCAGCTTGTACCGGAAGGGAGCCCTGTGTCCCGAAAGCCGGGCGAACGGAACCCGAAAGTGTGTACTGCCGTATGCCCAGGAGGCGTTGGGGCCGGTGCGGGGATACGCCCGGACGTCGTCGGTGTGGTCCCTGGCCCACTGGGCGAAGGTGCGGGCCGGGGTGCCGGTGAGCCTCCACGGTGCCGGTGATCTCCTGGGGACGCCGACGGTGGCGGTGAACGTCCGCAGCGGTCGTTCGAGCATCTGCGGCGGCACGTGCGGGTACAGCTGCGGGCCCGCCTCGGCCGGGTCGGTCTCGACGAAGGTCAGCTTCCCGCCGTGGGCCTCGCCGATCGCCGCGACCCGGCCGGCGACGCTGGTCGCCTCGGGTCCGGTGAGCCGGTGCACGGCGCCCTCGTGGCCGCTGTCGGGCAGGACGCGCCCGCGCGGATGTGTGGGGCGTACTGGAGCGCGTTGGTGGCGAAGGCGCCCGGCCGCACGGACGTCCGGTCGAGCCCGCTGTCGCGGATCTGCCGCTCGGTGGTGGTGTGCATGACGTGGAGGGGGTGGGTCTCGTCGGCACCGTCCTGGACGATGCCGCTGGAGAGCGGCACGGCGTGCCGCACGCCGTGCTCGCGGGCCGCGGCGGGTCGCGGGTCAGCGCCCGGACGGGCTGTCCCGGGGCGAGGTGACGGTCGGCGATGGCACGGCCGGCGGTGCCGGTCGCGCCGGTCACTACGATCGCGGTGGTGCCTCCGGTGCCCGGTCGATCACCGACCGCCCGGGCCTGGGAGCGGCGGCCGGTCCGTCGCATGGTCGGCGAGGACCAGCCGCGTCCTGCGTCGCCGGACCTACTCCGCCCGCTGTCCTGCCCGTACCCGCAGGGCGCGGGACAGGTCGTCCAGGCGGTCGGCGAGGGTGCGGCGCAGGGCCGGGGTGATGTCGGCGTCGCGCAGGCAGGCCTCGCCGAGCCGCAGGTTCTCGGCGTCGACGGCGTGGGCCGGGAAGCACCACCGGCCGGCGGCGACGGCGATGGCGGGGCCGCGGCGGGCGGCGACGTCGACCGCGTCCGTGTAGAAGCGGGGCACGTACTGCCGTACCAGCTCGGCCTGCTCGGGCTGCCAGAAGCCCTGGGCGGTTGCCGTGAAGAGGTAGTTGGACAGGTCGTCGCCGGCGAACATCGCCTCCCAGGCGGCGCGCTTGGCCTCCGGGTCGGGCAGGGCGGCACGGCAGCGGGCGGCGCCCTCCTGGCCGGTGGCACTCGGGTCACGCGCCAGTTCGGCGGCGATGGCGTCCTCGTCGGTGGCGCCGAGCACGGCGAGCCGGGCGAGGATGCGCCAGCGCAGCTCGGGGTCGAGTTCCGGCCCGCCGGGCACCGTGCCGTCGGCGAGCCAGGCGGCGATGGTCTCCGGGTGGGCGGCGACGTCGATCAGGTGCCGTACGGCGATCAGCCGCAGGCCGGGGTGGTCGCCGTCCTCGGTGCGTCGCAGCAGGTCGCGGCAGAGCGAGGTGAGGGTGGTCAGGGCGGCCGGGCGGTCCTCCGGCGTCAGGTACTGGTCGGCGAGCTGGCCGGCGGAGAAGGCGAGGACGCCCTCGGCGACGGCCAGGTCGGTCTCGCGGGGCAGGTGGGCGCGGGCCGTCTCCAGGTAGGCGGCGGGCGGGAGTTCGCCGTCGCGGACGGCGTCCCTGAGGGCGTTCCAGACGACCGCGCGGGTGAGCGGGTCGGGCAGGCCGGACAGGCTGGTGCGGAGCGTCTCGAAGGAAGCGGCGTCGAAGCGGATCTTGGCGTAGGTGAGGTCGCCGTCGTTGAGGAGGACCAGTGCGGGGCGCTTGCCGATGGGCTGCGGCGCGGCCTGCGGGACGTCGAGGCCGATGCGCTCGCGCAGCACCAGCCGGCCCTCCTCGGCGACGTCGTGGTCGTACAGGCCGGCGCTGAGGCGGTGCGGGCGGCTGCCCGCGCGGTCGGCGGTCAGCACGCAGGTGCCGCCGGAGGAGACGATCTGCGGGGTGAGCGTGTCGACGCCAGTGGTGCGCAGCCAGCTGTCGGCCCAGGCGTGCACGTCGCGGTCGGTGGCCGAGGCGAGGGAGTCGATGAAGTCGGCGAGGGTGGCGTTGCCGAACTTGTGCCGCGCGAAGTGGGTGTTGATACCGGCGAGGAAGTCCTTCTCGCCGAGCCAGGCGGCCAGCTGGCGCAGCGCGGAGGCGCCCTTGGCGTAGGAGATGCCGTCGAAGTTGAGCAGGGCGGAGGCCGTGTCGTCGACGTTCTCGGGGGCGACCGGGTGGGTGGTGGGCCGCTGGTCGGCGTCGTAGCCCCAGGACTTGCGGGTGACGCCGAACTCGGTCCAGGGGTCGGTGAAGCGGGTGGCCTCGGCGGTGGTCTGGTAGCCCATGTACTCGGCGAAGGACTCGTTCAGCCAGATGTCGTCCCACCACTTGAGGGTGACGAGGTCGCCGAACCACATGTGGGCCATCTCGTGCGCGATGACCATGGCGCGGGTCTGCCGCTCGGTGTCGGTGACGGCGGAGCGGTAGACGAACTCGTCGCGGAAGGTGACCAGGCCCGGGTTCTCCATGGCGCCCGCGTTGAACTCGGGGACGAACGCCTGGTCGTAGGAGTCGAAGGGGTAGGGCTCCTCGAACTTCTCGTGGTAGCGGTCGAAGCACGCGCGCGTGACGTCGAGGATCTCGTCGGCGTCGGTGTCGAGGTGGGGCGCGAGCGAGCGGCGGCAGTGGATGCCGAAGGGCAGTCCGCGGTGCTCGGTGCGTACCGAGTGCCAGGGGCCGGCGGCGACGGCGACCAGGTAGGTGGAGACCGGCGGGGTGGGCGCGGCCTGCCAGAGGCCGTCGCCGCGGTGCTCGGTGACGCCGTTGGCGAGGACGCTCCAGCCCTCGGGTGCCCGGACCGAGACCTCGAAGACGGCCTTCAGGTCGGGCTGGTCGAAGGCGGCGAAGACGCGCTGGACGTCGTCCATGAACATCTGCGTGTAGACGTACGTCTCGCCGTCGCTGGGATCGGTGAAACGGTGCATGCCCTCGCCGGTGCGGGAGTAGCGCATGACCGCGTCGACGCGCAGCTCGTGCTCGCCGGCGGTGAGGTTCTTCAGCGGCAGCCGGTCCTCGCACAGGGACTCCGGGTCGAGCGGCTGTCCGTCCAGCGTGACACTGCGCAGCTCGGCGGGCTTCAGCTCGACGAACGTGTCCCCGGCGGACCGCGCCGTGAACCGGATGGCGGTACGGGAGTCGAAGGTCTCGCCACCGGTCGTGAGGTCCAGTTCGACCGTGTACCGGTGGACGTCGAGGAACTGTGCTCGGAGCTGCGCTTCGTCGCGCGTGAGTACGGACATGCAGGACATGCTGCCTGATGGGGCCGACAGCGCACAGAGGCGGATCGGTACACGGCTTTTGTCCCCTGCGCGCCCCTTGCCCGCCCGGCCGGCCGGGCCTCCGCTCAGGGTCCTGCTCAGTCCTTGGGCGCCGGCCGTCCGTTGTGGGTGTCCTCGGCGATGCGTTCGTGGTGCCGGATCACCTCGGCGATGATGAAATTGAGGAATTTCTCGGCGAACGCCGGGTCGAGCTTGGCGTTCTCGGCGAGTCGGCGCAGCCGTTCGATCTGCCGGGCCTCGCGGGCGGGGTCGGCGGGCGGCAGCTGGTGCAGCGCCTTGAGCCGGCCGACCTGCTGGGTGCACTTGAACCGCTCGGCGAGCATGTGGACGACGGCCGCGTCGATGTTGTCGATGCTGTCGCGCAGCCGCTCCAGTTCCTGGCGGACCTGGGGGTCGTCGGCACCGGTGCCGGTGTTGCTGGTGGTCATGGGGGCTCACCCTATGCGCTTCCGGGGCCGGGCCCTACGGGGTGTCCGGGGAGTGGATCATCGGTGGACCGCCGGGGTCGGGGACGCGGTCGCTCCAGCCGCCGGGGACGGTCCGGCCCTGCTGGGCGCGGAACGGGACGGGGGTGAGACGCCCCCGTCCCGTTCCGCTCTGCGACGCCGCCGGGCCCCGCGCGGTCATCGCCCGCGTCGCCCGGGCCGCCCGCCGCGGCAACCCGCTGCTGGAGGTGGAGTCCGGCGTCGCCGTCCACGAACTCCTCGTCGCGCTGCGCCGCGCCCGTGCCGGCCTCGCCGCGACGGCGACCAGGTGCTGGCGGCCCTGGCCCGGGGCGCGTGGGCTGGATCTGGACGCGTTCGCCGACGGGGTGGCCACGGTGCTCTTCGGCACGGTGCCCGGGGAGGGGGCACCGGGGCTCTACCGGGGCACGGTCACGGTCAGCGGGGCCGGGGACGCCCGGCTGGAGCTGCCGGGCCGGACGCGGGGCTTCGTCTGGGTCAACGGCTTCAGCCTGGGGCGTTACTGGTCGACGGGTCCGCAGCGGTCGCTGTACGTGCCCGGGCCGGTGCTGCGGGAGGGCGAGAACGAGGTGCGGCTGCTGGAGCTGGACGGGGGCACACCGGACCGGCCGGCACCACGGCTGCTGCCTGTGTGACCGGCACCCACCGGGGCCCTTCCCACTCCCAGGGTGCCGGCCGCCAACGGGGCCTTTCCGGCCTGCTGCCTGGGTGGCACCCGCTGGGCCCCTTCCCGCCTGCTCCCAGGGTGCCGACCGCCCAACGGAGGGCCTTCCGGCCTCCCGCCCGCATGACCGGCACCCCACCCGGACCCTTCCCGCCTCCCGCCCGCCTGACCGGCACCCCACCCAGGCCCTTCCCGCCTCCCGCCCACCTGACCGGCACCCCACCCGGACCCTTCCCCGCCTCCCGCCCGCATGACCGGCCGCCCACCGGGGTCCTTCGCGCACTGCCCTCCCGCCTACAGTGGAAAGGAGTTCCGCGTCTTCAGGGGGTGCCGACGTGGCGAACGGCGGGCCGGTCCAGCACGGCTACCCGCACCTGGAGACGGTGCGGGCCGCCGTCACCGCGCTGTACCGGCGCCTGTCCCGCGACACCATCGAGACGTTCTCGGGAAGCGTGGCCCCGGCCGACGTGGCCTTCTGCGACACCGACGACCTGCATCTGGGCGCGCAGCGCGTGGCCCGGGAGATCGTGCGGCACTTCCGGCTGCCGGACGCGCGGCTGATCGTCGGCTTCCGGGAGATGACCCACGCGGCGAACGTCGAACTCGCGGCGGGCCCCGAGTACTTCGTCGAGCTGAACGACCGGTTCCGCACCCACCGCAGGGACATCGGCGCCGCGCTCGCCCACGAGGTGGCGCACGTCTACCTGCACCGCCTGGATCTCGTCTTCCCCACCACGGCGGAGAACGAGATCCTGACGGACACGGCGACGACCTATCTGGGCGCGGGCTGGCTGCTGCTGGACGCCTACCGGGAGGACGGGGTCTCGTCGCAGAAGCTGGGCTATCTCACCCCGGAGGAGTTCGGTTACGTCCTGGCCAAGCGGGCCCTGCTCTTCCAGGAGGACCCTTCGGTGTGGTTCACCAGCCCGCAGGCCTACACCGCCTACGTCAAGGGGATGGCCCGGGCCCGCCAGGACGAGCAGCAGCCGCCGCTGACCGGGGCCGGCTGGGCGGGCCGCCGCCGATACGCCCACGACCGCCGGCACGCCTCCAGCGCCCCGCCCACGGCCCCGTACTCCTTCGCCCCCGACAGCGGCGGCCACCTCGGGGTGACCTTCCCGTGCCCGACCTGCCACCAGCGGATCAGGGTGCCGGTGCGGGGGCGGGTACGGGCGCGGTGCGGGTTGTGCCGGACGGTACTGGAGTGCGACACGTAGCGTCAGCGCCCTTCATCGCCGCATCATCGCCGCGTCGTCTGCCCAGGGAGTCGCGTGTCAGCCCGCGTGGTCCGAGACCGCCCGCCGCGGAAGCGCCGCAGACAGCACCCCGCACACCACGAACACCCCCACCACCCACGGCATCGCCCCGGCGAGCGCCCCGCCGAGCCCCTCCCCCACGGCCCCGAAGAACACCGTTCCGATCACCGCCGCCCCCAGCGCGCCCCCGAACTGCTGAGCCGTGGAGAAGATCCCGGACGCGCCCCCCGACCAGCTCCCCCGGCACCGCCGACAGCACCACGTTCACCAAAGGCACCACCAGGAACCCGAGCCCGGCCCCGGCGAGCACCAGTCCCGGCACCAGCGGCCACGCGCCCGCGTGCACCGCCGGCGCGTCGTCGATCGCGGCCCACACCCAGCCGAACCCACCGGCCATCAGCAGCGCCCCGGCACCGAGCACCAGCCGCCCGAACTTCACGGCGAGCCCGTCCGAGACGGGCGCGGTCAGGAACCCGCCGGCCGAGAACGCCACGGTGACCACCCCGGCCCGGAGCGGGGTGTACCCCTCGCCGCCCTGCAGCCAGACCGCGAAGACCAGGAAGAAGCCCTGCATGCCGAGGGAGAAGAGCAGCTGGACGAGCACACCCACCGAGAACGCGGGGAACCCGAACGCGCGCGCGGGCAGCAGCGGCACCGTACCCGGCCGGTGCCGCCGGGCCTCGTACACGCCGAGCCCGGCCACGGTCACCGCGCCCGCCGCGAGGCAGACCCAGCCCCACAACGGCCAGCCGTGCTCCCGGCCCTGCACTAGCCGCCGCGCCGCCCGGCCCGTAAGCCATCACGCGGCTCAGCTGGCGAGCCGCCTCCCGCTCTCCTCGTAAGAGGTACGTGCGCGACCCTACGCGCCGTACACCCGCCCCGGCGGCTCCGCCTGCGCCAGCAGCTTCCGGGCCGCCTCCCCCGCCTCCGCCGGTGTCCAGCGCGCACCCTTGTGGGCGGTGGGGCCGGGGCGCCAGCCCTCCATGACGGTGATCCGGCCACCCTCCGTCTCGAACACGCGGCCGGTCACGCCCGCGCTCCCGGCCGAGCCGAGCCATACGACGAGCGGGGAGACGTTCGCGGGTGCCATGGCGTCGAAACCCGTGGCCGGGGCCGCCATGGCCGTGGCGAAGGTACGTTCCGTCATGCGGGTGCGGGCGGCCGGTGCCACGGCGTTGACCTGGACGCCGTAGCGGGCCAGTTCGGCCGCCGCGACCAGGGTGAGCCCGACGATCCCGGCCTTGGCGGCGCTGTAGTTGCCCTGCCCGACCGAGCCCAGCAGGCCGGCCCCGCTGCTGGTGTGCACGACCCGGGCCACCGGGATCCGCCCGGCCTTGGCCTCGGCCCGCCAGTGCGCGGCGGCGTGTTTCAGCGGCAGGAAGTGGCCCTTGAGATGGACGCGGATCACGGCGTCCCAGTCGTCCTCGCCGAGGTTGACCAGCATGCGGTCGCGCAGGAATCCGGCGTTGCTGACGAGCGTGTCGAGCCGGCCGTACGTCTCGACGGCCGTGCGGATCAGGCCGGCCGCGCCCTCGCTGGTGGCGATGTCGGCGCCGTGGGCGACCGCGTCACCGCCCGCCGCCCGGATCTCGGCCACGACGGCGTCCGCCGGCCGCTCGGCGTCCGGGGCGCCGTCGACGGCGACGCCCAGGTCGTTGACGACCACCCGGGCGCCCTCGGCCGCGAAAGCCAGGGCGTGGGCGCGGCCGAGCCCCCGGCCGGCACCGGTGACGACGACGACCCGGCCCGCGCAGATTCCACTCATCTCAGCTCTCTTTCCCTTGGGCCGACGCGTCGGGGACACGGGGTTCGGCGGCGTCCAGGAAGGCCGGCCGTTCCCCGCCGCCGTGCACGTGCAGGCTCGCCCCGCTGATGTAGGCGGCGGCGTCGGAGGCGAGGAAGACGGCGGCGGCGCCGACGTCGGCGGGGAGCGCCAGCCGGCCCAGCGGGACGGTCCGGGAGACGGCGGCGATGCCGTCGGGGCCGCCGTAGTGCAGCGGTGCCAGGTCGGTGTGGACCATGCCGACGACGAGGGTGTTGACGCGGATCTCCGGCGCCCACTCCACGGCCATGGAGGCGGCCAGGTTCGCGAGCCCGGCCTTGGCCGCGCCGTAGGCGGCGGAGCCGGGCGAGGGGCGGTTCCCGCTGACGCTGCCGACCATCACGATCGAGCCCCTGGCGCGCCTGAGGTGGTGGTAGGCGGCGAGGGACGCGGTCAGCGGGGTGACCAGGTTCAACTCGATGACCTTGGCGTGTCGTTCGGCGTCGGCGTCGGCCAGGTGCCGGTACGGGGTGCCGCCGGCGTTGTTGACGAGCACATCCAGCCGGGGCAGTGCGGCGAAGAAGGCCCGGACGGCGGGCGGGTCGCGCAGGTCGAGGGGTGCGAACTCGACCCCCTCGCAGGGCCGGTCGGGCGGTCTGCGGGCGCAGGTCAGGACCCGGGCGCCCGCCTCGGCGAAGGCCCGGGCGATCCCCGCGCCCACTCCCCGGGTGCCGCCCGTGACCACCACGGTGCTCTCGCGCAGTGGGTTTTCCACAGGGCCGTTGTCCACAGGGTCGTTGTCCACAGGGCGGTTGTCCACAGGGCCTCCCGCTTGTCCGCGCCGACTGCTAGCTTCGAAGCCTCGCACCTAACAAATGTTTGGTGGAAAGGTAGCTGATGCGCCCATGGGTGTCTCCCGTTCGTCCCCGGAAAAGGGGATTTCCGTAGTGACCGTCGACTACCCGCCGGTCAACGCGCTGCCGGTGCGCGGCTGGTTCGACCTGGCCGACGCGGTGCGCGCGGCCGGCCGGGACCCGGAGATCCGGTGCGTGGTCCTGGCCGCCCAGGGGCGCGGGTTCAACGCGGGCGTGGACATCAAGGAGATACAGGCGACCGGGCAGGAGGCGCTGATCGGCGCGAACCAGGGCTGCGCGGAGGCCTTCGCCGCGGTCTACGAGTGCGAGACACCGGTCGTCGCGGCGGTGCAGGGCTTCTGTCTGGGGGGTGGGATCGGTCTGCTGGGCACCGCGGACGCGGTGGTGGCGAGCGAGGACGCCGTCTTCGGGCTGCCCGAGCTGGACCGGGGTGCGCTGGGCGCGGCGACCCATCTGGCCCGGCTGGTCCCGCAGCACCTGATGCGCGCGCTGTACTACACCGGGCGCACGGTGAGCGCCGCCGAGCTGCACGGGCACGGCTCGGTCTGGCGGGTGGTGCCGCGCGCGGAGCTGGCGGGGGCGGCGCTGGAGCTGGCCCGGGAGATCGCCGCCAAGGACGGACGGCTGCTGCGGATGGCCAAGTCGGCCATCAACGGCATCGATCCGGTCGACGTGCGCCGCAGCTACCGCTTCGAGCAGGGCTTCACGTTCGAGGCCAACCTCAGCGGCCTGGCCGACCGTGTCCGCGCCGCGTTCGGGAAGTCCGGGGGCTCCGGGACGCACGGGAACGCCTGGGAATCCGGGAAGAAGGGCGTGTAGATGGGCGACAAGACGATGACCGCCGAGGAGGTGGTCTCCCGGCTGGCGAGCGGCATGACCCTCGGCATCGGCGGCTGGGGCTCCCGCCGCAAGCCGATGGCGCTGGTCCGGGCGCTGCTGCGGTCGGACATCGGCGATCTGACGGTCGTCTCGTACGGCGGCCCGGACGTCGGCATGCTGGCCGCCGCCGGCCGGATCCGCAAGCTGGTCACCGCCTTCGTCACCCTGGACTCCATCCCGCTGGAACCGCACTACCGGGCGGCGCGCGAGCGCGGCGGCTTCACGCTGACGGAGGTCGACGAGGGGATGTTCCAGTGCGGGCTGCGGGCCGCGGCACAGCGCCTGCCCTTCCTGCCGGTACGGGCGGGGCTCGGCTCGGACGTCATGCGGGTCAACCCGGACCTCAGGACGGTGACGTCGCCGTACGCGGACGGGGAGACGCTGGTGGCCGTGCCCGCGCTGCGGCTGGACGCGGCCCTGGTGCACGTCAACCGCGCCGACCGGCTGGGCAACGGGCAGTATCTCGGCCCGGACCCGTACTTCGACGACCTGTTCTGCGAGGCGGCGGACGCGGCCTACGTCTCCTGCGAACAGATCGTGGGCACGGCCGAGTTGACCAAGGCGGCCGTCCCGCAGTCGCTGCTGCTCAAGCGGTTGTCGGTGACGGGTGTGGTGGAGGCGCCGAACGGCGCGCACTTCACCTCCTGCGCACCGGAGTACGGCAGGGACGAGGAGTTCCAGCGGCGGTACGCGACCACGCCCTGGCCGGAGTTCGCCGCACGGTTCCTCGGCGCGGACGAGGCCGCCTACCGGGCGGCGGTCCGGGACTGGCGGAAGGAGGAGGAGCGGTGAGGCTCACCCGCGCCGAGTACTGCGTGATCGCCTGTGCCGAGGCCTGGCGGGGCGCCGGGGAGGTCCTGGCGAGCCCGATGGGGCTGATCCCGTCGCTGGGCGCGCGGCTGGCCCGGCTCACGTTCGCGCCGGACCTGCTGCTGACCGACGGCGAGGCCCTCCTGGTCCGCCCGGACGGCACACCGGAGGGCTGGCTGCCCTACCGGCAGCACCTGGAGCTGGTGGCGGGCGGCCGGCGGCACGTGATGATGGGCGCGAGCCAGCTCGACCGGTACGGCAACCAGAACATCTCCTGCGTCGGCGACTGGGCGCTCCCCCGCAGACAGCTGCTCGGGGTGCGCGGCGCGCCGCTCAACACGCTGAACAATCCGACGAGTTACTGGGTGCCCAGGCACTCCCCGCGGGTGTTCGTGGAGCGGGTGGACATGGTGTGCGGGGTGGGATACGACCGGGCGGCCGGGTTGGGCGGCGCGGCCCGCTTCCATCACCTCGCGCGGGTCGTCACCGACCTCGGCGTCCTCGACTTCGCCACCCCCGACCACTCGATGCGGCTGGTCTCGGTGCATCCGGGGGTGAGCGTGGAGCGGGTGCGGGAGGCGACGGGGTTCCCGCTGGCCGTGCCGGACGACGTGCCGTTCACCCGGGAGCCCGGGGCGGAGGAGGTGCGGCTGATCCGTGAGGTGCTGGACCCGGCGGGGGCACGCGCGCGCGAGGTGCCGGAAGGGACGGGGAGCTGATGGAGACCGCGCTCACCCGGCTGGTCGGGGTCCGCCATCCGATCGTGCAGACCGGGATGGGGTGGGTGGCCGGGCCGCGCCTGGTCTCGGCGGCGGCGAACGCCGGCGCCCTCGGCATCCTGGCCTCCGCCACGATGCCGCTGGACCGCCTGCGGGAGGCGATACGGGAGGTACGGTCCCGTACCGGCGCGCCGTTCGGGGTGAACCTCCGGGCCGACGCGGGCGACGCGCCGGACCGGGTGCGGATCCTGCTGGAGGAGGGCGTCCGGGTGGCCTCCTTCGCCCTGGCGCCGTCCGCCGAGCTGATCGCCGAGCTGAAGGCGGCGGGCGTGGTGGTGATCCCGTCCGTCGGCGCCCGGCGGCATGCCGAGAAGGTGGCGGCCTGGGGCGCGGACGCGGTCCTCGTGCAGGGCGGCGAGGGCGGCGGACACACCGGCGAGGTGGCGACGAGCGTGCTGCTGCCGCAGGTGGTGGACGCGGTGCGGATACCGGTCGTGGCGGCGGGCGGCTTCTTCGACGGGCGGGGGCTGGTGGCGGCGCTGGCGTACGGGGCGGCCGGGGTGGCGATGGGCACGCGGTTCCTGCTGACCTCCGACTCGACGGTGCCGGACGCGGTGAAGGCCAGGTATCTGGCGGCGGCGGTCCGGGACGTCACGGTGACCCGGGCGGTGGACGGACTGCCGCACCGGATGCTGCGCACCGACCTGGTGGCGGCGCTGGAGCGGTCGGGCCGGATACGCGGCTTCGCGCACGCGGCGCGGCGGGCGGCCGGCTTCCGGCGGCTGTCGGGGCTCACCTGGCGGCAGCTGGTCCGCGACGGCCTCGCCCTGCGGCACGGCAAGGAGCTGTCCTGGAGTCAGGTGCTGCTGGCCGCGAACACGCCGATGCTGCTGAAGTCGGCGATGGTGGACGGCCGTACGGATCTGGGGGTGATGGCGGCGGGGCAGGTCGCCGGGGTGATCGACGACCTGCCGTCCTGCGCGGAACTGGTGGAGCGGATCATGAAGGAGGCGGAGGAGGTGCTGACCGGACTGGCAGAGCTGAGAGCGGACCGGTGACGGTCACGTGGCGGACGTTCCGCCCCACGGTCACAGCCGTCCGGCGATCACCACCGGCCGCTGCACCACCGCCGGGCCACCCCACAGCCACAGCCGCTCGACCATCACCACCCGGCCGCTGCCCCACCGCCGTCCCACCCCACAGCCACAGCCGTCCGGCGATCACCACCGGCCGTTGCACCACCGCCGTCCCACCCCACAGCCACAGCCGTCCGGCGATCACCACCCGGCCACTGCACCACCGCCGTCCCACCCCCCAGCCACAGCCGTCCGGCGATCGTGGCCTGCCGTGCTCCACCGTCGTCCCACCGCTCAGTCACGGCCGTTCGCCGAACGGCACCCGCCCGTCGTCCCACCGCGGCGTCACAGCCTTTCGATGATCGTCACGTTGGCCTGGCCGCCGCCCTCGCACATGGTCTGGAGGCCGTAGCGGCCGTCGGTGCGCTCCAGTTCGTGCAGGAGGGTCGTCATCAGCCGGGCGCCGGTCGCGCCGAGGGGGTGGCCTAGGGCGATGGCGCCGCCGTTGACGTTGACCTTGTCGGGGTCGGCGCCGGTCTCCTTCAGCCAGGCGAGGACGACCGGCGCGAAGGCCTCGTTGATCTCCACGAGGTCGATGGCGTCGAGGGTCAGGCCGGTCTTCTTCAGGGCGTGTGCGGTGGCCGGGATGGGCGCGGTGAGCATGCGGATGGGGTCCTCGCCGCGTGCGGAGAGGTGGTGGACCCGGGCGCGCGGGCGCAGTCCGTGGTCGCGTACGGCCCGTTCGGAGGCGAGCAGCAGGGCCGCGGCCCCGTCGGAGACCTGGGAGGAGCACGCCGCGGTGACCGTGCCACCGTCCAGGACGGGGCGCAGGGCGGCCATCTTCTCCAGGGAGGTGTCCCGGCGCGGGCCCTCGTCCACGGCGACCTCGCCGCAGGGGACGGTCTCGCGGGAGAAGCGGCCGGTGTCGATCGCCCAGATCGCGCGCCGGTGCGAGCGCAGGGCGAACTCCTCCTGCTCCTCGCGGCCGATGCCCCACTGGGCGGCGATCATCTCGGCGCCGGCGAACTGGTTGACGGGCTGGTCGCCGTAGCGGGCGCGCCAGCCGGTGCTGCCGAGGAAGGGGCCCTCGGTCAGGCCGAGGGGGACGGCGGCCTGCCGGGAGGCGAAGGCGATGGGGACCTGGGACATGTTCTGCACCCCGCCGGCGACCACCAGGTCCTGGGTGCCGGAGAGCACGGCCTGCGCGGCGAAGTGCACGGCCTGCTGGGAGGAGCCGCACTGCCGGTCCACGGTGACGCCAGGCACCTCTTCGGGCAGGCCCGCGGCCAGCCAGCAGGTGCGGGCGATGTCGCCGGCCTGCGGTCCGACCGTGTCCAGACAGCCGAAGACCACGTCGTCCACGGCGGCCGGGTCGATCCCGGAGCGCTCCACCAGCGCGGTGAGCACCCGCGCGCCCAGGTCGGCCGGGTGGACCGTACTGAGTCCTCCCCCGCGCCGCCCGACCGGTGTGCGGACCGCTTCGACGATGTAGGCCTCGGCCATGGCAACTCCCTCTGTAGGAAAGGGGCTATTCGCGTACGGCGATCCCGTCCAGGACCATCGACAGGTACTGGCGGGCGATCTCCTCGGGGCTGTGCTTGCCGCCGGGCCGGTACCAGGAGGCGGCGACCCACACGGTGTCGCGGACGAACCGGTAGGTGAGCCGGACGTCCAGGTCCGCGCGGAAGACCCGCTCGGCGACCCCGCGTTCCAGCGTGCTGAGCCAGGCCGTCTCGAACCGGCGCTGGGACTCGGCGAGGAAGGCGAACCGGTCCTGGGCGACGAGCTGTTTGCTCTCCTTCTGGTAGATGGCGACGGCCGCGCGGTGCCGGTCGATCTCCCGGAAGGACTCGGTGACCAGCGCCTGAAGCGTCTCGCGGGGCCCGAGTCCGGAGGCGAGGACGGTGTCGTAGCCGTCCCAGAGTTCGTCGAGGAAGGTCCGCAGGATCTCCTCGAGCATCGACTCCTTGGAGTCGAAGTGGTAGTAGAGGCTGCCCGCGAGCATCCCGGCGTGGTCGGCGATCCTGCGGACGGTGGTGGCGTTGTAGCCGTGCTCGGCGAAGACCTCGGCGGCGGTGCTCAGGAGCTCTCCGCGCCGGGCCGCTGCCGCGGTCACCTGGGGCTTCTTCTTGGTCGGCACGCACCCATTGTGGTCTGCCCGCCCGTCAGGGGTGCTGGCTGCTGACGGCGACGACCTCGCCGGTCAGGTAGGAGGAGTAGCCGGAGGCGAGGAAGACGATCACGTTGGCCACCTCCCACGGCTGCGCGTACCGCCCGAAGGCCTCCCGTCGGGTCAGCTCGGCGAGCAGTTCGGCGGAGGTGACCTTCTCCAGGTGGGGGTGCATGGCGAGACTGGGGGCGACCGCGTTGACCCGCACGCCGTACGCGGCGGCCTCGATCGCCGCGCAGCGGGTCAGTGCCATCACACCGGCCTTGGCGGCGGCGTAGTGGGCCTGTCCGGCCTGGGCGCGCCAGCCGACGACGGAGGCGTTGTTGACGATCACGCCGCCGCCGCTTTCGCGCATGGCGCGCAGGGCGGCCCGGGTGCAGCGGAAGGTGCCGTTCAGGGTGACGTCCAGGACCCGGGACCACTGGTCGTCGGTCATGTCGGCCAGGGCCGAAGTGCCGCCGAGTCCGGCGTTGTTGACGACCACGTCCAGCCGTCCGTGCGTGGCGACGGCCGCGTCGAACATGGCCCGTACCTGGGCCTCGTCGGTGACGTCGCACGGCACCGCGGCGACCGCGCCGGGGAACTCCCGGCCCAGCGCGGCCTCGTGCTCCTTCAGCCGGCGCGGGTGGGCGTCGCTGATCAGCACCCGGGCGCCCTCCTCCAGGAAGCGGCGCGCGGTGGCTCCGCCGATGCCGGTGCCGGCCGCCGCGG
The DNA here is from genome assembly GCF_040678315.1 of Streptomyces sp. NPDC052721. Taxonomy (NCBI): domain Bacteria; kingdom Bacillati; phylum Actinomycetota; class Actinomycetes; order Kitasatosporales; family Streptomycetaceae; genus Streptomyces; species Streptomyces sp. NPDC052721. The sequence continues at coordinate 151,186 of NZ_JBFATL010000001.1, read as the reverse complement.
TGATGACGGCGGTGCGCCCGCGCAGCAGTCCGTGCCCGGGTGTGTAGGCCGGGCTCTCGACGCCTGTCATAGGGCCACGCTAACCTACCAAACACTTGTTAGGGAAGATGAGCGGCAGCGGAAGGAAGGCGGCGACCGTGGACCTGACCCACTCCCAGGCCGACGAGGAGTTCCGCGCCGCGGCCCGGTCCTGGCTGGCCGCGCACGTGCCGCGTACGCCGTTGCCGTCCCTGGAGACGGAGGAGGGCTTCGCGGCCCACCGCGCGTGGGAGGCCGAACTGGCCGCGGACCGCTGGTCGGTGGTGTCGTGGCCGGAGCGGTTCGGCGGACGGGACTCCGGGCTGCTGCGCTGGCTGGTGTTCGAGGAGGAGTACTGGGCGGCGGGCGCGCCCGGCCGGGTCGGCCAGAACGGCGTCAGTCTGCTCGCGCCGACCCTCTTCGCATACGGCACGGAGGAGCAACGCGCGCGCGTGCTGCCGCCGATGGCCACCGGTGAGGTGGTCTGGGCGCAGGCCTGGTCCGAGCCGGAGGCGGGTTCCGACCTCGCCGCGCTCACCTCACGGGCGGTGCGCACGGACGGCGGCTGGCGATTGCACGGGCAGAAGACCTGGTCCTCGCGCGCCGCGTTCGCGGACCGTGCCTTCGGCCTGTTCCGCAGCGATCCCGATGCTCCGAGGCGGTACGAGGGGCTCACGTACCTGATGTTCGACCTGCGGGCCCCCGGCGTCACCGTCCGCCCGATCGGCCGCCTGGACGGCAAGCCGGCCTTCGCGGAGCTGTTCCTGGACGGCTTGTTCGTCCCGGACGAGGACGTGATCGGCGAGCCGGGCCAGGGCTGGCGGATCGCGATGTCCGCGGCGGGCGACGAACGCGGGCTCACCCTGCGCTCCCCGGGCCGCTTCCTCGCCTCCGCCGCCCGGCTGCGCGACCTGTGGCGGGCCCAGGGCTCGCCGGAGCACGCCCGCGCCCGGGTGGCCGATGCCCTGATCGCCGCCCGCGCCTACCAGTTGTTCACCTACGCCGCCGCCTCCCGGGTCCTGGACGGCGCCCGGCTCGGCCCGGAGTCCAGCATGAACAAGGTGTTCTGGTCCGAGCTGGACCTCGCCCTGCACGAGACGGCGCTCGATCTGCTGGGCGCGGAGGGCGAACTGGCGGACGGGGCCTGGTCGGAGGGGTACGTCTTCTCCCTGGCGGGGCCGGTCTACGCGGGCACGAACGAGATCCAGCGGGACATCGTCGCCGAGCGGCTGCTCGGCCTGCCGAAGGGACGCCGCTGATGCGCTTCCTCCTCGACGCCGACCAGCGCGCCCTCGCCGACACGCTGCACGCGATGCTGAGCGCCGCGGACACCCCGGCGGCGGTCCGGGACTGGAGCCGGGGCGACCACGCGCGCGGGCGCGCGCTCTGGTCGCGGATCGCCGAGGTGGGGGTGTTCGGTCTGGCGGTACCGCAGGAGTACGGGGGGCTGGGGCCGCGCCCGGTGGAACTGGCGGTGGCGTTCGTGGAGTTGGGCCGGCACGCGGTGCCCGGCCCGCTCGCGGAGACGGTCGCGGCGGCCGTACTCCTGGGCGAACCCCCGCTGGCCGAGCGCTTCCTGCCCGGGCTCGCGGCCGGAACGGACGTGGCGACCGTGGCGGCGCGCACCGGCTACGCCCTCGACGGCGACGCCGCGTCCCTCCGCCTGTCCCCGGCCCCCGACGGCCTGTACCTGTCCACGGCGGCCCCCGGCCCCGTGCGCCGCTCCCTGGACCCGGCCCGCCGGCTGACTCCGCTCGCCCCCGCCGGCGAACTCCTCGCCCCCGCCGCGCCGTACGACCGGGCGTTCGCCTGGCTCCGCCTGGCCACCGCCGCCCAGGCCCTCGGCGTCGGCCTCGCCCTGCTCGACCGGACCGTCGTCCACGTGAAGCAGCGCACCCAGTTCGGCGTCCCCGTCGGCTCCTTCCAGGCCGTCAGACACCGCCTGGCCGACGCGAAGACCGCCCTGGAGTTCGCCCGCCCCCTGCTGTTCGGCGCGGCGGTGTCCCTGCGCCCGGCGGACGTGGCCGCGGCCAAGCTCACGGCGTGCGAGGCGGCGTACCGGACGGCCCGTACGGCGCTGCACCTGCACGGCGCGATCGGGTACACGGCGGAGTACGACCTGTCCCTGTGGCTGACCAAGGCACGGGCGCTGCGCTCGGCGTGGGGGACGCCTGAGGAGTGCCGGGACCTGGTGCTCGCGGACGGGCTCTAGGACATGGCGGCGGATCGACGCGGGGTCGTGTCTCAGTCCGGCCGTACGACGCCCGCCGCGTGTGCGGCCGCGAGCCACCTCGGGAACTCAGCGACGAGACGGTCGTACAGTTCCGTGTCGGAGACCCGGCGCGGGTCCTGGCCGGCGTGGAGGAAGCCGGCGTTGTCCACGGTCCGCTTGCCGGGGACCGCCGGTTCGTCCAGCTTGCGCAGGAACTCGAACTGCCGGCTGCCCGGGTCGCCGAAGCCGACGAACCGCCAGAACAGCGGGAGTCGCGCGGCCTTGCACAGATGGCGTTCGGCGGCGAGCCCGCTGACCGGGCCGCCGTCGGTCTGGAAGACGACGAGGGCGGGGGCGGTGGCGCCGCTGTCCAGGTAGTGGTCGATGACGGCGTCCATCGCCAGGTGGTAGCTGGTCCTGCCCATGCGGCCGAGCCCGGACACGATCCGCTCGATGCGGCCCTCGTGCCCGGCGAGGGCGATGTCGGTGACCGCGTCGACGTCGGTGGAGAAGAACACGACGGGCACCCGTCCGTCGTCGTCCAGGTGCGCGGACAGGCCCAGCACCCGGTCCGCGAGCGCCTGCACGCTGCCGTCCTGGTAGTACGGCCTCATCGAGCCCGAGTGGTCGACCACGAGATGGACGGCCGCCCGCAGCCCGTCCAGGCCGTGCTTGCGCAGGGACACCCCCGCCGACCGGTAGGCGTCGACGAGCGCGGGCGCGGTCTCCTCCACCTTGCGCAGGCTGAGCGCGGCCATGATCTCCCCCTGGGCCGGTCAGGCGCCGAGCGTACATGCGACGACGCCTGCCCAGTCGTCCGGTCGGGGACAGGCGGGCAGGCGCCGTTCATGTTCCGTACGCCTTTGTACGGGACGTCTGTGCGGGACCTGGGGTCCGTTGTGTGCGCGTCAGACCGCCAGGGCGCGGTCCGTCGGGCGGATCGGGGCCGGCAGATCGCTGGCTCCGGTCAGGAAGCGGTCGACTCCGCGGGCGGCCGAGCGGCCCTCCGCGATCGCCCACACGATGAGGGACTGGCCGCGGCCGGCGTCACCGGCGACGAACACACCCGGCACGTTGGTCTGGAAGTCGGCGTCGCGGGCGATGTTACCGCGTTCGTCGAGGTCCAGGCCGAACTGCTCCACCAGGCCGTTCTCCCGGTCCGTGCCGGTGAAGCCCATCGCCAGCGTCACCAGCTGGGCCGGGATCTTGCGCTCGGTGCCCGGCTTCGCGGTGAGCTTGCCGTCGATGAACTCCACCTCGGTGAGGTGCAGCCACTGCACGTTGCCGTCCTCGTCGCCCTCGAAGTGGGTGGTGGAGACGGAGTAGACCCGCTCGCCGCCCTCCTCGTGGGCCGAGGTGACCTTGTAGAGCATCGGGAAGGTCGGCCAGGGCTGGTTCGTCGGGTGCCGCTCGTCGTTCGGGCGGGGCATGATCTCCAGCTGGGTGACGGAGGCCGCGCCCTGCCGGTGGGCGGTGCCCACGCAGTCCGCGCCGGTGTCACCGCCGCCGATGACGACGACGTGCTTGCCCTCGGCCGAGACCGGCGGGGTGACGTAGTCGCCCTCCTGGACCTTGTTGGCCAGCGGCAGGTACTCCATGGCCTGGTAGATGCCCTTGAGTTCGCGGCCGGGCACCGGCAGGTCACGGGCGGTCGTGGCACCGACGGCCAGGACCACGGCGTCGTACCGCTTCTTCAGGTCGGTCGCCTTGAGGTCGCGGCCGATCTCGATGCCGGTGCGGAAGCGGGTGCCCTCCGCGCGCATCTGCTCGATACGGCGGTTGATGTGCCGCTTCTCCATCTTGAACTCCGGGATGCCGTACCGGAGGAGGCCTCCGACGCGGTCCGCGCGCTCGTAGACGGCGACCGTGTGGCCGGCCCGGGTCAGCTGCTGGGCGGCGGCGAGACCCGCCGGGCCGGAGCCGATGACCGCGACGGTCTTGCCGGACAGGCGCTCGGGGATCTGCGGGGCGACGTCCCCGGTCTCCCACGCCTTGTCGATGATCGAGACCTCGACGTTCTTGATGGTGACCGGCGGCTGGTTGATGCCCAGCACGCACGCCGACTCGCAGGGGGCCGGGCAGAGGCGACCGGTGAACTCCGGGAAGTTGTTGGTCGCGTGCAGCCGCTCCTGGGCGGCCGCCCAGTCCTCGCGGTAGGCGTAGTCGTTCCACTCGGGGATCAGGTTCCCCAGCGGACAGCCGTTGTGGCAGAACGGGATGCCGCAGTCCATGCAGCGGCTGGCCTGCTTGCTGATGATCGGCAGCAGGGAGCCGGGGACGTAGACCTCGTTCCAGTCCTTGACCCGCTCGTCGACGGGGCGGGTCTTGGCGACCTCACGGCCGTGGTTCAGGAAGCCCTTGGGGTCAGCCATTGGTCGCCGCCTCCATCATCTTCTCGGTGATCTCGGTCTCGGTGAGACCGGCTCGCTCGGCGGCGTCCTTGGCGGCGAGCACTGCCTTGTACGTGCTGGGGATGATCTTGCTGAACCGCTCCACGGCCGTGTCCCAGTCGGCGAGCAGCTTCTCGGCGACCGTCGAGCCGGTCTCCTCGGCGTGGCGGCGCACCACGTCGTGCAGCCACTGCTTGTCCGCCTCGTCCAGCGCCTCGACCGACCGGGCGTTGCCGGCGTTGACGTTGTCGCGGTCGAGGTCGATGACGTAGGCGATACCGCCGGACATGCCCGCCGCGAAGTTGCGGCCCGTCGGGCCGAGGACCACCGCGTGACCGCCGGTCATGTACTCGCAGCCGTGGTCGCCCACGCCCTCCGAGACGACCAGCGCGCCGGAGTTGCGGACGCAGAACCGCTCACCGGTACGGCCGCGCAGGAACAGCTCGCCGCCGGTGGCGCCGTAGGCGATGGTGTTGCCCGCGATGGTCGAGTACTCGGCGAGGTGGTCGGCCGCCCGGTCCGGGCGGACGATGATCCGGCCGCCGGAGAGTCCCTTGCCGACGTAGTCGTTGGCGTCGCCCTCCAGGCGGAGCGTGACACCGCGCGGCAGGAAGGCGCCGAAGGACTGGCCGGCCGAGCCGGTGAAGGTGATGTCGATGGTGTCGTCGGGCAGGCCGGCCCCACCGAACTTCTTCGTCACCTCGTGGCCGAGCATGGTGCCGACCGTGCGGTTGATGTTGCGGATGGCGACCTGGGCGCGCACCGGCTGTGCCTCGGTGGCGTCCGAAGCGGCCAGCGCGTCGGCGGCGAGCTTGATCAGCTCGTTGTCCAGGGCCTTCTCCAGGCCGTGGTCCTGGGCGACGATCCGGTGGCGGACGGCGCCCTCGGGCAGGTCCGGCACGTGGAACAGCGGCTTCAGGTCCAGGCCCTGCGCCTTCCAGTGGTCGACCGCGCGCTCGACGTCCAGCACCTCGGCGTGGCCCACGGCCTCCTCGATGGAGCGGAAGCCCAGCTCGGCGAGGAGCTCGCGGACCTCCTCGGCGATGAACTGGAAGAAGTTCACCACGTACTCGGCCTTGCCGGCGAACCGGTCGCGCAGGACCGGGTTCTGAGTGGCGATGCCGACCGGGCAGGTGTCCAGGTGGCAGACGCGCATCATGACGCAGCCGGAGACGACGAGCGGAGCGGTCGCGAAACCGAACTCCTCGGCGCCGAGCAGCGCGGCGATGACGACGTCACGGCCGGTCTTCAGCTGGCCGTCGGTCTGGACGACGATCCGGTCGCGCAGGCCGTTGAGGAGCAGGGTCTGCTGGGTCTCGGCGAGGCCCAGCTCCCAGGGGCCGCCCGCGTGCTTCAGCGAGGTCAGCGGGGAGGCACCCGTGCCGCCGTCGTGGCCGGAGATGAGCACCACGTCCGCGTGCGCCTTGGAGACGCCCGCGGCGACCGTGCCGACGCCGACCTCGGAGACCAGCTTGACGTGAATCCGCGCCTGCGGGTTCGCGTTCTTCAAGTCGTGGATCAGCTGGGCCAGGTCCTCGATGGAGTAGATGTCGTGGTGCGGCGGCGGGGAGATCAGGCCGACACCCGGTGTCGAGTGACGTGTCTTGGCGACCCAGGGGTAGACCTTGTGGCCGGGCAGCTGGCCGCCCTCGCCGGGCTTGGCGCCCTGGGCCATCTTGATCTGGATGTCGTCCGCGTTGACCAGGTACTCGGAGGTCACGCCGAAGCGGCCGGAGGCGACCTGCTTGATGGCGGACCGCCGCGCCGGGTCGTACAGGCGCTCGGGGTCCTCGCCGCCCTCACCGGTGTTGGACTTGCCGCCCAGCTGGTTCATGGCGAGGGCGAGGGTCTCGTGCGCCTCCTTGGAGATGGAGCCGTACGACATGGCGCCTGTCGAGAACCGCTTGACGATCTCGCTCGCCGGCTCGACCTCGTCGATCGGGATCGGGCCCCTGCCGGACTTGAAGCCGAACAGGCCGCGCAGCGTCATCAGGCGCTCGGACTGCTCGTTCACCCGCTCCGTGTACTTCTTGAAGATGTCGTACCGGCCGGTGCGCGTGGAGTGCTGGAGGCGGAAGACCGTCTCCGGGTCGAACAGGTGGGGCTCGCCCTCGCGGCGCCACTGGTACTCGCCGCCGATCTCCAGCGCGCGGTGCGCCGGGGCGATGCCGGAGGCCGGGTAGGCCTTGGCGTGGCGGGCGGCGACCTCCTGGGCGATGACGTCGATGCCGACACCGCCGATCTTGGTGGCGGTGCCGCTGAAGTACTTCTCCACGAAGGCCTCGTCCAGGCCGACGGCCTCGAAGACCTGGGCGCCGCGGTAGGAGGCGACGGTGGAGATGCCCATCTTGGACATGACCTTCAGGACGCCCTTGCCGAGGGCGTAGATCAGGTTCTTGATGGCCTGCTCGGGCTCGATGCCGTTGATGAAGGTGCCCGCGCGCAGCAGGTCCTCCACGGACTCCATGGCCAGGTACGGGTTGACGGCGGCGGCGCCGTAGCCGATGAGCAGGGCGACGTGGTGGACCTCGCGGACGTCGCCGGCCTCGACCAGCAGACCCACCTGGGTGCGCTGCTTGGTGCGGATGAGGTGGTGGTGGACGGCCGCGGTGAGCAGCAGCGACGGGATCGGCGCGTGCTCGGCGTCCGAATGCCGGTCGGACAGGACGATCAGGCGGGCGCCGTTCTCGATCGCCGCGTCGGCCTCGGCGCAGATCTCCTCGATGCGGGCGGCCAGGGCCTCACCGCCGCCGGAGACCCGGTACAGGCCGGACAGCGTGGCCGCCTTGAAGCCGGGCATGTCGCCGTCGGCGTTGATGTGGATGAGCTTGGCCAGCTCGTCGTTGTCGATCACCGGGAAGGGCAGGGTGACCGAGCGGCAGGAGGCGGCCGTCGGCTCCAGCAGGTTGCCCTCCGGGCCCAGCGAGGAGCGCAGGGAGGTGACCAGTTCCTCGCGGATCGCGTCCAGCGGCGGATTGGTGACCTGCGCGAACAGCTGGGTGAAGTAGTCGAAGAGCAGCCGCGGACGCTCGGACAGGGCCGCGATCGGGGAGTCCGTGCCCATGGAGCCGATCGGCTCGGCGCCGGTGCGAGCCATCGGGGCGAGGATGACGCGCAGTTCCTCCTCGGTGTAGCCGAAGGTCTGCTGGCGGCGGGTGACCGAGGCGTGGGTGTGGACGATGTGCTCGCGCTCGGGCAGGTCGGACAGCTCGATCTCGCCGGCCTCCAGCCACTCGGCGTACGGCTTCTCCGCGGCGAGGGACGCCTTGATCTCGTCGTCCTCGATGATGCGGTGCTCGGCGGTGTCGACCAGGAACATCCTGCCGGGCTGGAGGCGGCCCTTGCGGACGACCTTGGCCGGGTCGATGTCGAGGACGCCGACCTCGGAGCCGAGGACGACGAGGCCGTCGTCGGTGACCCAGTAGCGGCCGGGGCGCAGGCCGTTGCGGTCGAGCACGGCGCCGACCTGGGTGCCGTCGGTGAAGGTGACGCAGGCCGGACCGTCCCAGGGCTCCATCATCGTGGAGTGGAACTGGTAGAAGGCGCGCCGGGCCGGGTCCATGGAGTCGTGGTTCTCCCACGCCTCCGGGATCATCATCAGCACGGAGTGCGGCAGCGAACGGCCGCCCAGGTGCAGCAGTTCCAGGACCTCGTCGAAGGAGGCGGAGTCGGAGGCGTCCGGCGTACAGACCGGGAAGATCCGCTCGATGGCCTTCTCGTCCGGGCCGAACAGGTCGGAGACCAGCTGCGACTCGCGGGCGCGCATCCAGTTGCGGTTGCCCTTGACGGTGTTGATCTCACCGTTGTGCGCGACGAAGCGGTACGGGTGCGCGAGCGGCCACGACGGGAAGGTGTTCGTGGAGAACCGGGAGTGCACGAGCGCGATCGCGGAGGCGAAGCGGCGGTCGGACAGGTCCGGGAAGAAGGGCTCCAGCTGGCCGGTGGTCAGCATGCCCTTGTAGACGATCGTCCGGGCGGACAGGGACGGGAAGTAGACCCCCGCCTCCCGCTCGGCGCGCTTGCGCAGCACGAAGGCCTTGCGGTCCAGCGCGATGCCCTCGCTGGCCCGGTCGGTCACGAAGATCTGGCGGAAGACCGGCATGGTGGAGCGGGCGGTGGCACCCAGCAGCTCGGGGGCGACCGGGACCTCGCGCCAGCCGAGGACGGTCAGGCCCTCGTCGGCGGCGATCGTCTCGATCTGTGAGACGGCGTCCTCGGTGCCGTCCTCCGGCAGGAAGGCGATGCCTACGGCATAGGAGCCGGCGGCGGGAAGGTCGAAACCGGCCACTTCGCGGAGGAAGGCGTCCGGCACCTGCGAGAGGATGCCCGCGCCGTCGCCGGAGTCGGGCTCGGAGCCGGTGGCACCACGGTGCTCCAGGTTGCGCAGGACGGTGAGGGCCTGCTCGACCAGGGTGTGGGACGCCTCGCCGGTGAGGGTGGCGACGAAACCGACGCCGCACGCGTCGTGTTCGTTGCGGGGGTCGTACATACCCTGCGCAGCAGGGCGAGCATCCATGAACGACCAGTTCTGGCCATTCGCGGAATGCTGGGACGGCTGGCGCGGCGTACGCATCGGCTCTCCCGTCGTCGTCATGTGGCATGTGGCAGGTGCCGAGGGACGACGTTGGCCCTCTGCGTGAGATCTTCGATGAGATCAAAATTTCGTGCAGGTTACATGATGGAGCGGTTCTCGGGAACCGGAAACACCGTTCCAACATGCGGACGCCGCGGTCGCGGCGGAGGTGCCGCGCGGTCGCGGCGCGGTGCCGTGCGACGACGGCGTGCGGTGCGGTGGCGGCGGGGGCCGCGCGGTGGCGGCCGACGTGTGCGGGGGACCGTTGCGGACACGATCGGTCGGATCGGCGCCCGGCGGCCCGAAGGGGTCCGGGGCGAGCGTCATCGCCCACCCCACGGGGTGCGGCAGGCGTCATTGCCCACTGCGCTTACGGCTCATGCCCGGTGGTCATGCACTCGAAACCAGCGAGTAACGGGTACTTATGCGGCCCGTCGCATAGGTACCGGTCCAGCTATCCTACGGCCGTTCCGAACAGACTGCCCAGGGCGTACGTCACACCGGCCGCCGCACCACCGAGCGCGAGCTGCCGCAGACCGCTGAACCACCAGCTGCGCGCGGTCACCTTGGCCACGACGGCACCGCACCCGAAGAGTCCGGCGAGGGCCAGCAGGACGGCGGGCCACAGCGCGGTCGCTCCGAGCAGGTACGGCAGGACGGGCAGCAGGGCGCCGAGCGCGAACGAGCCGAAGGACGAGACGGCGGCGACCAGCGGCGAGGGCAGGTCCCCGGGGTCGATGCCCAGCTCCTCGCGGGCGTGGATCTCCAGTGCCTGCTCCGGATCCTCGGACAGCTGCCGGGCGACCTGCCGGGCCAGTCCCGGCTCGACCCCGCGGGCCACGTACAGCGCGGCCAGCTCGTCCTCCTCGTCCTGCGGATGCCTGCGCAGCTCACGGCGCTCGACGTCGAGTTCCGCCTCGACGAGTTCGCGCTGGGAGGCGACGGAGGTGTACTCGCCGGCCGCCATGGAGAAGGCGCCGGCGGCGAGCCCCGCGAGACCGGTGATGATGATGGTGTGCTGGCTCACGGACCCGCCGGCCACACCCGTCATCAGGGCGAGGTTGGAGACGAGACCGTCCATGGCGCCGAAGACGGCGGGCCGCAGCCATCCGCCGTTCACATCCCGGTGGGTGTGGTTGTCGCGGTGCGCCTCGTGCAGCGCGGCCTCGGTTTCGATGATGGCCATCCGGGCCCCCCAGGGAAGCTAAGCCAAAGCTAACTTTGGACGAGTTCTACTTTTCGACAATACAGAACTTACGCTCATCATGTCGCCCGCGCCAGCAAGGAAAGGCTCCGCTAACCTGCGGCTTCTCCGCTGAACGCTCACATGTGCGAATGACAGCTCAGATGCCGACCGGGTGACAGAGCCTCGGCCCCGGCTCACGCGGTCGCCTCCCGTGGGACACATCCGCACAGGGTCCCGTGCGACCCGCCGAAGGAGGCCGCCCATGGCATCGACCGCCTGCACTCCCCCGGCCCCGGCGCCCGGTGACGCCGCCGGACTCCGCGAGCGGGCCCGCGGGGCGCTGCTCGGCCTGGCCGTCGGGGACGCGCTCGGCGCACCGGCGGAGAACCTCAGGCCCTCCGAGATCCGCGCCCGCTGGGGCCGGATCACCGGGTACGTCAGCGACCGGCCGTACGGCACGGACGACACCGAGTACGCGATCTTCTCCGGTCTGCTGCTGGCCCGGCACGGCTCGGCGCTCACCCCGGAGCATGTCGAGGCGGCCTGGCACGAGTGGATCGCCGACCGGGCCGAGGGACCCTTCCGCGGCGCGGGCTTCAGCGAGCGCGGCACGCTGGAGAACCTCCGCCGCGGCCTCGCCGCCCCCATCTCGGCCCAGCACCGGCACGCCTGGAGCGACGGACTGGCGATGCGGGCGGCGCCCTTCGGGGTCTTCGCCGCCGGGCGCCCCGCCGAAGCGGCCCGGCTGGTGGCCGTCGACGGCTCCGTCAGCCACGAGGGCGAGGGCATCTACGGCGGCCAGGCGGTCGCGGCGGGCGTGGCGGCGGCGATGACCGGCGCGGCGGTTCCGGTGGTGATCGCCGCCGCCCTCGCGGTGATCCCGGACGACTCCTGGACGGCTCGCTCCCTGCGGCGCGCGGTGGCGGTGGCGCATCGCGGCGAACGCGCGGTCCGCTCCGCGGTCGTCATCGGCGGCTACCCCTGGACCGACCTGGCCCCGGAAGCGGTCGCCCTCGCCTTCGGCGCGTACGCGGCGGCCGACGGCGACTTCCGGGAGGCGGTCCTGACGGCCGTCAACATGGGTCGCGACGCGGACACGACGGCGGCGGTGGCGGGCGCCCTCTCCGGCGCGACCCAGGGCCTCTCGGCCATCCCACCGACCTGGGCGGCGGCCATCGGCCCGGCCCGCGGCCGCTGCCTGCCGTCCATCACCGGCCACCACGTACTGGAGATCGCGGAACTCCTGGTGACGGCGGCGGAAGGGAGCACGGAAGAGGCCGGGACGTCGGCCCCGGGGCCGATCACCACGACCGTGGCGGCGACACGGGCCGCGGTGCTGCCGGGAAGCACGCCGGACGGCAACCCGGCGGACACACCGGCAACGGAGAAACCGGCAGCGCTCACAGCGGCAACACTGACTACGGCCCCACCGGGAAGCCTGGCGGACGGGGAACCGGAGGCACTGGTGGGTGCGGTGCAGCCACCTCCGCTGCCCGCCCCCCAGCCCACCGGACTCCTCCCACCCCCTCCCTCCACCACCCAGCCGACCGAGTCGGGCGGTGGGTGGGCGCAGGCGCGGGGGTCCAGGGGGCGGAGCTCGCTGGTGGGTGCCGGAGACGCCGGGCCAGCGGACAGCGGGCGGAGCCCTCTGGTGGGGGCCGGGCAGCCGGACGGTGAGGGGCAGTCATGACAGCGCGCCGCATCGAGGGCCTCCTCCTCGGCCTCGCCGCGGGAGACGCCGCCGGCTGGCCCGCCGCCCGGCACCGCGCGGCCCGCATGCCCGAGTGGACCCGCCGTCTCACCCGGGAACTGGACACCTTCGCCGAGCAGAACGCCACCACCACCCTCCCGGTCCCGATCGCCCTCAACCAACCCCCCGAGCCCCTCCGCCTCGGCCCGTCCGACGACGCCGAGTGGGCGGCGTTCGCCGCGGAGGCGGTCCTGCGCGCCGGCGACGACGACGTCCTCGGCGACCTCAGCCGAGCCCGCCGTATGCGCGCCGCCATCGACCTCACCTGGACCGCCGTGGCCTGCGAGGTCGCCGCCGCGGCGGACCGCGCCCCGGAGATCGAGTCCGCCGTACTGCCGCTGCGCGCCCGCATCTCCGTCCGCGCCGGCCTCGGCAACCTGGCCACCGGCCTGCGCCCGCCCGCCACCGGCCACGACAACCCGCACTACTTCGACGACGCGGCCTGCGTCCGCGCCTGCGTCCTCGCCGTGGCCCACCCCGGCGATCCGCAACAGGCCGCCGCACTCGCCGAGTTCGACGCCCGCTACACCCAGGACGGCGACGGCGTGCACGGCGCGCGGGCCATGGCGGCGGCCCTCTCCCTCGCCCTCGCCGACGCGGACACCGACACCTGCGTGACCGCCGCGCTCGCCGAACTCCCGGCGGACACCGAGATCGGCCGCAACACCCGCCACGCCCTCGCCCTGGCCGAGGACGGCGAGTCCGCCTTCGCCCTCGTCCCCCTCCTGGAACACCAGATCGTGGACCACGTCTACAGCTACGGCATCGCCGCCGCCGAGACCGTCCCCGTCGCGCTCGCCCTGGCCACCGCCGCCCGGGGCCGGATCACCGAGGCCGTACCGGCCGCCGCCTGCCTGTCCCGGGTCGCCGACTCCGCCCCCGCCCTCGCCGGAGCGCTCACCGGCGCCCTCGGCGGCGGCGCGGCGATCCCCGACACCTGGCGGGACGCCTGCCGCATCCTGCCCGGCTGCACCCTGCCCCGTCTCACCGGCACCGACCTGGTGGAACTCGCCGGACTCCTGGAAGCCGCACAACCGGCCCGCCCAGGAGGATGATTCGGGGCATGACGCCCAAAGAAGAAGAAAGCAGCGGCCCCGGCCCGAGCGGTCTCGCCGACCGCGTCACCGCCGCCCTGGTGGGAGCCGCCGTCGGCGACGCCCTCGGCGGCCCGGTCGAGGGCTACTCCCCCGACCAGATCGCCGAGCGGCACGGCGGTCGCGTGCGCGGCATCGTCGGCCCGTGGCACGGTGACGCCTGGCGCACCGCCCGCCCCATCGCGCCGTACCACAAGGGCGACGGCCACGTCACCGACGACACCCTGATGACGCACGCGCTGATCCGCGTCTACGACCGTGTCCGGGACCACCTCGACGCGTACGCGATCGCCGACCACCTGGTCCCGGACCTGATGACCACCCCCCGCTGGATCCCCGAGCTGGAGGCCGAGGCCCTGCCGCTGCACCGGCTCTTCCTGGCCGAGAAGTGGCTGGTGGCCCGGCTGGCCTACGGTCACACTGACCCCCGGGAGGCGGGCACCGGCAACATCGTCAACTGCGGCGCCGCGATGTACATGGCCCCGGTCGGCCTGGTCAACGCGGCCAACCCGGCCGCCGCCTACGCCGAGGCGCTGGACATCGCGGGCGCGCACCAGTCGTCGTACGGCCGTGAGGCGGCCGGTGTGTTCGCCGCGGCGGTGGCCGCCGCGACCGCCCCCGGCGCGACCCCGGACTCGGTGGTGAGCGCCTGCCTGGCCCTGGCCAAGGACGGCACCCGCACCGCGATCGAGAAGGTCTGCGAAGTCGCCGCAGGGCACCGGGACTTCGAGTCGGCGCTCGGTCCGCTGCGCGCCGCGGTGGCGCCGTACGACACCGTCGGCCCGGACTACCGCGCCCCCTCCCTCGCCGCCCGCCGCCCCTCCCGGCTGCACTCCATCGAGGAACTCCCCGTCGCGCTGGGCATGCTGGTCGTCTCCGGCGGCGACTACCGGCAGGCCGTGCTCGGCTCGGTCAACTACGGCCGTGACTGCGACTCGATCGCCACGATGGCCGGTGCCCTCGCGGGCGCGCTCGGCTCGCCCGCCCCCGAGGAGTGGGCGAAGACCGTCGCCGACGCCAGCCGCCTGGACCTGTGGGCGCCGGCCCGGACGCTCACCGAGGTCACACGCGAGATCTTCGACCGGGACGTGCGCCGCCGGCGCGCCCACGAGGAGGCGTTCACCGCGCTCGGAGGCCGGCCGTGCTCCGACTGACCTGGGTCCAGCCGGAGGACCTGCTGGGCCACGAGCTGCGCCAGGCCCGCCTGGACGGGCGCGAGCCGAAGGCGATCGAGGCGCGCTGGCGGGCGGCGGGCGGCCCGGACGCCCCGGAGCGCGCGGGCGCGTCCCCGCACCGGGTGTCCCGCTATCTGCGCCTGCTGGCGGAGGACCTGCTGGACGAACTCGCCGATCTGCCCAGCCGCTTCGCCGACGACGAGCCGACGAACCTGGCCCGCATCAGGTCCCAGTGCCCCGACTGGCCCACCGGACGGTCCGCCACCGCACCGGACCCTCGCGCGCTGGAGGCCGCCTGGCTCGGCCGGGCCATCGGCTGTCTCCTCGGTAAACCGGTCGAGAAACTCCCGCTGGACGGCATCCGCGCCCTCGCCCGGGCGACCGGGAACTGGCCCCTCACCACCTGGTTCACCGCCAGGGGAGTCCCCGAGGACCTCCTGGCCGCCCACCCCTGGAACCGCCGCTCGGCCGCCACCTCGCTCGCCGAGAACATCGACGGCATGCCCGAGGACGACGACCTCAACTACCCCCTGCTCAACCTCCTCCTGCTCCAGCGCCACGGGAGGACCTTCACCACCGACGACGTGGCCCGGCTCTGGCTGGAAGAACTCCCGCCCGGCCGCACCTTCACCGCCGAGCGCGTCGCCCACCGCAACCTCCTCGCCGGCATCGAACCCCCGCACACGGCCCGCCACCGCAACCCGTTCCGCGAGTGGATCGGCGCGCTGATCCGCGCCGACATGCACGGCTGGAGCAACCCCGGCGACCCGGCCGCCGCCGCCGAACAGGCCCACCGCGACGCGGTCCTCACCCACACCGCCAACGGCGTCTACGCGGCGATGTTCACGGCCGCCACCATCGCCACGGCCGCCACCGGCACGCACGACGTCCACGCCTGTCTGCGCACCGGCCGCACGGTGGTCCCGGCCCGCTCCCGCCTGGCGAAGGCGATCGACCACGCCGTCCGGCTGGCCACCACCACCGGCGACTTCGACGACGTCGTGGACGAACTCCACGCCGTCTACGGCCCCACCCACCACTGGGTCCACGCCCTGCCCAACACCGCCCTGACCGTCGCCGCCCTCACCCACGCCGGCGGCGACTTCACCGGCTCGGTCTGCCGTGCCGTGTCGGGTGGCTGGGACACCGACTCCAACGGCGCCACCGCCGGGAGCATCGCCGGCCTCCTCGCCGGCTCTCCCGGCGCGCTCCCCGACCGCTGGCGGGCCCCGCTGAAGAACCGGCTCGCCACCAGCGTCGCGGACTTCGACGGCACCGGCTTCGACACCCTCGCCCACCTCACCCACCTGGAGGCGACCCGACCATGACCCACATCGCCGTCCTCGGCAGCACGAACATGGACCTCGTCACGTATGTCGCCAAGGCCCCGCAGCGCGGGGAGACCGTGACGGGACGGGAGTTCCGTACGATCCCCGGCGGCAAGGGCGCCAACCAGGCGATCGCCGCGGCCCGCGCCGGCGCCACCGTCTCGATGATCGGCGCGGTCGGCAACGACGCCTTCGGCGCGCGGCTGCGCGACACCCTCGAACACTCCGGCGTGGACACCGACTTCCTGCGCACGGTCGAGGGCCCGTCCGGCACCGCGCACATCGTGGTGGACGACGAGGGCGGCAACGCGATCGTCGTCATCCCCGGCGCGAACGGCACCGTCGACCACCTCTCCCCCGGCGACGAGGGGGTGATCGCCACCGCCGACGCCCTGCTGCTGCAACTGGAGATCCCGCAGGCGGCGGTCGTCGCCGGCGCGGAGGCGGCCCGCCGGCATGGCGTCCGTACGGTCCTCACCCCGTCCCCCGTCCAGCCGCTGCCGCCCGAACTCCTGGCCGCCGTCGACCTGTTGGTGCCGAACGAGTACGAGGCGGTCACCCTCACCGGCCGCACCGACCCGCGCGAGGCGGCAGCCGCCCTGCTGGACCTGGTGCCGGAGGTCGTCGTCACCCTGGGCGCCACGGGCTGCCTGTACCTGACCCGGGGCGCCGAACCGCTCGTCGTCCCCGCGCCCCGCGTGACCGCCGTGGACTCCACGGGCGCGGGCGACACGTTCGTCGGCGCGCTCGCGGTGGCCCTCGCCGAGGAGAAACCGGTACGGGAAGCCCTGTCCTGGGCGGCAGCCGCCGCGGCGATCTCCGTCCAGCGGCAAGGCGCGTCGGCGTCGATGCCGTACCGCCCGGAGATCGAGGCCCAGTACAGCGCATGAACACGACGAGCACGACACGTACGGCTGCCACGACGGCACCGATGTCCCCGGCGCTGGACGGCCTGCGGGTGCTGGACCTCGCGACCCTCTTCGCCGGGCCGATGGCCGCCACGCTGCTCGGTGACTTCGGCGCCGAGGTGATCAAGGTGGAGCATCCCCGGCGGCCCGACCCGTCACGGGGCCACGGCCCGGCCAAGGACGGCGTCGGCCTGTGGTGGAAGGTGCTCGGCCGCAACAAGCGGGCCATCACCCTCGACCTGTCCACACCCGGCGGCCGGGCCACCCTGCTGCGGCTCGCCGCCACCGCCGACGTGATGATCGAGAACTTCCGCCCCGGAACCCTGGAGAAATGGGATCTCGGCTGGCCGGAGCTGTCCGCGGCCAATCCCCGGCTGGTCCTCGCCCGGGTCACCGCGTTCGGCCAGTTCGGCCCCTACGCGCACCGCCCCGGCTTCGGCACCCTCGCCGAGGCGATGAGCGGCTTCGCCGCGGTCACCGGCGAACCGGACGCGCCCCCGACGCTGCCGCCCTTCGGTCTCGCCGACTCGATCGCGGGCCTGGCGACCGCCTACGCCGTGCTGACGGCACTGGCCGCACGCGAACGCACCGGCGCGGGACAGACGGTCGACATGGCGATCATCGAACCGATCCTGTCGGTCCTCGGACCCCACGCCACCTGGTACGACCAGCTCGGCTACGTCCAGGAACGCACCGGCAACCGGTCCGCGAACAACGCCCCGCGCAACACCTACCGCACCGCCGACGGCACCTGGGTCGCCGTCTCCACCTCCGCCCAGTCGGTCGCCGAACGGGTGCTACGGCTGGTGGGCCGCCCGGAGCTGATCGAGGAACCGTGGTTCGCCACCGGCGCGGGCCGGGCCGCCCACGCCGATGTGCTGGACGAGGCGGTCGGCTCCTGGATCGCCGGCCGCACCCGCGCCAAGGTGCTCACGGCCTTCGAGGAGGCGGAGGCCGCGGTGGCCCCCGTGCAGGACGTCCGGGACGTCCTGGCGGACCCCCAGTACCAGGCCCTGGACACGGTCACCACCGTCGACGACCCGGAACTGGGCCCGCTGCGCATGCAGAACGTCCTCTTCCGGCTCTCCGCCACGCCCGGCGCGATCCGCTGGGCCGGCCGCCCGCACGGCGCCGACACCGACGCCGTGCTCACCGAACTCGGCCTCACCCCGGCCGGCATCGCGGCGCTGCGCGCGGAGGGCGCCCTGTGACCCGGTTCCCGCTCACCTGGCTCTACGTCCCCGGCGACCGCCCGCATGTCGTGGCCAAGGCCCTGGCGGCGGGCGCCGACGTGGTGGTGATCGACCTGGAGGACGCGGTCGCCCCGGACCGCAAGGAGTACGCCCGCGCGGCCACCGCGGAACTCCTGGCGGAGACGCAGTCGGTCCCGGTGCACGTGCGCGTCAACGCCCTGGACAGTGCCTGGGCCGCCGCCGACCTCCACGCCCTGGCCGGCCTGCCGGGCCTGTCCGGCCTGCGGCTGCCGAAGGTGACGGCGCCGGGCGAGGTGCGGCAGGTCGCCGTGGCCACGCCCGTCCCGCTCTACGCGCTCCTGGAGTCGGCCCTCGGCATCGAGCACGCCTACGCCATCGCCACCGCCCACCCCGCCCTGCGGGGCATCGCCCTGGGCGAGGCCGACCTCCGCGCCGACCTCGGGGTACGGGCCGACGCGGGCCTGGACTGGCCGCGCTCCCGGGTGATCGTCGCCGCCCGTGCGGCGGGCCTGGCCCCGCCGTCCCAGACCGTCTATCCGGACATCCGTGACCTGGACGGCCTGGCCACCTCCTGCGCCCACGGCCGCGCACTCGGGTTCCTGGGCCGCGCGGCGATCCATCCCCGCCAGCTGCCGGTGATCGAGCGGGCCTACCTGCCCACGGAGGCGGAGATCGAACACGCGGAGACGGTCATCAAAGCGGCCTCGGCGAACGAGGGCGCCCAGGCCCTCCCCGACGGCCGCTTCATCGACGCGGCGGTGGTGGCGATGGCGCGGCGAACGCTGTCGCTGGCCGCCAGAAACTGATCCTCCTCACACACCGAGGGCGCCCGGAAGAACTCCGGGCGCCCTCGGTGTCGTACCAGAAACCGTCAGCTCTTCTCGGCCGGCGCCGCCTTCTCCTCGCCCTCGGCGCCCGCGTCGGCGCCGGCGCCGGCCTCCGCGCCCTCGGCCGGACCGTCGGAGTCCCCCGGCTCGACCACGGCTTCCCGTCCCGGCCGCTTCTTCGCCGACACCACGATGTACGCCACCGCCAGCAGGAAGACGAGCAGCGCGGTCCAGTCGTTCAGGCGGAGGCCCAGGATGTGGTGGGCGTCGTCCACCCGCATGTACTCGATCCAGCCGCGGCCCACGCAGTACGCGGCGACGTACAGGGCGAACGCCCGGCCATGCCCCAGCGTGAAGCGGCGGTCCGCCCAGATGACCAGCAGGCCCACGCCCACGCACCACAGGGACTCGTAGAGGAAGGTCGGGTGGTAGTACCCCGGCACCCGGCCGCCCTCGGACGAGGTGATGTGCAGCGCCCAGGGGAGGTGGGTCTCGCGGCCGTACAGCTCCTGGTTGAACCAGTTGCCCCAGCGGCCGATGGCCTGCGCGAACGCGATGCCGGGCGCGACGGCGTCGGCGTAGGCGGGCATCGGGATGCCCCGGCGCCGCGCGCCGATCCACGCGCCGAGCGCGCCGAGCGCGATGGCGCCCCAGATGCCCAGGCCGCCCTCCCACACCTTGAAGGCGTCCACCCAGTCACGGCCCTCGCTGAAGTACAGCTCGTAGTCCGTGATCACGTGGTAGAGCCGGCCGCCGACCAGGCCAAACGGCACGGCCCAGACGGCGATGTCGGCGACCGTGCCGGACTGCCCGCCGCGGGCGATCCAGCGCTTGTTGCCGAACCAGACGGCAACGAAGACGCCGATGATGATGCAGAAGGCGTAGGCGCGCAGCGGGATGGGGCCGAGGTACTGCACCCCGTGCGACGGGCTGGGGATATAGGCAAGGTTCATGGCATGTCCGACGCTACCGTGCCGGGCCGTGGTGACGGCAAGCAGCCCGGCTACGGGTCCATAACGGGGGCGTGAGAAACGCTTACCCTCGGTCGGCCGCCTCCACCAGTTGCTTGAGCTTGGCCGGGGTCATCGTCCGGTCCTGGTAGATGTTCTTGCCGCCGAGCAGCACCGTGGGCGTACCGGTGAAGCCGCCGGACCGGAACGCCTGGTTGGACCTGTCCACCCAGCTGTCGTGCGTGCCGTCCTGGACGCACTTGCGGAAGGCGGGCGTGTCCAGGCCCTTCACCTTGCCGGCCAGCTCGATCAGCTTGCCGTTGTCCGCGAAGGCGTCGTCGGTCTCCTTGGGCTGGTTCGCGAACAGCACGTCGTGGTAGTCGCGGAACTTCCCGGCGTCCTGGGCGCAGGCCGCGGCGTTGGCGGCGCGCAGCGAGCCGGTGCCGCCGAGATTGCCGTCGATCAGCCGGACGAGGTGGTACTCGATTCTGAGCTTGCCGGCGTCGGTCAGTTCATGGAGGGTCGGCCGGTACGCCACCTCGAAGGCCTGGCAGGCCGGACAGCGGAAGTCCTCCCAGACGGTGAGCGTCGACTTGGCGCCGTCCTTGCCGACCGGGATGGCGAGGCCGTCCTTGCCCTGTGCGCCCGACGGGGCCACGGCCGGGCCCGCGCTGCTGCCCTTGTGCTTGCCGGCGTTCGCGGCGACCACGCCGATCACCGCCGCCAGACCCAGGACGCAGACGACGCTCGCGCCCACGATCAGCGTGCGCCGTCGCTTCTCCGCGGCCTTCTGCTTCTCGCGCTCGACCGCCAGCCGTTCCCGGGCGGTGCGCTTTCCGTCACGGTTCTTCTCGCTCACACCCCCAGAACGAACCGGGGAGGCGCAGCGCGCCTCCCCGGCCCGAGGTCCACCCGTTCGAGTGACCGAATCATCCGATACGGGACATTCGCCGACGGTTACGCCGGTCCGTCACGCCTGTCCGCGCACGCCTTTCGCGAGCTCACCGGCCAGCTCGCGGACCGCCGCGATGCCGGAGGCGTGGTCCGGGGCGTCCAGCATCCGCTTCACGAACGCCGAGCCGACGATCACGCCGTCGGCGAAGCCGGCGACCTCGGCGGCCTGGGCCCGGTCGGAGACGCCGAGCCCGACGCAGACGGGCAGCTCCGTGCCGGTGCCTCGGGTGCGCCGGACCAGGTCCTGGGCCTGCGAGCCGACGGACTCCCGGGTGCCGGTGACGCCCATGAGGGAGGCCGCGTAGACGAAGCCGCTGCCCGCCGCGGTGATCCGGGTGAGCCGCTCGTCCTTGCTGCTCGGCGCCACGACGAAGACCGTCGCGAGGCCGTGCTTCTCGGCGTGCTCCCGCCACAGCGCCGACTCCTGCACGGGCAGGTCGGGCAGGATGCAGCCCGCGCCGCCCGCCTCGGCCAGCTCGGCGGTGAACCGCTCCACGCCGTAGCGGTCGATGGGGTTCCAGTACGTCATGACGAGCACCGGCTTCCCGGTGGCCTCGTGGGCCTCCCGGACCGTGCGCATCACGTCGGCGATCTTCACACCGCCCCGCAGGGCGATGTCGTCGGCGGTCTGGATGACCGGGCCGTCGAGCACCGGGTCGCTGTGCGGCAGCCCGACCTCGACGACGTCGGCGCCCCCGTCGAAGACGGCCTTGACCGCCTCGATGCCGCCGTCCACGGTCGGGAAGCCGGCCGGGAGGTAGGCGATGAGCGCGGAGCGGCCCTCGGCCCTGGCGGCGGCGAGGGTGTCGTTCAGCAGCCGGATGTTTCCGCTCACTTGGCGTCCCCCTCGATCTCGGCGGTGTCGGCTTCGTCGGCGGCCACCTCGGCGTCGGTGTCGTAGAGGCCGAAGTAGCGGGCGGCGGTGTCCATGTCCTTGTCGCCGCGGCCGGACAGGTTGACGACGATCAGGCCGTCCTTGCCCAGCTCCTTGCCGACCTCCAGGGCGCCGGCCAGCGCGTGGGCGCTCTCGATGGCCGGGATGATGCCCTCGGTGCGCGACAGCAGGCGCAGGGCCTGCATGGCGGCGTCGTCGGTGATGGCGCGGTACTCGCCGCGGCCGGAGTCGCGGAGGTAGGAGTGCTCCGGGCCGACGCCCGGGTAGTCCAGGCCGGCCGAGATCGAGTACGGCTCGGTGATCTGGCCCTCGTCGTCCTGCAGGACGTACGACCGGGAGCCGTGCAGGATGCCGGGCTCGCCGGCGGTGAGGGTGGCCGCGTGCTCGCCGGTCTCGACGCCGTGGCCGGCCGGCTCGCAGCCGATGAGGCGGACGCCCTCGTCGGGGATGAAGGCGTGGAAGAGGCCGATGGCGTTGGAGCCGCCGCCGACGCAGGCGACGGCCGCGTCGGGGAGACGGCCGGCGCGCTCCAGGAGCTGACGCCGTGCCTCCACGCCGATCACCCGGTGGAAGTCGCGGACCATGGCCGGGAACGGGTGCGGGCCGGCGACCGTGCCGAAGAGGTAGTGGGTGTGGTCGACGTTGGCGACCCAGTCCCGGAACGCCTCGTTGATGGCGTCCTTGAGGGTGCGGCTGCCGGACTTCACGGCGACGACCTCGGCGCCGAGCATGCGCATGCGGGCCACGTTGAGGGCCTGGCGTCTGGTGTCGACCTCGCCCATGTAGATGGTGCAGTCGAGGCCGAACAGCGCGCAGGCGGTGGCCGTCGCGACACCGTGCTGGCCGGCGCCGGTCTCGGCGATGACCCGGGTCTTGCCCATGCGCTTGGTCAGCAGGGCCTGCCCGAGCACGTTGTTGATCTTGTGGGAGCCGGTGTGGTTGAGGTCCTCGCGCTTGAGGAACACACGGGCGCCACCGGCGTGTTCGGCGAAACGGGGCACCTCGGTGAGCGCCGACGGGCGGCCGGTGTAGTTGACGAGCAGGTCGTCGAGCTCGCGGGCGAACTCGGGGTCGCTCTTGGCCTTGTCGTACTCGACGGCGACCTCGTCCACGGCGGCGACGAGGGCCTCCGGGATGAACTTGCCGCCGAAAGCGCCGAAGTAGCCCTCGGCGCTGGGCACCTGGCCGGTGGGGTCAGGGATGAAGAACTCGCTGGGCATGCGGAAACCTCACGGTGAGTGTTCTGGGAAAACGAGTCGCCGTGGGGGCGGGGCCAGTCGTACGGCCTCAGGCCGCGTGTGGTTGCTCGCGCAGTTCCCCGCGCCCCTTCGGGGCGCGCTGCCATCGGCGTCCGTTGACCTGCCCGGGTTCGTCGCCGATGACGTACCGGACGCGGCGGCCGTGTACGCGCCGCGCGGGCGCGCGGCAGCCACGCGGCCGGCAGCCGCGCGCCAGGCGCGCGTGCCGGTCCACGGTCGTCACGGTGAGAGTCATCGGCACCAAGCCTAGCGGGATCAGCCGCGCCCGTGCCGCAGTGCCGGGTGCTCGCCCGCCGCCACCAGGTCGGCCACCGCCGCCTTCGGGTCGCGGCCGGTCACCAGGGACTCGCCGACCAGCACCGCGTCGGCGCCGGCGTTGGCGTACGCGATCAGGTCGTGCGGGCCGCGGACGCCGGACTCGGCGACCTTCACGATGCTGTCCGGGATCTCCGGGGCGACCCGCTCGAACGTGCCGCGGTCCACCTCCAGCGTCTTCAGGTTGCGCGCGTTGACGCCGATGACCTTCGCGCCCGCGTCCACCGCCCGCTCGACCTCGTCCTCGTCGTGCACCTCGACGAGGGGGGTCAGGCCGATGGACACCGCCCGCTCGATCAGCGACTCCAGGGCCGGCTGTTCCAGGGCGGCCACGATCAGCAGCGCGAGGTCGGCGCCGTACGCCCGGGCCTCCCAGAGCTGGTACGACGTGACGATGAAGTCCTTGCGCAGGACGGGGATGTCGACCCGCGCGCGCACCGCCTCCAGGTCGGCGAGCGAGCCGCCGAAGCGGCGCTGTTCGGTGAGGACCGAGATGACGGCCGCACCGCCCGCCTCGTAGTCCGCGGCGAGTCCGGCCGGGTCGGCGATCGCGGCCAGCGCGCCCTTCGAGGGGCTGGACCGCTTCACCTCGCAGATCACCTTGACGCCGTCGCCCTTGAGCGCGGCCACCCCGTCCTTGGCGGCGTGGGCCTTGGCCGCGCGCTCCTTGAGCTCGTCGAGGGTGACGCGTGCCTGCCGCTCCGCGAGGTCGGCACGGACTCCGTCGATGATCTCGTCGAGCACACTCACGCGAGCGGCCCCCTTCCAGACGGTGGTTCCTTCAGGTTCTGAAAACCCGTGGTCAAACCGATGGTATCCGCAGGAGCGCCGAGGCCTCGCATCCGGTGGAGGGCGGTCCCACTACCTGGACTTTCGCTGTTCGATCAAGGGTGGAGCCAGCCACCGAACGGCAGGTTCCGAACGACGGTGAACACCAGCAGCAGGACGCCGGCCGCCCACAGCTGTGCCGGTCCGAGGTCGATCCGCAGCGGCCTGCCGCGCGCCGCGCGGACCATCCAGACGCTCCACAGCACGGCGAAGCCCAGGTAGGCCGCCACGGCCGGCGCGTTGTCGCGCAGGGCGGCGAGGAGATCACCGTGCACGAAGGCATGCGCACTGCGCAGCCCGCCGCAGCCCGGGCAGTACAGACCGGTGAGCCGGTACAGGGGACAGACGGGGTAGTGCCCGGGTTCACCCGGATCGACGACCCCGACGTAGGCGAAGGCCCCGCAGACGACCGCGAACAGCCCCACGGGGACTGCGGCCCGCCGCCAGAAGGGGGCCAGCTGCGGTTCCGGGCGGCTGTAGGCATGCACGCGGGCATTCTCTCCCGCCGCCCGTCAGCCTGCCCGCTCGCAGCCGCAGGCGGCCGTGCCGCGGGCGAACGCAAAGGGCGGCCCGCATCGCTGTGGATGCCGGACCGCCCCTCGACGGAGTTCCGGGACTCAGCTCTCCGCCGCAGCCGGCTCCCGCGTGGCCGCGGGCGCGGTGTGCGGCAGCGGACGAGCCTGCTTCGGCTGACCCAGACCCATCGCGCGCATGATGCCGCCGACCACACCACCGAGGAGCGTGAGGGCCATGCCGGCCCAGAAGCCGACGGGCTGGGCCATCACCATGAAGGCGCCCGCGACGCAGAAACCGATGAAGGCGATGATGACACCGGTCCAGGCGGCCGGGGTGTGACCGTGGCTGCTGCCCGCCATGACTTGCTCCTCGTTGCTGTGTACGTGTCGTACTGTCCGAGCCGGACGCTCGCCGTCCATTGTCCCGTACGCGCGCGCGTGCCCGACGCGGGGGTGGCGTCTGTTTCACCACACTCCGCGTGCACCTGCCGGGTGCACCCTCCGGTTCAGACGCCCGTGGGGTCCTCGCCCCGGTCCAGCGCCTTCCAGATCTCCTCGGGCCGCTCCGGGTCGACCGGCCGGGCCGTGCGCCGCGGGCGGGCGGAGCCGCGCTCGTAGCGGCCGGACATCGCGGGCCACAGACGGCCGTAGCGCAGGGCGAGCAGCCCGGCGAGCAGGAGCAGCACGCCGCCGGAGGCCGCGACGTAGGGCCAGCCGGTGTGGGTGAGCGCGTCGACCGTGGCGGAGGTGTCGCCGCTCGCCTTGGCGGCCTGCTCGTCCAGCGCGGAGCTGTCGGAGGCGGACACGAGGGCCGCGGCGGCGATTCCCGCGCCGGACAGCGCGAGCAGCCCGGAGACGAGGAACCGGCCGGCCCTGCGGACGGCGAAGACGGCGACGAGCGCGGCGAGGCCCACTATGGCGAGGGCCGCGGGGACGCCCGTGACGTCGCTGCCCTTGGCGGTCAGCGGGAACGCGCCGCCGGCCACCGTCGCGGTGCCCTCCGCCCAGCGCTGCCGGGTCGCCAGCAGCGCGACGGCCGCGCCGAGCGCACCGCACAGGAGGGCCACGGCGAGGCTCCGCCGGCCGGACCGGGCGGACGCGGCGGCTTGGGAACGGGGGTCAGGTACGGCAGTCACGTACTCCACTATCGCCTGAACCCCGGGCGAACCGTCACCCGGGGTTCGTATGAGAAGCGCCCTACGTGCGAGAAGAGTGCCCTACGCGCCCAGCCGGTTGGCGGTGTGCACCGCGCGGAGCACCGCCGCCGCCTTGTTGCGGCACTCCTGGTCCTCCGCCACCGGGTCGGAGTCGGCGACGACGCCGGCGCCGGCCTGGACGTAGGCCGTGCCGTCGCGCAGCAGGGCCGTACGGATGGCGATCGCGGTGTCGGAGTCGCCGGCGAAGTCCAGATAGCCGACGCAGCCGCCGTACAGGCCGCGCCGGGACGGCTCCAGTTCGTCGATGATCTGCATCGCGCGGGGCTTGGGGGCGCCGGAGAGGGTGCCGGCCGGGAAGCACGCGGTGAGCACGTCGAAGGCCGTGCGGCCGGGGGCGACCCTGCCGGTGACGGTCGAGACGATGTGCATCACGTGCGAGTAGCGCTCGACGGACATGAAGTCGACCACCTCGACCGAGCCGGGCTCGCAGACCCGGCCGAGGTCGTTGCGGCCGAGGTCGACCAGCATCAGGTGCTCGGCGCGTTCCTTGGGGTCGGCCAGGAGTTCCTCGGCGAGGGCCTGGTCCTCCTGCGGGGTGGCCCCGCGGTGCCGGGTGCCGGCGATGGGGTGGACCATCGCGCGTCCGTCCTCGACCTTCACCAGCGCTTCGGGGGAGGAGCCGACGACGTCGAACCCGTCGAAGCGGAAGAGGTACATGTACGGCGAGGGGTTGGTGGCCCGCAGGACCCGGTAGACGTCCAGGGCGCTCGCCGTGCACGGAGTCTCGAAGCGCTGGGAGGGCACGACCTGGAAGGCCTCGCCCGCGCGGATGCGCTCCTTGACGTCCTCGACGGCCCGCTGGAAGTCCGGGCCGCCCCAGCGGGCGGTGTACTCGGGCAGCTCGGAGGGCGGCAGGTGGGCCGGGGGCTGGGCGACCGGGCGGGAGAGGTCGGCCTCCATCGCGTCGAGACGGGTGACCGCGTCCGCGTACGCCTCGTCGACGCCGGTGTCGAGGTCGTTGTGGTTGATCGCGTTGGCGATCAGCAGGACCGAGCCCTCCCAGTGGTCCATCACCGCGAGGTCGCTGGTCAGCAGCATGGTCAGTTCGGGCAGCTTCAGGTCGTCGCGCTCGCCGGGGCCGATCTTCTCCAGACGGCGGACGATGTCGTAGCCCAGGTAGCCGACCATGCCCCCGGTGAAGGGCGGCAGGCCCTCCTGGTGCGGGGTGTGCAGGGCCTGGAGGGTGGCGCGCAGGGCCGCGAGGGGGTCACCGTCGGTGGGGACGCCGACGGGCGGGGTGCCGAGCCAGTGGGCCTGTCCGTCGCGCGTGGTGAGCGTGGCGGCGCTGCGGACGCCGACGAAGGAGTAGCGGGACCATGAACGGCCGTTCTCCGCGGACTCCAGCAGGAAGGTGCCGGGGCGCTCGGCGGCGAGCTTGCGGTAGAGCGCGACCGGGGTGTCGCCGTCGGCGAGCAGCTTGCGCGTGACCGGGATGACACGCCGGTCGGTGGCCAGCTTGCGGAAGGTCTCCAGTTCCATGGCCGCTGACCCTACTGACCGGAGCCGGGTGCGCCGGAACCGGCGTCCTTGAGCAGCACGTCCTCGTCGAAGCAGGTGCGGGCGCCGGTGTGGCAGGCGGCGCCGACCTGGTCGACCTTGACGAGGAGGGTGTCGGCGTCGCAGTCCAGCGCCACCGACTTCACCCACTGGACGTGGCCGGAGGTGTCGCCCTTGACCCAGTACTCCCGGCGGCTGCGCGACCAGTAGGTGCAGCGGCCGGTGGTCAGCGTCCGGTGCAGCGCCTCGTCGTCCATCCAGCCGAGCATGAGCACCTCACCGGTGTCGTACTGCTGGGCGATGGCGGGGACGAGCCCGTCGGCGCTGCGCTTGAGCCGCGCGGCGATCTCCGGGTCGAGGCTGCTGGGCCGGGGGGCACCGGTCGTACTGGTCATGGGTCACATTGTGCCGCGCGGGACCGACAGCGGGCCGGGGCGTCCATGGAATGGTCACAGCGGCGCGAAGCGCCTCGATGGACGGGGTGGTGGCCGGGTGACGGGTGGGCGGACCGGTTACGCGGTCGTAGGCTGACAGCATGTCGACCTTCGCCAAGCGTGAACGGCTACTCCTCGCCGACCTCTTGGAAACCGTCGGGCCGGACGCCGAGACCCTCTGCGAGGGCTGGCGGACCCGGGACCTGGCCGCGCATGTGATCGTGCGCGAGCGCCGCCCGGACGCGGCGGGGGGCACGCTGATCAAGCAGCTCGCACCGCGTCTGGAGAAGGTGATGGCCGAGTACACGGCGAAGCCGTACGAGGAGCTGATCCAGCTGATCCGTACCGGCCCGCCGCGGTTCTCACCCTTCCAGCTCAAGCAGGTCGACGAGGCGGCCAACATCGTGGAGTTCTACGTCCACACGGAGGACGTCCGCCGCGCCCAGCCGGACTGGAGCCCGCGCGAGCTGGACCCGGTCTTCCAGGACGCGCTGTGGTCCCGCCTCGAACGCGCCGCGCGGCTGATGGGCCGCGGGGTGCCGACGGGGCTGGTGCTGCGCCGCCCGAACGGCCAGACGGCGGTGGCGCACCGGGGCACCCCGGTGGTCACGGTGACCGGTGAGCCCTCGGAGCTGCTGATGTTCGCGTACGGCCGGCAGCGCGCGGCCGAGGTGGAGCTGGACGGCGACACGGAGGCGATCGCCAAGCTGCACGAGACCAAGCAGCTGGGCATCTGAGAGGGCCGGCCCGTGATCAAGGTGGCGATGACCGGCGTGTACGTGGACGACGTGGCGACGGCGCACGCCTTCTACACCGGTGTCCTCGGCTTCGAGACCCGCACGCACATGGACCTCGGCGACGGCACGCTCTTCGTGACGGTCGGGGCACGGGAGGGGGCCCAGCCGGATCTCCAGCTGCTGCTGGAACCCGGCCAGGGCCCGATCGCGGAGCCGTACCGCAGGGCGCTGTACGAGGCGGGGCTGCCGTGCATCGTCTTCTCCGTGGACGACCTGGAGGCGGAGTACGAACGGCTGCGCGGCCTGGGCGTCCGGTTCACGCACGCGCCGCAGGAGCAGGGGCCGGTGCTCGCGGCGGTGTTCGACGACACGGTGGGCAATCTGGTGCAGCTGGTTCAGCCCAAGCAGTGAACGTCGGTCAGCCGGGGAGTTCGGCGCGGCGCAGGGCCGGTACGGCGAGGGCGACGGCCCCGCCGAGCCCGCAGACGACCGCGCTGGCGACGAACACCGGGCCGAGGCCCCAGGCCCCGATCGCGGCGGCGGCGAACGGCATGCTCAGCGGGGTGAGGCCGAGGCTGACCAGGCTGGAGACGGAGGTGACCCGGCCGAGGTAGGCGGGGTCGGCCTGGGTCTGGAGCAGGGCACCGCACATCGCGCCGCTGAGCCCGGTGAGCAGGCCGACCAGCACGGCCGTGACGACGGCGGCGACGAGGCCCGGCACATAGGCGAGGGCGCCGATGGCCACGCAGCCCGCGATGATCGCGTACCCGGCGACCAGCCCGGCGCGCGGCAGCCGGCCCCGGACGGTCAGCAGCAGCGAGGCGGCCCCCGCGCCGGCCCCGAAGCCGGCGAGCACCCAGCCCATGCCCGCGGCACCCCAGCCGCGCCGGTCGGCGAGCAGGGTCAGTCCGACGTTCAACGGCCCGACGAAGCCGAGGTCACCGAGGGCGATGGCGACCATCAGCGGCGCGAGGACCCGATGCCGCCGGATGTACCGCAGCCCGGCTTTCAGATCACCCCATGCGGTGGCACGGACAGGAGAGCCGACCGGGTCGGCGGCGCGGGCACGGGACGCGGCCGGGGCACTGACGGTGACACCGCCATGCGGCCCGACCGGATCGGTGGCGGCGGCGTGCGGCCCGACCGGATCGGTGGCGGTGGCGGTGGCGGTGGCGTGCGACCCGACCCGATCGGTGGCGGCGGCGTGCGCCCCGGCCAGGTCCGTGACGGTGGCGGTGTAGGGCCCGGCCAGGTGGTCCGTAGCAGTGACGGCGGCGTGGGGCCCGGCCAGGTCCGTGCCGGTGGCGGTGGCGTGCGACCCCGCCGGACCCCTGGCGATGGCGCCCATGTCAGGCCTCGCCGCATCCAAGACGGTGGCGGCGGCGTGCGGACCCGTCGGGGCCATGGCAGTGGCCCCGCTGCCGTCGCCGCCGGCATCTCCCGGCTCGGTCTTCTCGGTCTGCTCGGTCTTCTCGGTCTCCTCGTCGGGTAGGTCCCGCACCCGCACCGATATCAGCAAGGGCAGGGACAGGGCGATGAGGAGCCCGGCGAGGGTGAACGCGGCCGGGGCGCCGCCGAGGGCCACGGCGAGTCCGCCGAGCGGGGCGCCCACGACGCTCGCGAGGCGGATGGCGAGGCCGCGCATGCCCTGGACGCGGGCGAGCTGGCCCTTCTCGGTGAGGCGGGCCGGCAGGGCGCCCACGGCGGGCATGAACACGGCGTCGACGGTGCCGAAGACCATCGCCAGCAGGGCGAGCGGCCACAGCCCGGGGCTGGTGAGGAACAGCACGGCGGCCACGGCGAGGACGGCGGCACAGCGTACGGCGTCGCTGCCGATGACGACCCGGCGCGGCCCGAACCGGTCGGCGACCACTCCCCCGCCGAGCATCAGCACGGCCCTCGGCAGCGCGCTGGCCGACATCACGAGCCCGGCCTGCGCGGGGCTTCCGGCCTGGACGGCGGCCCAGGACAGGGCGAGGTAGTAGACGCTGTCGCCGAGCATCGAGGAGGTGTAGGCCCCGAGCCAGCGCAGCACGTTGGGGTCGCGGTGGGCCTGCGCGGTGGCCGGCGGTATGAGCGTGGCGGTCACGGGAGGGCTGTCCTCTCAGAGGTCAGACGCGTCAGACGCGGAACGGGAAGCCGTACACGTGCAGCGCGACATGCTCGCGCCCCTCGGTGTCACCGGTGGCCTCGCGTGCTCGCCCCCGCTCGTCGTACCGTTTGAGCAGGTCGGTCAGGTCCTTCTTCAGCTCGGCGAGTTCACCGGCGGTGAGCCGGAGCAGGGACTCCGAGTCGTGGGCGGCCGTGTTCCACTCGGGCCCCCAGTGGGCGCGTTCGTCGAGGTACCGCCGGTACATCTCGGCGCGCTGGTCCAGGAACATCCGGGAGGCCGCCAGGTGCGCCGCCGCCTTCTCGGGGGCGTCCCGGAAGTCCTCGTCGCGGATGGTGACGCCGTCGGACGCCGGCTGCCACCAGCGCTCCCGCGCGTCCGCGCTGCGCGGCTCGGCCTCCTCGACGAGACCGTGCTCGGCCAGCTTGCGCAGGTGGTAGCTGACGAGGGAGACGGCCTCGTCCACCTGCTCGGCCAGCTGTGAGGCGGTGGCGACCTCCGCGACGAACAGCAGGCGGTACAGCTTCATGCGCAGCGGATGGGCGAGCGCCTTGAGCGTCCCGATGTCCGTGATGCGGCGGTTCTCCTCGCGTGCCATGCCACGAACCGTAGACAGGAAAGAAAAACTGCGCAATATTCCTTGCGCAACTTGGCGGGCCCTTGCGCAACTTCTCTTTCGCATCTGCCCGTGAAAAGGCCCCGGCCAGCCGGCCGGGGCCTCGGGAGCGGCGGCTACCTCACCGGGTGCCCCGCCCCCCTCAGCGTCTCCTTCACCTCGCCGATCCTCAGGTCCCCGAAGTGGAACACCGATGCCGCGAGGACCGCGTCCGCGCCCGCGTCGATGGCCGGAGGGAAGTCGGCCAGCTTGCCGGCGCCGCCGGAGGCGATCACCGGGACGGTCACGTGCTTGCGGACCGCCGCGATCATCTCCAGGTCGTAGCCGTCCTTCGTGCCGTCCGCGTCCATGGAGTTCAGCAGGATCTCCCCCGCGCCCAGCTCGGCGGCCCGGTGCGCCCACTCCACCGCGTCGATGCCGGTGCCGCGCCGGCCGCCGTGGGTGGTGACCTCGAAGGTGCCCTCCGGGGTGCGGCGCGCGTCCACCGAGAGGACGAGCACCTGCCGGCCGAACCGCTCGGCGATCTCGCGGATCAGGTCGGGGCGCGCGATGGCCGCCGTGTTGACGCCCACCTTGTCCGCACCCGCCCGCAGCAGCTTGTCCACGTCCTCGGCGGTGCGGACGCCGCCGCCGACGGTCAGGGGGATGAACACCTGCTCGGCGGTGCGGCGCACCACGTCGTACGTCGTCTCCCGGTTGCCGGAGGAGGCGGTGATGTCCAGGAACGTCAGCTCGTCGGCGCCCTCGGCGTCGTACACCTTGGCCATCTCGACGGGGTCGCCGGCGTCGCGCAGGTTCTGGAAGTTGACGCCCTTGACGACCCGGCCGTTGTCCACGTCCAGGCAGGGGATGACTCGGACCGCCAGGGTCATGAATCCACGGCTCCTTAAAGGCCTTCAGCCTCTGAATGCTTCTAGTTCTACTTCGACCAGGATGCGCGGGTCGACGAAGCCCTCCACGACCAGCAGGGTCGAGACCGGGCGGACGGCGTCGAACAGCTCCTGGTGGGCCCGCCCGACGGCGTCCACGTCCCGCACATGGGTCAGGTACATCCGCGTACGGATCACGGACTCGATGCCGAGCCCCAACTCCCCGATCGCCTCCAGGGCGCTGGTGAAGGCCACCTTCGCCTGTTCGTACGGGTCGCCCTCCCCGTACAGCACGGTGCCCTTGAAGGACGTCGTGCCCCCCACCAGCACCCGGTCACCGGCCGCGACAGCGCGCGCGAATCCGAAACTCTCTTCCCAGGGACTTCCGCTCTGCACGCGCCGCACGGCTTCGCTCATGACGACACAGCCTCCAAGGCCTCTTCCAGGGTGAACGCCTTCGCGTACAGCGCCTTCCCTACGATGGCGCCCTCGACACCGAGGGGTACCAGTTCGGCGATGGCGCGGAGGTCGTCCAGGGACGACACGCCGCCGGAGGCCACGACCGGGCGGTCCGTGGCGGCACACACGTTCTTCAGCAGCTCCAGGTTGGGACCCTGAAGGGTGCCGTCCTTGGCGATGTCGGTGACGACGTAGCGGGCGCAGCCCTCCTTGTTCAGGCGCTCCAGCGTCTCGTAGAGGTCGCCGCCGTCACGGGTCCAGCCCCGGCCGCGCAGCGTGGTGCCGCGCACGTCGAGGCCGACGGCGATCTTGTCGCCGTGCTCGGCGATGACCTTGGCGACCCACTCGGGGGTCTCCAGGGCGGCCGTGCCGAGGTTCACCCGGGTGCAGCCGGTGGCGAGGGCGGCGGCGAGGGTGTCGTCGTCGCGGATGCCGCCGGACAGCTCCACCTTGATGTCCATCGCCCCCGCGACCTCGGCGATCAGCGCGCGGTTGTCACCGGTGCCGAACGCGGCGTCCAGGTCGACCAGGTGCAGCCACTCGGCGCCGGACCGCTGCCAGGCGAGGGCGGCCTCCAGCGGGGAGCCGTAGGAGGTCTCGGTCCCGGACTCGCCGTGCACGAGGCGGACGGCCTGGCCGTCGCGGACGTCGACGGCGGGGAGGAGTTCGAGCTTGGCCATGGTCTACAGGGTTCCGATCCAGTTGGTGAGGAGCTGGGCGCCGGCGTCGCCGGACTTCTCGGGGTGGAACTGGGTGGCCCACAGGGCGCCGTTCTCCACGGCGGCCACGAACGGCTTGCCGTGCGTCGACCAGGTGACCTTGGGGGCCTCGATCACCGGGTTGTGGGTCTTAAGGGCCCAGTCGTGGACGGCGTAGGAGTGCACGAAGTAGAACCGCGCGTCGGCGTCCAGGCCGGCGAACAGCTGGGAGTCGGCCGGGGCGTCCACGGTGTTCCAGCCCATGTGGGGCACGACGTCGGCCTGGAGCGGCGCGACCGTGCCGGGCCACTCGTCCAGGCCCTCGGCCTCCACGCCGTGCTCGATGCCGCGCGCGAAGAGGATCTGCATGCCCACGCAGATGCCCATGACCGGGCGCCCGCCGGACAGCCGGCGGTCCACGACCCAGTCGCCCCGGGCGGCACGCAGGCCCCGCATGCAGGCGGCGAAGGCGCCGACGCCCGGCACGAGCAGGCCGTCGGCGTTCATGGCCTTGTCGAAGTCGCGCGTGATCTCCACGTCGGCGCCCACGCGCGCGAGGGCCCGCTCGGCGGAGCGGACGTTGCCGAAGCCGTAGTCGAAGACGACGACCTTCTTGGTGCTCAATTCCACACCTCCAGCCGCATGACGCCCGCCACCAGGCACAGGCCCGCGCCGATCGAGAGCAGCACGATCAGGCTGGTGGGCATCTTCTGCTTGACGAAGGAGATGATGCCGCCGACCAGGAAGAGGCCGACGACGATCAGGAGGGTCGACAGACCGGTCATGGGTTACAGCGCGCCCTTCGTCGACGGGAGGATGCCGGCCGCGCGCGGGTCGCGCTCGGAGGCGTAACGCAGTGCCCGGGCCAGCGCCTTGAACTGGCACTCCACGATGTGGTGCGCGTTGCGCCCGTACGGCACGTGCACGTGCAGCGCGATCTGCGCCTGGGCGACGAAGGACTCCAGGATGTGCCGGGTCATCGTCGTGTCGTACTCGCCGATCATCGGCGCCATGTTCTCGGGCTCGGTGTGCACGAGGTAGGGGCGGCCGGACAGATCGACGGTGACCTGGGCGAGGGACTCGTCCAGCGGGACCGTGCAGTTGCCGAAGCGGTAGATGCCCACCTTGTCGCCGAGCGCCTGCTTGAAGGCGGCGCCGAGCGCGAGGGCGGTGTCCTCGATGGTGTGGTGGGAGTCGATGTGCAGGTCGCCGTCGGTCTTGACGGTCAGGTCGAACAGACCGTGCCGGCCGAGCTGGTCGAGCATGTGGTCGTAGAAGCCGACGCCGGTGGCGATGTCGGTCTTCCCGGTGCCGTCGAGGTCGATCTCGACCAGCACCGAGGTCTCCTTGGTGGTGCGCTCCACGCGTCCAACGCGGCTCATGAACCCTGCTCCTTCTTCAACTCACGGACCGCGTCGAGGAACGCGTCGTTCTCCTCCGGGGTGCCGGCGGACACCCGCAGCCATCCCGGTACGCCGTTGTCCCGGACGAGTACGCCCCGGTCGAGGATCTTCCGCCAGGCCTCGTGGGCGCTGGCGAACCGGCCGAACTGCACGAAGTTCGCGTCGGACTCGGTGACCTCGTAGCCGATCGCGCGCAGTTCGGCGACCAGCCGGTCCCGCTCCGCCTTCAGCTGCTCGACGTACCCGAGCAGCGTGTCGGTGTGCTCCAGCGCGGCCAGGGCGGTCGCCTGGGTGATCGCCGACAGGTGGTACGGCAGCCGGACGAGCTGGACGGCGTCCACGACCGCCGGGTGTGCGGCCAGGTAGCCGAGGCGCAGGCCGGCCGCGCCGAACGCCTTGGAC
Source organism: Streptomyces sp. NPDC052721 (assembly GCF_040678315.1). Lineage (NCBI taxonomy): Bacteria > Bacillati > Actinomycetota > Actinomycetes > Kitasatosporales > Streptomycetaceae > Streptomyces > Streptomyces sp. NPDC052721. Next base: position 116,353 of record NZ_JBFATL010000001.1, on the reverse strand, counting down.
ATCGTCCGGGAGACCACCAGGTGCGGGCGGCCCTGAAGCAGCGGCAGCAGCGAGTCGCCGTGGCTGAACTCGATGTACGCCTCGTCCACGATCACCATGGACGGCTTGGCCGCCTGCGCCGCCTCGTACAGCGCGAGGACCGTCTCCGGCGGGACCGCGTTGCCCGTGGGGTTGTTGGGGGTGGTGATGAAGACGACGTCCGGCTTGTGTTCGGCGACGGCCCGCCGGGCCGCGTCGAGGTCGATGGTGAAGTCCTCGCCGCGCGGGCCGGAGATCCAGCCGGTGCCGGTCCCGCGCGCGATGAGCGCGTGCATCGAGTACGACGGCTCGAAGCCGATCGCCGTACGGCCCGGTCCGCCGAAGGTCTGCAGCAGCTGCTGGATGACCTCGTTGGAGCCGTTGGCGGCCCACACGTTCTCGACGCCGAGGGGGTACTTGCCGGTCCTGGTGAGGTACTTGGCCAGCTCGGTGCGCAGCTGAACGGCGTCCCGGTCGGGGTAGCGGTTCAGGCCGCGAGCGGCCTCCCGCACCCGCTCCGCGATCCGCTCGACCAGCGGCTCGGGCAGCGGGTAGGGGTTCTCGTTGGTGTTCAGCCGTACGGGGACGTCCAACTGGGGCGCGCCGTAGGGGGACTTGCCGCGCAGCTCGTCCCGTACGGGGAGATCGTCGATCCGCACGTCGCTCACTTGCTCTCAGGCACCTTCCATCCGAACCGGGCCTTGATCGCCGCGCCGTGCGCCGGCAGGTCCTCCGCCTCCGCCAGCGTCACCACGTGGTGGGCGACGTCGGCGAGCGCGTCCTTCGTGTAGTCCACGATGTGGATGCCGCGCAGGAAGGACTGGACGGACAGGCCCGAGGAGTGGCAGGCGCAGCCGCCGGTGGGCAGGACGTGGTTGGAGCCCGCCGCGTAGTCGCCGAGCGAGACGGGGGCCCAGGGGCCGATGAAGATCGCGCCGGCGTTGCGGACCCGGCCGGCCACCGCCGCGGCGTCGGCGGTCTGGATCTCCAGGTGCTCGGCGCCGTACGCGTCGACCACCCGCAGGCCCTCGTCGATGCCGTCGACCAGCACGATGGCGGACTGCTTGCCCTTCAGCGCGGGCACGATCCGGTCCTCGATGTGCTTGGTGGCCGCGACCTGCGGCTCCAGCTCCTTCTCGACCGCGTCCGCCAGCTCGACGGAGTCGGTGACCAGGACGGCCGCCGCCAGCGGGTCGTGCTCGGCCTGGCTGATCAGGTCGGCGGCGACGTGCACCGGGTCGGCGCCGGCGTCCGCGAGGATCGCGATCTCGGTCGGGCCGGCCTCGGCGTCGATGCCGATCTTGCCGGTGAAGTAGCGCTTGGCGGCGGCGACCCAGATGTTGCCCGGGCCGGTGACCATGTTGGCGGGCGGGCAGGACTCCGTGCCGTACGCGAACATCGCGACGGCGGTGGCGCCGCCGGCCGCGTACACCTCGTCCACGCCGAGCAGGGCGCAGGCGGCGAGGATCGTCGGGTGCGGCAGGCCGCCGAACTCGGCCTGGGCCGGTGAGGCGAGCGCGACGGACTCGACGCCGGCCTCCTGGGCGGGCACCACGTTCATCACCACGGAGGACGGGTAGACCGAGCGGCCTCCGGGCGCGTACAGCCCGACGCGCTCGACCGGAACCCATTTCTCGGTCACCGAGCCGCCGGGCACGACCTGCGTGGTGCGGGTCGTACGGCGCTGCTCGCGGTGGACCAGCCGGGCGCGGCGGATGGACTCCTCCAGGGCGGCGCGCACGGCCGGGTCGAGACCGGCGAGCGCGTCGGTGAGCGCCCGGGCCGGGACACGGACGGTTTCCAGCCGTACTCCGTCGAACTTCTCGGCGAAGTCGATCAGCGCCGCGTCGCCACGATGATGCACGGCCTCGCAGATCGGGCGCACCTTCTCCAGGGCGGCCTGAACGTCGAAGTCGGCTCGGGGCAGCAGGTCGCGCAGGGCGGGGCCCTCGGGAAGGGCGTCGCCGCGCAGATCGATTCGGGAAATCACAGTCCCAATTCTCTCAGACCGCCGTCGGGAGCCGTCCGCGCGTATCAATGGCTGATACAGACCGTGGGCCAATGGCTGGTACATAGGCTGGCCGGAACCCGGAAGATCACCTTCACGGGTGGTGTCCCGGCGGTCACAGAGGGCATGAACGGCTGTACGAAAACCAGCGAACCGGAAGAGGAGAACGTGAGCGAGGGGGCCGGCATCCGCACGGGGGACCTGCCGGACGACCTGACCGCGACCGAGGCGGGCATGTGGCAGGCCTTCCGCAACGGCAGCGTGTACGACCTGAGCAGCGGCGACTTCGCGGTGGACGATCCGCACGGCGGGCATCCCTGGGGTCCGGAGCGGACCGTACGGGCCCGCATCGTCTGCTGGCTGCTTCTCGACGGCCCGCCGGCGCTCGCCGGCCGGGTGTCCGCGCTGAAGCTCGTCGGCGTGCGCGTCACCGACCCGCTGGATCTGGCGGGCGGCCAGGTCACGCCGTACGTGGAGCTGCGCGGCTGCCGCTTCGACGAGGAGGTCCGGCTGCCGGAGGCCCGGTTCACGACCCTGCGCCTGGTGGACTGCGCGGTGCCGCGCCTGGAGGCCGCCCGGGTGCACACGGAGGGCGATCTGCATCTGCCGCGCTGCCGGTTCCAGAACGGCGTCCGGCTGACGGACGCGCACATCGGCACCGATCTGCTGCTCAACCAGGCGGTCGCCTACCGGGACCGCAGCGGGCGGTCCATCGCGGCCGACGGCCTGACCGTCGGCCAGGACCTCCAGGCGGAGATGCTGGAGTCGCACGGCGAGTTCAGCCTGCGCGGCGCCCAGATCGGCGTCTCGCTCAGCCTGCGCGGCGCCAAGCTCGCCAACCCCTACGCCCGTTTCGCCCTCAACGCCCCCCAGCTGACGGTCGAGCGCACCCTGTACCTGACCCCGGCCGGCGTGGGCAACCCGCTGCTGAGCGGCACGACACCCGCGCGCGGGACGCGCATCCAGCGGTTCGAGTCCCGGGGCGGGGTGCGCCTGGACGACGGGCGGTTCGGGGACGCCGTCGACCTGGAGCGGGCCCGGTTCGCCTTCACCGACGACCAGGAACTGTCGCTGCGCCGGGTGCAGACGCCGGAACTGCGCTTCCTCGGGGACAAGCCGCAGCGCGGCAAGGTGGTGCTGTCCGGCGCGCGGGTCGTGAACCTGGTGGACCGGGCGAGCAGCTGGCCGGACGCGGGCAATCTGCACATGGGCGGGTTCGCCTACGAGAGCCTGGTGCCGCAGGGCCCGTTCCCCCTGACCCAGCGCCTGGACTGGGTGGCGGCGGCCACCGCCGAGTACGCCCCCGAGCCGTACGAGCGGCTGGCGGCGGTGCTGCGGGCGGCCGGGGAGGACGAGGACGCGCGCGAGGTGCTGCTCGCCAAACAGCGCCGGCGGCGCGAGACGCTGCCGCTGGCCGGCAAGTTCTGGGGTTACCTCCAGGACTGGACGGTCGCCTACGGCTACCGCCCGGGCCGGGCCGCGGTGTGGATGGCGGTGCTGTGGGCGGCGGGCACGCTCGCCTTCGCGCGCGCGGACCATCCGCCGGTCAGCTCCGGCGGCCATCCGGTCTGGAGCCCGGCGCTGTTCACGCTGGACCTGCTGCTGCCGGTGATCGACCTGGGGCAGGCCGGCCAGTGGCAGCTGCGCGGCGGCTGGCAGTGGCTGGCGGCGGCGCTGATCCTGATCGGCTGGGTCCTGGCGACGACGGTGGCGGCGGGCGCGACCCGGCTGCTGCGGCGGGGCTGACGGAACCCGGCGGCGCGGACGGAATGCAGCGGGCGGCGACGGAATGCGGCGGCGGGGCCGGCGCCATCCATGAGAGCTGACGGAACCCACCCTTCGCGCACACACTCCGCACAAAACACACATTCACCCTTTACCGGTCCTTGACTTGTGGCCGTACAACTTTCCATGAGTTGCCCAGACCCTCTGGCGCCGCCCCGACCTGCGGACTTTCAATGGTCGAACCATGGCTCTGCTGCCCTCGTTCATCCGCCCCACCCGGATGACCAAACGCTCCGCGCGCCCGGCCGGCCGCCCGTCGGCCGGGGACGAGGCCGTGCTCGACGCGCCCGACGACCGCCTCTCACCCGCGCTGGTCGCGGCCGGCCGGGGCGAGTACGCCGCCGCGGCCGGCCTGCTCGCCGCCACCCGCACCGCGGCCGAGTGGGAGAACCGGGACCGGTACGTGCGGCGCCTGGCCGCCTTCGCCCGCTCGCGCCCCGAGTGGTACGAGGAGTGGCGCGCCGTCGCCCCCGACGACCCCGGCGTGCTGCTGCTCGGGGCCCAGCTGGCGGTGGACCGCGCCTGGCCCTCGCCGGCCCGCTCCGAGCTGCTGCGCGAGGTGAGCCCGCTCATCACCGCCGCCGCCCGCGCCGACGACCGCGACCCGGTGCCCTGGCGGATCGCGCTCGACCACGCGCGCGGGTCGCGGGCCGGGCACCGCTACTTCGAGGAGCTGTGGGAGGCGGCCGTCCGGCGCGCCCCGCACCACTACGGCTGCCACGTGGCCGCCCTGCGCTACCTGGCCGCCTTCTGCTGCGTCCTGTGGGGAGACGCCCCCCACACTCCTCATGGCTCCCACCGGGAGTGCTTCGACTTCGCCGACCGGGCCGCGCAGGACGCCCCGGCCGACTCGCTCGTCCAGGCGCTGCCCGCCCGGGCGGCCTTCGGCTATCTGACCGACGGCTGCGACGCCGAGGTGCCGCGCGCCCGGCTGGACGCGGCGGCCGACCGCGCCATCGAGCTGTCCGGGCGTTTCCCGGAGGCCGACCCGTGGCCCGCCGAGGTCCGCAACAAACTGCTGTACCTCCTGCTGCGGCTGGACCGCTGGGAGGACGCCCGCACCCAGCTGCGCCTGATCGGCCCGTACGCCACCTCCTTCCCCTGGGACCGGCTCTCGGACGACCCGCTCGGCCACTTCCTGAGGGTGCGCGAACACCTGGAGACGGCGGGTCCGCGGCCCGCCCCGGCCGGGCTGCTGACGGCGTCCCGGGACCCCCTCGGCGAGCACGGCGGACACGCCCGCGCCGCCGACCACTAGGCTGGGGCGCCGTGACCACCGTCCGTCTCCCGCTCTTTCCGCTGAACTCGGTGTTGTTCCCGGGGCTCGTGCTGCCGCTGAACGTCTTCGAGGAGCGTTATCGCGCCATGATGCGCACGCTGTCGAAGACGCCCGAGGAGGAGCCGCGCCGCTTCGCCGTCGTCGCCATCCGCGACGGCCACGAGGTCGCGCCGAGCGCCCCGGGCATGCCGGACCCCACGGCCCAGCCCGACCGGGGCCCGGCCGCCGGCTTCGGCCCCGACCCGCTCAAGGCCTTCCACGGGGTGGGCTGTGTGGCGGACGCGGCGACCATCCGGGAACGCTCCGACGGCACCTTCGAGGTCCTGGCGACGGGCACGACCCGCGTCCGCCTGCTGTCCGTGGACGCGTCCGGTCCGTTCCTGACCGCCGAGCTGGAGGAGCTGCCGGAGGAGCCCGGGGACGAGGCCGGCGCGCTGGCCGAGGGCGTCCTGCGCTCCTTCCGCCAGTACCAGAAGCGCCTGGCGGGCGCCCGCGAGCGCTCACTGTCCACCGGTGCCGACCTGCCGGACGACCCGGGCGTGGTGTCGTACCTGGTGGCCGCGGCGATGGTGCACGACACACCGACCAAGCAGCGTCTGCTCCAGGCCCCGGACACGGCCTCCCGGCTCCGGGACGAGCTGAAACTCCTTCGCGCCGAGACGTCCATCATCCGTAGCCTGCCGTCATTGCCCGCGTTCGAGCTGACGCGGGCGCCGACGAGTCTGAACTGAGGGAAGCCCGACACCCCGATGGCGAAGAAGTCGAAGAAGCAGCAGTCCGGGGGAACGCCCGCGACGGTGGCCCTGACGGCGGCGGGCGTGGACTTCACGGTCCACGCCTACGACCACGACCCCTCCCACCCGTCCTACGGCGAGGAGGCGGCGGAGGCGATGGGCGTCTCCCCCGACCGCGTCTTCAAGACCCTGGTGGCCGACGTCGACGGCTCCCTGGTGGTCGGTGTGGTCCCGGTGGCCGGCTCGCTGGATCTGAAGGCCCTCGCGGCGGCGGTGGGCGGCAAGCGGGCGACCATGGCCGACCCGACCCTCGCCGAACGCACCACGGGCTACGTCCGCGGCGGCATCTCCCCGCTCGGCCAGCGCAAGAAGCTCCCGACGGTCATCGACGACTCGGCGGAGTCCCATGCGACGATCTGCGTCTCGGCGGGCCGCCGGGGCCTGGAGGTCGAGCTGGCGCCGGAGGACCTGGCGAAGCTGACGGAGGCGGTGCTGGCGCCGATCGGACGCGGCTGACGCGTACGTCCTCCGCCGCGCCTGTCAGCCGGCCGAGACGGGTGGTGGACGGGCACGGGTCCGGGGGTCCAGGGGGCGGAGCCCTGGTTACGGCACCTCGGGGTCCCGGGGCCCGAACAGCGCGGTCAGTCCGAGATGCACCAGCAGCCCGGCGAACGGCCACGCCAGCAACGCTCCCTTCGCCGACAGCTCCAGCGGCGCCGGGAACGTCACCCCCTTGCCCACGGCCCGCGCGTGCGCGAGCACGTCGGACTCGGGCCCCAGCCACACCCCGAGCCGCCAGGCCAGCAGGGATCCGAGCAGCCCGCCGAGGCCGAGTGCCACCACGGCCGGCACACCGCCGCGCCGCCGCAGCACGAACACCACCACGGCACTGACGAGCCCGAAGGCGAGCCCCAGCAGAGTGAACGTTCCGTCCACCCCGACCGCCTGCTCGCCCTCGCTGTCCTTGACGTAGACGACCCAGTTCTTGTCGACCTCGTCACCGATCAGCGGCACGTGCGGCGCCAGCCACCACCACAGCAGCCCCAGCAGCACCCCGCCGAGCGTCACCGCCACCGCGATCACGGCGGCCTCCCGCAGTTCCGTCTTCATCCCGGGGCCGTCCTGTTCGTACGCGCCCGCGCCCGGCGCCCCGGCCGGCGGCGGCGCCTGCCAGAGCTGGTGCGGGGAGTTCTCGTGCGGCGGAGGAGGCGGAGTCAGCGGTGCGGTCACCCGACCATCGTGCCAGGTCGTCCTGTGGGCCGCGTCACCGGACGGCGGCCCTGCGGTACGCCCAGGTCGCCACGGCCAGCGAGACCACACCGACACCCGCGCACACCCCCAGGTCGACGAGGACGACGGCCCAGTCGGGGTCCGCCCCGAAGGTCCGCGCGTACGCCTCCACGCCATAGGTCGACGGCAGCAGATCACGGGCCAGCCGTACGATCCCCGGCATCCGGTCGGCCGGCAGCACGCCCAGCAGCAGCGCGGCCGACATGCCGAGCTGCCCGAGGAGCGTGGCCAGCTCCGGCCGGGACGCGAGCAGCCCGCAGGCGGCGCCCAGCCCGGCCAGCGCGGCCCCCGCGAGCGGGATGACGGCCACCAGGATCCACAGGTTGGACAGCGGCAGCCCGAACAGCACGCAGCCGAAGACGGCCGTCACCAAGGTCCCCGGCACGGTGAAGGAGGCGTACGCCGCCGCCGCACCCAGCACCACGGCCGCCGGCGGCACCGGCAGCGTGGCGTAGTGGTCGAGCCCGCCGCTGGCCCGCAGCTGCCCGAAGTACTGCGACAGCAGGTTCAGCGCGACGTACGCGACGACCAGCACGGAGGACCCGGCCACCACGGACTGGGCCTCATGGCCGCTGTCGACGACGCCGCGCATCATCACGGCGATGCCGATGGACTGGAAGGTCGCCACGAACAGCAGCGGGATCCGCGCCACCCGGGCCCGGGACAACTGCGCCCGGTAGACGGCCACCAGCGACGGCCACAGCCGCGCGGGAGGCCCGAGCTCGGCCGCACCGGCCGCCGTGTCCGGCACGGCCCGGGCACCGCCCGGCAGAACCTCGGCGGGTACGACACTCACGACGGGCTGCTCCTCTTCCCCACGGCAGTCGCCACGGCGGGCCTCTTCGCTACGGCCATCGCTCCAGCGCGCCTCTTCGCTACGGCGGTCGCGCCGACCCGTACGCGTTCCGCGGCCGGTGCGCTCACGTCTTCACCAGCCCCTGCCGGGCCGCGCCGCCCAGCGCCAGGTAGACGTCCTCCAGGCTGGGCGTGGCGAGCGTGAAGTCGTCCAGGGCGGCGAAGGCGGTCCCGCCGGTCACCGTGGCGACGACGGCGCGGGCCTCCTCGGGCGCGAGCCGGAGCGTCCAGCGCCGGCCGGACTCCACGGCCCGCTCGCGCAGCACGGCGACCTCGGGCACCTCCAGCGGTGCCCGCTCCCGCCACACCAGTTCGACCCGCACCTCGCCGGCGACCTGTGCCTTGAGTCCGGCGGGGGTGTCGCAGGCGATGACCCGGCCCTCGTCGAGCACGGCGACCCGGTCCAGGACCGTCTCGGCCTCGATGACGTTGTGGGTGACCAGCAGCACGGTCGTACCGCGCTCGGCCCGCCGCCGGTCCACGGCCGCCCAGACCGCGCGCCGGGCCACCGGGTCCATGCCGGTGGTCGGCTCGTCCAGCACGAGCAGCGGCCGTTCCCCGACCAGCGCGGCGGCGAAGCAGGCGAGCCGCCGCTGCCCGCCGGACAGCTTCTTCAGCGCCCGTCCGGCGATCGGGGTCAGCCCCAGCTCCTCCAGGACGGCGTCCCGCTCGGCTCTGGCCCGCCGGACGTCCAGACCGCGCAGGCGTCCGGTGGTCTCGGCGGCGAGGGAGACGGTCAGCTCGTCCAGGGCGGTGGACTCCTGGCCCAGGTAGGCGAGGAGCCGGGCGGCCCGCTCGGGGTGGCGCACGATGTCGTGGCCGAGTATCTCGACGCTGCCCGTGTCCGGCCGCAGCAGCCCGGTGAGCTGCCGTACGAGGGTGGACTTGCCGGCGCCGTTCGGGCCGAGCAGCCCGAAGACCTCACCGCGCCGCACGTCCAGCTCCACGCCGTCGGTGGCCCGCACCTCGGGGGTGCCCGGCGCGCCCCGCCGGCCCTTCACCGCCGGGTAGGTCTTGCCGAGCCCGCGCACGCGTACGACCTCGTCGTACCGAAGTGCCTGTCCCGCGCGCGTGCTCACAAGGGACGAGAGTACGGGGTCGGGGGCCTTTACTCGCCTTTGGGGGCGGCTCCGGGCATTCAGTCGGCGGCGGGCGCCTGCTGTTCGGCCGCCGCCGGCACGTCGATCTCCCGCCAGAACCCCGCCCGAATGGCGTAACGGTCGTGCTCGTCGATCTGGTCGTCCTTGTGCGCGAGCAGCCCGAACCGTGCCGCGTAGCGCAGCAGCTCCCCGTCGATCCGGTGCGGGATGCGCGGGTACATCTGCGACAGCCGCTGCAGATGGCTCTGGTCGCCGAGGCGGGACATCCAGCGGCGGGCGAAGACCTGCCCGACCTCGTACGGGTCGCCGCCGACGGTGGTGATGTCCTCCTCCCGGTCGGCCCACCGCTGCTCGGCGGTGGTGAGCTGGGCCAGCGTCGGCATGGAGGCGGCCTCGGGGGGCTCGGCGACCACGCCCGGCCGGTCGACCCAGCCCTTGTCGGAGGACCAGCGCAGGGTCGCGGTCGCCGGGTGCTGCACGGACTGGGTGCCGGGTGCGCGCAGCGCGGCCAGGTCCTTGGGGGTGGGAACGCCCCTGGGGGCGGTCACCCGCTCCTGGGTGCCGTTCTCGGCCGCGGCGGCGGCAGGCGGGTGGGCGGGCTGTTCGGCGGGCCGCTCGGTGGCCGTGGTGAGCGCGGACTCGGGCAGCGGCGCGGAGAGGATCGCGGCGATCTCGGGGCGGGGCGCGGGCGGCGGGGCGCAGACGCCGGTCAGCTCCTTGGCGCGGACGGCCTGGGTGATCCAGGCGCGGTCCAGCACGCGCCGCTCGTCGGCCTCGGCGACCAGGTCCTCGGACTGGTTGTAGTCGCCGTCCGCGGCCTGGACGGCCCACAGGTGGACGGCGACGCCGTGCTCCTTGGCGGCCATCATGCCGGGCAGCAGATCGCCGTCGCCGGTGACGAGGACGACGTCGGAGCAGGCGCGGTTGCGGGCCAGCTCGGTCAGCTCGGCGTGCATGGCGGCGTCGACGCCCTTCTGGGCCCAGCGTCCGTCGCTGCGGGTGAGGGCGCCCAGCCGGACGGTGACCCGGGGCATCACGCGCAGCCGGCGATGCTCCGGCTGGGGGACCCGGTCGGGGGCGCCGTCGAACCAGTAGATGCGCAGCAGGGGGCGCTCGGTGTCGGACTCCGCGCGTTCTCGCAGCGCCTGGATCAGCGCGGCGTGGTCGACGGTGATCCGGGACCGCGAGGGCTCACCGGCGAGGAGGCTGGCGGCGGCTCCCAGCAGATACCCGGCGTCCACCAGGACGATGCAGCGGTCCACGCGACTCACCCTCTTCCCGGGAGGTTTTGCTTCGGACTTCCTTCGAGTCTGCCCGACCACGCGGGGGTTAACGGCCCGAACTCGATCTTCGGCGTGGCGTTTGCGGTTCCGGTCCGCCCACCACCCCTGTCACACACGGTAATTATCCGACATGCGCTTGATGTCAGCGTATGTGAATCTGGTCCCGGCCCTGGCCCCTAGATCCCCCACAGGAGGCAGATCACCATGGCCAAGAACAAGAACCGCAAGCAGTCCGGCCCGCAGAACCGCGCTCCGCAGTCCGAGCACGCGCAGCGTCCGCAGGCGGAGGAGCACGAGCCGCCCATCGCGCACGCCCCGGGCAGCCCCTCGGAGGCCGCTCGCAAGAAGCAGAAGAGCTTCGGCCACAACTAAAGGGCAGTTGAAGCCCGGGCATAGGTGAGGGGCGCACCCGTCGAGGGTGCGCCCCTTCACGTTGACGTCCTCCGCCGGGCCTCAGCCGGCCAGGCAGGACGGGCCGAGCAGGACCTTCAGGTCGCCGAACAGCGCCGGGTCGGGCTTGACCCGGTGCCGGTCCAGGCGGAGCACGGTGGTCTTCCGCGGCCCCTGGAGCTTGATCCGGACCTCGCTGTCGCCCTTGTGGTGGCTGAGGATCTCGCCGAGGCGGCTGACCATCGGCGGGGTCACCTTCACGGCCGGGATGGTGAGCACCACCGGCGCGTTGGTGCCCGCGTTGGACAGGTCCGGGACCATCAGCTCCATGGCGACGAGCCGCGGCACGTCCTCGCGCTTGTCGAGGCGGCCCTTGACGAACACCACGGCGTCCTCGACCAGTTGGGTGGACACCAGCTGGTAGGTGGCCGGGAAGAACATGCACTCGATGGAGCCCGCCAGGTCCTCGACGGTGGCGATGGCCCAGGCGTTGCCCTGCTTGGTCATCTTGCGCTGCAGGCCCGAGATGATGCCGCCGATGGTCACCACCGAGCCGTCCCCGTAGTCACCGCCGGTGAGCTGGGCGATCCCCGCGTCCGCCTTGTCGGACAGCACGTGCTCCAGGCCGAAGAGCGGGTGGTCGGAGACGTACAGACCGAGCATCTCCCGCTCCTGGGCGAGCAGATAGGTCTTGTCCCACTCGTCGTCGGTGAACTCCACGTCGAGGCCGAAGCCGGGCTCGCTGGTGGTCTCCTCGCCCATCCCGCCGAAGAGGTCGAACTGCCCCTCGGCCTCCTTGCGCTTGACCGCGACCACGTTGTCGATCATCGGCTCGTACTGCGCCATGAGGCCCTTGCGGGTGTGGCCCATCGAGTCGAAGGCGCCGGCCTTGATCAGCGATTCGGTGGTGCGCTTGTTGCAGACCACCGCCTCGACCTTGTCGAGGTAGTCGGGGAACGAGGCGTACTTCCCCTTGGCCTTGCGGCACTTGATGATCGACTCGACCACGTTGGTGCCGACGTTGCGGACGGCGGACAGGCCGAAGAGGATCACGTCGTCGCCCTGGGCGGCGAAGTTGGCCTCGGACTCGTTGACGTTCGGCGGGAGCACCCGGATGCCCATGCGGCGGCACTCGTTGAGGTAGACCGCCGACTTGTCCTTGTCGTCCTTGACCGAGGTGAGCAGGGCGGCCATGTACTCGGCGGGGTGGTTCGCCTTCAGGTACGCGGTCCAGTACGACACCAGGCCGTACGCCGCGGAGTGCGCCTTGTTGAACGCGTAGCCGGCGAAGGGGACCAGCACGTCCCAGAGCGCCTGGATGGCTTCGTCGCTGTAGCCGTTCTTGCGGGCGCCGGCCTGGAAGATGACGAAGTTCTTCTCCAGCTCCTCCGGCTTCTTCTTGCCCATCACGCGGCGGAGGATGTCGGCCTCACCGAGCGAGTAGCCCGCGATGATCTGGGCGGCCTTCTGCACCTGCTCCTGGTAGACGATCAGGCCGTAGGTGACGTCCAGGACCTCCTTGAGCGGCGCCTCCAGCTCGGGGTGGATCGGCGTGATCTCCTGCTGCCCGTTCTTGCGCAGCGCGTAGTTCGTGTGGGAGTTCATGCCCATCGGGCCCGGCCGGTACAGGGCCGACACGGCGGAGATGTCTTCGAAGTTGTCCGGCTTCATCAGCCGCAGCAGGGACCGCATGGGACCGCCGTCGAACTGGAAGACGCCGAGGGTGTCGCCGCGCTGGAGCAGCTCGAAGGTCGTGGGGTCGTCGAGCGGGAGGCTCAGGAGGTCGATGTCGATCCCCTTGTTGGCCTTCACCATCTTGACGGCGTCGTCCATGATCGTGAGGTTGCGCAGACCCAGGAAGTCCATCTTCAGCAGGCCGAGCGACTCACAGCTCGGGTAGTCCCACTGGGTGATGGTCACGCCGTCGGTGTGCCTCACCCAGACCGGGACGTGCTCGGTGATGGTCTCGCTGGACATGATCACGCCGGCGGCGTGCACGCCCATCTGCCGGACCAGGCCCTCCACACCGCGCGCGGTGTCGATGACCTTCTTCACGTCCGGCTCGTTCTCGTACATCCCCCGGACCTCGCCGGCCTCGCTGTAGCGCGGGTGGCTGGGGTCGGTGATGCCGGACAGCGGGATTCCCTTGCCGAGGACGTCGGCGGGCATGGCCTTGGTGATGCGGTCGCCCATCGCGTACGGGTAGCCCAGCACGCGCGCGGAGTCCTTGATCGCGTTCTTGGCCTTGATGGTGCCGTAGGTGCCGATCATGGCGACCTTGTCGGCGCCGTACTTCTCGGTCACGTACCGGATCACCTCGACGCGCCGGCGCTCGTCGAAGTCGATGTCGACATCGGGCATCGAGATGCGCTCGGGGTTGAGGAACCGCTCGAAGATCAGGCCGTGCGGGATCGGGTCGAGGTCGGTGATGCCGAGCGCGTAGGCGACGATCGAGCCGGCCGCGGAGCCCCGGCCGGGGCCGACCGCGATGCCCTGGCGCTTGGCCCACATGATGAAGTCGGCGACCACGAGGAAGTAGCCCGGGAACCCCATCTGGATGATGACGTCCATCTCGTACTCGGCCTGCTTCTGGCGGTCCTCGGGGACGCCGCCCGGGTAGCGGCGCTCCATGCCGCGGCGGACCTCCTCCTGGAACCAGGTGACCTCGGTGTAGCCCTCGGGGATGTCGAACTTGGGCATGAGGTCGCGCTTCTCGAACATGCCGGTGGTGTCCACCATCTCGGCGACGAGGAGCGTGTTGGCGCAGCCCTCCTGCCAGGCGTCCGAGGAGTCGATGGCGTACATCTCGTCCGTGGACTTCAGGTAGTAGCCGGTGCCGTCGAACTTGAAGCGGTCCGGGTCGGAGAGGTTCTTGCCGGTCTGGATGCACAGCAGGGCGTCGTGGGCGCCCGCCTCGTGCGCGTACGTGTAGTGCGAGTCGTTGGTGACCAGCGGCGGGATGCCGAGCTTCTTGCCGATCTCCAGCAGGCCGTCGCGGACCCGGCGCTCGATCTCGATGCCGTGGTCCATCAGCTCCAGGAAGTACTTGTCCTTGCCGAAGATGTCCTGGTAGTCGGCGGCGGCCTTCAGCGCCTCGTCGAAGTGGCCGAGGCGCAGCCGGGTCTGCACCTCGCCGGAGGGGCAGCCGGTGGAGGCGACGATGCCCTCGGACCACTGGGCGATGGTCTCCTTGTCCATCCGGGGCCACTTCTGCAGCCAGCCCTCGGCGTAGGCGTCGGAGGAGAGCCGGAAGAGGTTGTGCAGGCCGGTCTTGTTCACGGCCCACATCGTCTTGTGGGTGTAACCACCGGAACCGGAGACGTCGTCCCGCTTCTGGTGCGGCTGGCCCCAGAGGATCTTGCGCTTGTTCCGCCGGGACTCGGGGGCGACATACGCCTCGATCCCGATGATCGGGGTGATTCCGGCCTTCTTCGCGGAGTGGAAGAAGTCGTACGCCCCGTGGAGGTTGCCGTGATCGGACATGGCGATGTGCGTCATGCCCATCTCGTTGCAGGCGTTGAACATGTCCTTCAGCCGCGCGGCACCGTCCAGCAGCGAGTACTGGGTGTGGACGTGCAGGTGCGTGAAGGGCGGCTTTGACACGGTGAGGCCTCCGGGGGAAACACTCGGCGACGGGCTGGCGGACAGTTCTGGGGTCAGCGTCGAAGTCTATGCCTCGCCACTGACAACGAGATGAAGACTTGGCGCGAAGCGCCTCGACGAGGGGTGGTGGTCGGGCGAGGGGCGGGCACTCCGGCGTACCTTCGTGCGTTGGAGACGGCAGAAACGCTGTCGTACAGGTAACGCACCAGGAGGCACCCCGCGATGTCGGTCCCCCAGCTCGACGAGGAGCAGCGCGGCGAGGAGATCCTCGCCGTCTTCGACACCGCCTTCGGCCGGCTCCTGGCCGCCGACCCGGCCGCGTTCCGGGTGAAGTTCCGGAAGATGGCGGCCTCGGCCTTCGCGTTCTACCGGGGCACGGCGGCCCTCTTCTACCACGACCTGACTGCGAACACTCAGTTCGGCTCGAAGCGCGGCGGCCCGTACCTGGACGAGCGCACCTCGCGCGTGTGGATCCACGGCGATCTGCACGCGGAGAACTTCGGCACGTACATGGACTCCAACGGCCGCCTCGTCTTCAACGTCAACGACTTCGACGAGGCCTACGTCGGCCCGTTCACCTGGGACCTGAAGCGGTTCTCGGCGTCGGTCGCGCTCATCGGGTACGCGAAGGCCCTCAGCGACGCGCAGATCACCGAGCTGGTGACGGTGTACGCCGCCGCCTACCGCGCGCGCATCCACGCCCTGGCCACGGGCGCCAAACGGGACGAGGTGCCGCCGTTCACGCTGGACACCGCGCAGGGTCCGCTGCTGGACGCGCTGCGTGACGCCCGCTCGCTGACCCGGTTCGGCCTGCTCGACTCGATGACCGAGATCCGCGACTTCGAGCGCCGCTTCGCGCCGGGCGGCGGCTCCATCGAGCTGGACGCGGCCACCCGCTACAAGGTCCTCGCGGCCTTCGACGGCTATCTGGAGACGCTGCCGGACTCCTCCCTGGCCCGCCCGGACTCCTACCGGGTGAAGGACGTCGTGGGCCGCCGGGGCATCGGCATCGGCTCGGCGGGCCTGCCGTCGTACAACATCCTCCTGGAGGGCCACAGCGACGCCCTGGAGAACGATGTCGTGATCTACATCAAGCAGGCCCAGACCCCGGCCGTCTCCCGGCACATCACGGATCCGGCCATCGCGGAGTACTTCCAGCACGAGGGCCACCGCACGGTGATCTCCCAGCGCGCCCTGCAGGCGCACGCCGACCCGTGGCTCGGGTGGACCGAGCTGGACGGCGCGGGCCAGCTGGTCGCCGAGGTCTCGCCGTACGCCGTGGACCTGGACTGGGACGACATCGACGACCCGGAGGAGATCGCGGCCGTCGTCGCCGACCTGGGCCGGGCCACCGCCACCATGCACGCGGCGGCGGACGACACCTCCGGCGAGTCCCTGGTGCCGTTCTCCACCGAGCGGGCCATCGACGCGGCGCTCGCGGCCGACGAGGAGGGCTTCGCGCCCCTGCTGGTGGACTTCGCGCACAGCTACGGCGCACGCGCGCGTGCCGATCACCAGATCTTCGTCGACCTGTTCCGCAACGGCCGGATTCCGGGGCTGTAGGCTCCGCGGATTCACAGGCACCCTTTAGGGGCGCCTTACCCGCGTACGTGACAGACTCTCCTTTCGCTATGGACATATCCGGGACCCAGCTCAGAGCCGTGCGCGCGGCACTGTTCACGGCCTTCGTCGTGACGCTCAGCACCGCGTCGCACGTGCTGCTGTCCCGTGCTCCGCTGCCGCTGGCGACCGTGGGCGCGGTCACCGCCGGAGTGTTCGTCACCGCGTACGCGCTGGCGGGCCGTGAGCGCGGCTTCGGCCGGATCGCGGCCCTGCTGATCCCGCTGGAGCTGGCCGCCGACACGGTGTTCACCACGGGCCAGCACGCCTGCTACGGCCGCGTGGGCGGCCCGGTCGCCGGTCCGCTGCGCGCGGTCGGCCTGGACGTGCTGTGCCAGGGCCGGGTGGGCACCCCCCTGGCCCAGATGACCAGCGGTCCCGACCGCGCCGGGGCGCTGCTCGCCCACGCCAGCCCGGCCGCCGCCTGGCTGCTGCTCGCCGCGCACATCGGCGTGGGGCTGCTCGCCGCCGCCTGGCTGCGCCGGGGCGAGCGGGCCCTGACCCAGCTGCTGCGGGCGGTCGCCGCCACCACGTTCCGGCCGCTGCTGCTGGCGGTGGCCGCGGTCGCCGCACGGCCGCTGCCGACCCGCCGGCTGCCCCGCCCGGCCCCGCGCCGCGCCGCCGCCCGCGACCGGCTCCTCACACACTCCCTGGGACGGCGTGGACCGCCGTGCTCACCGGCATTCGCCTGAGCACGATCAGTCCCCCACACGTATCCCGCGTACGACGTGTGCGCGTCCCACATGGAGATCACCCATATGAGCAAGCGGAACAGCCAGTCGGCGAAGATGGCGGCCCGGGAGCGGCTGCGCCAGGAGCGCGAGCGGCAGGCCAAGCGCGACAAGGCCAGGCGGCAGCTCATCGTGGCAGCCTCGGTCGTGGCCGTCCTGGCCGCGGCCGGCGGCATAGGCTACGCCGTCGTGCAGGCCAACAAGCCCGCGTACTGGGAGGCCGCGAAGAACGACAAGCTCGTCAAGCCGGCCAACACCACGGGCACGGACGGCACGACGATCGTCCTCGGCAAGAGCAGCGCCAAGAAGACCCTGGTGATGTACGAGGACCCGCGCTGTCCGGTCTGCGCCGAGTTCGAGCAGGCGGTCGGCCCGACCGTCAAGAAGGACCTCGACGCGGGCAAGTTCAAGATCCAGTACGTCGGTGCCACCTTCCTCGACAAGAACCTGACCGGCGAGGGCTCCAAGAACGCGCTCAGCGCGCTGGGCGCCGCGCTCAACGTCAGCCCCGAGGCCTTCCTCGAGTACAAGACCGCGATGTACTCGAAGAAGTGGCACCCCGAGGAGACCACCGACAAGTTCAAGGACGACAGCTATCTGATCAAGATCGCTGACACGGTCCCCGCACTGAAGGGCAACGCGGCGTTCCAGAAGGCCGTGAAGGACGGCACCTACGACAGGTGGGCGCTGGAGGAGTCCAAGATCTTCGACAAGGACGGCATCTCGGGCACTCCGACCCTGAAGATGGACGGCAAGACGCTGACGGGCTCCGACGGCAAGAACGCGCCCATGTCGGTCGCCGAGTTCAACACCGCTCTGGAGGCGGCCCTCAAGGGCTGAGCCGACAACCGGTCAAAGAGCGGGCGAACTTTTGCGAGTTCGCCCGCTCTCGCGCGTACCGATCAGTAACCTGATCGTCCGTGACCAGTCGATACAGATCATCCGAGGCCTCCCAGGGCCTCGGTTCGCTTTCGCCCCGCCGCCGTACGGTCGTCAAGGCCGCGGCGGCGACCGCTGTCCTGGCCGGCCCGCTGGCCGCCGCGCTGCCGGCCCGCGCCGCCACGGACGCCCCCGCCTTCCTGCACGGCGTCGCCTCCGGCGACCCGCTGCCCGACGGCGTGCTGCTGTGGACCCGGGTGACCCCGACGCCGGAGGCGATACCGGGTTCGGGGCTCGGCCCGGACACCGAGGTCAGCTGGGCCGTCGCCAGGGACAAGGCGTTCACCAGCGTCGTCGCCAAGGGCTCCACCACCGCGACGGCCGCCTCCGACCACACCGTGAAGGCCGACATCCGCGGCCTGGAGCCGGCCACCGACTACTGGTTCCGCTTCTCGGCCGGCGGCACCGACTCCCCGGTGGCGCGCACCCGCACCGCGCCGGCGGCGGACGCGGACGTCTCCTCCTTGCGCTTCGGCGTGGTCTCCTGCGCCAACTGGGAGGCCGGCTACTTCTCCGCCTACCGCCACCTCGCCGCCCGCAACGACCTGGACGCCTGGCTGCACCTCGGCGACTACATCTACGAGTACAAGTCCGGCGAGTACGGGGCCCGGGGCAAGGTCGTCCGCCCGCACGAGCCCGCGGGCGAGATCCTCACCCTCGCCGACTACCGGATCCGGCACGCCGAGTACAAGACCGACCCCGACCTCCAGGCCCTGCACGTGAAGGCGCCGGTCATCGCGATCTGGGACGACCACGAGTTCGCCGACAACGCCTGGTCGGGCGGCGCCGTCAACCACACCGAGGGCGCCGAGGGCACCTGGACGGCCCGTCAGGCCGCGGCGAAGCAGGCGTACTTCGAGTGGATGCCGGTCCGCCCGGCCGTCGCGGGCACCACCTACCGCCGGCTGCGCTTCGGCAAGCTCGCCGACCTCTCCCTGCTGGACCTGCGCTCCTTCCGCTCCCAGCAGGCGTCCACGGCCAGCGGCTCGGTGGACGACCCGGACCGCACGCTCACCGGACGCGCCCAGCTCGACTGGCTGAAGGCCGGTCTGAAGGCCTCCGACACCAGGTGGCGGCTGGTCGGCAACTCGGTGATGATCTCGCCGTTCTCCTTCGGCTCCCTCTCCGCCGACCTGTTCAAGCCGCTCGCCAAGCTGCTCGGACTGCCGCAGGAGGGCATCGCCGCCAACACCGACCAGTGGGACGGCTACACCGACGACCGGCGCGAACTGCTGGCCCACCTGCGCTCCCACGCCATCGGCAACACCGTCTTCCTGACCGGTGACATCCACATGGCCTGGGCCAACGACGTCCCGGTGGACGCGGGCACCTACCCGCTGTCGGCGTCGGCGGCCACCGAGTTCGTGGTGACCTCGGTGACCTCCGACAACCTGGACGACATCGTGAAGGTGCCCGAGGGCACGGTCTCCGCGGTCGCCGCGCCCGTCATCAAGGCCGCCAACCGGCACGTCCACTGGGTGGACACCGACCGGCACGGCTACGGCGTGCTGGACATCACCGCGGACCGCGCGCAGATGGACTACTACGTCCTGTCCGACCGCACCGACGCGAACGCCACCTCCAGTTGGGTGCGCTCCTACCGCACCCGCAGCGGCACGCAGCGGGTCGAGCGGACCTACGACCCGGTGTAACCGCCCCGGCGCAACCGCTCAGCCGAGCGATTCGAGGAAGCCGAGCGCCACCCGCCAGGTGGCCTCGGCGGCCTCCGCGTCGTAGTCCGGCAGCCCGGGGTCGGTGTAGAGGTGCCCGGCCCCGGCGTACCGGTAGACCTCCACATCGGCGCCCGCCCGGCCCATCTGCAGATACCAGGCGCTCAGCCAGTCGTCGGTCTCGAACGGGTCCGGCTCGGCCACGTGCAGCTGCACCGGCAACTCGTCCACGTGCGCGTTCGGCGCGATGTCCGACGTGCCGTGCAGGAGCAGCAGCCCGCGCGCCTTGTCGTCACCGAGGGCCAGGGTCTGGGCGATGGAGGCGCCGAGCGAGAACCCGGCGTACACCAGCCCCCGGTCCGAGTACGGCGCCGCCGCCAGCACGGCCCGCTTGAGCAGCTCCTCCTTGCCGATCCGCTCCTTGAACTCCATGCCCTCCTCGACGGTGTCGAACGTGCGCCCCTCGAAGAGGTCCGGCGTCCACACCTCGTGGCCCGCCGCGCGCAGCCGGTCCGCGGCCTCGCGCACCGCGGGCCTGAGCCCGTAGGTCGAGTGAAAGAGCATGATGTTCATGAGGCCATGGTGCCAGCCGGCTACGAGAGTGCCGGTGCCGCCGTACCCAGGCACGCGCAGAACTCACATGTTCATGCCCTGCGCGCGCCGGTTAGGAGCGGAGGCATGGAGAACGTACTCCGCCCCCTGATCGTGCTCGGCGGCACGGTGCTGCTGACCCTGGCCATCGGCTGGGGCACCGACCGGCTGCTGTGCAAGGCCGACGAACGCGACCACGACACCCCCCTGTGGGGGCTGCTCCGTCGTGCCCGCATCCCCTATCAGCTCGTGCTGTGCGCCGCCCTGCTGCGCGGGTCGTACGACCAGGCGAAGCTGCTGGAGCGGCACCAGGTCGGCATCGGCCGGACGCTGACGCTGGTGCTGATCGGGTCGGCCGCCTGGCTGGTGATCCGGATCGCCGCGGCGATCGTCGAGACCACCTACACCCGCTATGCCCGCGTCCACCGCGACGCGGCCCGGGTGCGCCGGGTGCGCACGCAGGTGGAGCTGATCATGCGGGTGGTGTCCGCGATCGTCATCGTCGTGGCCGTCTCGTCGATGCTGCTGACATTCCCGGCGATGCGCGCGGCGGGCGCCTCCCTGCTGGCTTCGGCGGGCATCATCGCCGCCATCGCCGGTGTCGCCGCCCAGTCGACGCTCTCGAACATGTTCGCCGGGCTGCAGATCGCCTTCGGCGACATGGTGCGCATAGGCGACACGGTCGTGGTCGACGGCGAGTGGGGCACCGTCGAGGAGATCACCCTGACCTTTCTGACGGTCCGGACCTGGGACGAGCGCCGGATCACCATGCCGGTGTCGTACTTCACCTCCAAACCCTTCGAGAACTGGTCCCGTGGCACCCCGCAGATGACCGGGATCGTCTACTGGCATCTCGACCACAGCGCGCCGGTCGAGGCGATGCGCGAGAAGCTGCGGGACATCCTGCGCGCGTGCCCGGCCTGGGACGGCCGCGCGTGCAACCTCCAGGTGACGGACACCACGCCGAACACCATCCAGGTGCGCGCGCTGGTGACGGCCAAGGACGCCGACGACATCTGGACGGTGCGGGTCACGGTCCGCGAGCAGATGATCACTTGGCTGTCGGCTGAGCACCCCTACGCGCTGCCTCGCGTGAACACCGCCGAGTCGGTGCTGCCGCCGTCCCGTGTCCCCTCCCCCGACGGCGCCTCCCTGCGCCGGGCCTACGAGTTCCCGCGCACCGGCCGGGGGTGACCGCCGCGCCGCTCAACGACCCCGTTCGGCACCTCCGTTGACCTGGACGATCTGTGAGGTGATGTGACCGGCGGAGGACGAGGCCAGCCAGTGCAGGGTCTCGGCGACGTCCCCCGGTATGCCGGCGCGGCCGGTCGAGGTGTCCGCGACGAGCTTCTCCCGCCGGGCCCCGTCCATGGTGTCGCCGAAGAACTCGGTGTCCTCGACATAGCCGGGGGCGACCACGTTCACGGTGATGCCGCGCGGGCCCAACTCCCGGGCCAGGTCGTGGGCGTAGGGGTGCAGCCCGGCCTTGGCCGCCGCGTAGGCACCCGTGCCCGAGCCTCGGTAGGCGGCGATGGAGCTCAGGAACAGCACCCGCCCGCCGGGTTCGGCGAGCCGGTCCTTCAGCGCCTCGGTGAGGAGCGCCGCGGTCAGGGTGTTCTGCCGGAAGTTGACGGTCCAGTTGTGGGCGACCCGGTCGAGGGGATCGTCGCTGCCGGCCGGGGGCTCCAGGTGTCCGGCTCCTCCGGCACTGTTCACGAGCACGTCCACAGTGCCCAGCTCGTCGGCGACGAAGCCCGCGACACCGCGCACGTCACCCGGTTCGGAGAGGTCGGCGGCGTAGGTGAGCGCCCCGGGCACACCGGCCTTCTCCAGCACGTCCGCGCGCCGCCCGAGCAACAGCACCCGGTCCCCGTCCGCCGCGAACGCACGCGCCGCCGCCAGCCCGATGCCCGTACCGCCGCCACTGATCACGATGTTGCGAGTCATGATCCGAGAGTAGGAGCGAGGGGCGGGCGATGCCGGGAGTTGTCCACAGGGTCGGCACATTCGTATGACTGGCCGGGGGCTTGTGCGCAGCACTCACCGCATACTCCGCACGTCCAGATGCCGAAGCACCCGGTCCACGATCTCCGGATCCGCCCCCGGCTCGCTCCGCGCCGCCAGTACCTCGTGGCGCGCGGCGCTCAGCATCTCGTTCTGGATGCGCCGCACCCGCTTCAGCCGCTTGGCCCGCTGATGATGCGCCTCCCGCCGCTCCTCCTCCCCCATGTCCGGGCTGATCCGGATGCCGATGTCGAAGGCCCGCCGCAGCATCTGCTCGGAGAGCTCCTCGGACAGTTCCTCCACCTGCTCGATCTCCCGCAGCCGCCGCTTCGCCGCCTTCGCGGCCCGCACCGCCAGCTCCTTCTCGAACTCCTTCTCCCGCTCGGAGTCGGCCCGCACCCCGAGCCGCTTCACCAGCCACGGCAGCGTCAGCCCCTGCACCACCAGCGTGGCGACGATCACTCCGAAGGCGATGAAGACGATCTCGTCCCGGTCGGGGAAGGGTGCCCCGGCGTCCGTCCTGAGCGGCACGGCCAGCGCCAGCGCCACCGAGGCCACCCCGCGCATCCCGGACCACCACATCACGACGGTCTCCCGCCAGCTCACCGGGATCTCCTCGTCGTAGTCCCGGCGGGCGTGCAGCCGCTTGGTCAGCCAGGTCGCCGGCAGCAGCCACAACAGCCGTACGACGACCACCACGCCCACGACGGCCGCTGCCCAGCCGAGCATCTCGCCCCACCGCCCCTGGGCCGTGCGGATGGCGTTGTGCAGCTCCAGTCCGATGAGTCCGAAGGCGACGCCGGTGACGAGCGTGTCGATGATGTCCCAGAAGGTGTGTCCGGCGAGCCGGGTCATCACGTCGTCGGCGTCGGTGGCGTACTCGGCCAGGAAGAGCGCCGTGGTGAGCACCGCGAGCACCCCGGAGCCGTGCAGCTTCTCGGCGAGCACATAGGAGGCGTACGGCACCAGCAGGGTCATGCCGATCTGCAGGGTCGGGTCACCGAGCAGGTCCATCAGCTTGTTCGCGCCCCAGCCCAGCGCCAGTCCCACGGCCACCGCGACGACGGCGGACAGCACCAGGTCCAGACCGGCCCGCCAGGGCGAGAACGTGCCGCTCACGACCGCGGCGATGGCCACGTGGTACAGCACGATGGCGGTGACGTCGTTGAAGAGGCCCTCGCCCTCCAGGATCGACACCAGGCGGCGCGGCAGCCCCAGCTGGCCGGCGACGCTGGTAGCGGCGACCGGGTCGGGCGGCGCGATCAGGGCACCCAGCGCGACGGCGGCGGCGATCGGCAGCCCCGGCACGATGGCGTTGGCGACGAACGCCACGCACACCGTCGTCACGAACACCAGGGCCACGGCCAGCAGGAAGATCGGGCGGAGGTTGGCCGCGAACTGCCGCCAGGAGGTCCGGCGTACGGCGGCGTAGAGCAGCGGTGGCAGCAGCCCGGGCAGGATCAGGTCCGGCGGGATGTCCACGTTGGGCACGAATTCGGCCACTGCCAGGACCCCGCCGAACAGGGTCATCAGCACCGGCGCCGGCACCCCGAACCGGTCCCCGACCGGGACGCTCACCAGGGCCCCCAGCAGCAGGACGAACAACAGAGCCAGCTGATCCACGGACGGCGCTCCGGGAGTCGACGATCACACGGCAGACCTCAAGCCTGCCACGACGTCCGCGGCCCGGCGTACCGACGCCTTCGACGCCCGCGCACCCCGCAGGAGAGCCGCGCGACCGGCAGCGGCTTCCCTGGCTACAGGGCCCGGCGCATCGCCCGGTGCGGTATCCCCGCGTCCGGGAACTCGGGGCCGTACGCCTCGTAGCCGAGCCGCTCGTAGAAACCCAGGGCGTGGGTCTGTGCGTGCAGGTCCACCGCCGTGAGGCCGCGCGCGCGTGCCGCGTCCTCGATGGCGCGCACCAGGGCCGCGCCGACCCCGAGCCCACGGGCCGCCCGGCAGACGGCGAGCCGGCCCAGGGAGCCCACCGCCGGGTCCCCGCCGGTCTTCGCGACCGCCGCCTCGCCGTACAGCAGGCGCCCGGTGCCCAGCGGCACCCCGTCCTCGCGGACCGCCAGCACATGCAGGGCCACGGCGTCGTAGGCGTCGTACTCGATGTCCTCGGCCACTCCCTGCTCGGCCACGAAGACCTCCTTGCGGACCGCGAAGCACGCCTCGCGGTCGGCGGGGTCCTCGGCGACCCGGACGGTGCAGGCGGGGCTCACGCCCATGTCTCCTCCCGGACCTGGTCGAGTGCCTTCTGGAGGTCCTCGGGGTAGTCGCTCTCGAACTCCACCCAGGAGCCGTCGCCGGGGTGCTCGAAACCGAGGCGCACGGCGTGCAGCCACTGGCGGGTCAGGCGCAGCCGCTTGGCGAGGGTCGGGTCGGCGCCGTAGGTGAGGTCGCCGACGCACGGATGGCGGTGGGCGGCCATATGGACGCGGATCTGGTGGGTGCGGCCCGTCTCCAGCTTGACGTCCAGCAGGGAGGCGGCGCGGAAGGCCTCGATGAGGTCGTAGTGGGTCACCGAGGGCTTGCCGTCGGCCGTGACCGCCCACTTGTAGTCGTGGTTCGGGTGGCGGCCGATCGGGGCGTCGATGGTGCCGCTCGTGGGGTCAGGGTGGCCCTGGACCAGGGTGTGGTAGCGCTTGTCGACCGTGCGCTCCTTGAACTGGCGCTTGAGCGACGTGTACGCGTACTCCGACTTGGCGACCACCATGAGGCCCGACGTGCCGACGTCCAGGCGGTGCACGATGCCCTGGCGCTCGGCGGCGCCGGAGGTGGAGATCCGGTATCCGGCGGCGGCGAGACCGCCGATGACGGTCGGGCCGGACCAGCCCGGCGACGGGTGCGCGGCCACGCCGACCGGTTTGACGATCACGACCACGTCGTCGTCGTCGTGCACGATCTCCATGCCCTCGACCGGCTCGGCGACCACCTGCACCGGCGCGGGCGCCTGCGGCATCTCGACCTCCAGCCAGGCGCCGCCGCGCACCCGCTCGGACTTGCCGACCACCGCGCCGTCGACCTGGACCTTGCCGGCCGCGGCCAGCTCCGCCGCCTTCGTGCGGGAGAAGCCGAACATGCGGGAGATGGCGGCGTCGACGCGCTCGCCCTCCAGGCCGTCGGGCACGGGCAGGGTACGGATCTCGGGAATCGTGCTCACCCGTCGAGTATGCCGGACGGGCCGGACGCCTCCGCACGAGCCTGTGGAAAACCCGGGCGGACCCCGGGATCAGTCCTTGTGGACCGTGCCGTCGGGGTCCAGGCCGCGGAAGGACAGCAGCACGATCAGGATGCCGCCGCACACGATCGCCGAGTCGGCGAGGTTGAACACCGCGAAACCCTTCGGCGCGATGAAGTCCACCACCTCGCCCTCGAAGACGCCCGGCGCCCGGAAGATCCGGTCGGTGAGGTTGCCGAGCGCGCCGCCGAGCAGCAGGCCGAGCGCGACCGCCCAGGGGAAGCTGTACAGCTTGCGGGCCAGGCGGATGATCACGACGATCACGGCCGCGGCGATCAGCGTGAAGATCACCGTGAAGGCCGCGCCGAACCCGAAGGCGGCACCCGGGTTGCGGATCGCGTGCAGCTCCAGCAGGTCCCCGACGACCTGGATGGGCGCGTGGCCCTCCAGGCGGGACACGACGAGCATCTTGCTGATCAGGTCGAGGGCGTACGCGAACGCGGCCACCGCGAACAGCACGGCGATCCGGCGCCCGCGGCCGGTCCGCCGCGCCGGGGTCCCCTGCTCGCCCGCGCCGAACGCGCCGGCCTCCCCGGACGCACCGGCCGCGCCGGCGCCGGCGGGTGCTCCGGCCGCCGCCGTGTGCTCGCCGCCGTCGTCCGGGGTGTCCGGCGTACCGATGATCCGCTCCGCCTCTGCCACGTGAGTCCCTCAACCTAGGTGCCTGACTGAGGACGAGACTACGGCACGCCCTGAGGGCCCCTCACGCTCAGGAGCGGCGTTCCTGCTTCTGCTTGCACTCCACGCACAGCGTGGCCCTCGGGAACGCCTGCATCCGGGCCTTGCCGATGGGGTCGCCGCAGTTCTCGCACAGGCCGTAGGTGCCCGCGTCGAGCCGTTCCAGGGCACGCTCGGTCTGGATCAGCATCTCGCGCGCGTTGGCGGCCAGCGCCAGCTCGTGCTCGCGCGTGATGTTCTTGGTACCGGTGTCGGCCTGGTCGTCGCCGGCACCGTCCCCGGAGTCCCGCATCAGACCGACCAGGGACGCCTCGGACGAGCTGATCTCCTCCCGCAGCCGCTCCAGCTCGGACTGCAGCTCCGCGCGGGCCTCGTCGACCTCTTCCGGGGTCCAGGGATCCTCGCCGGGGCGTACCGCCAGTTCGCCGGGCTCCACCGCGCCGAGCCGCGCCTTGGGAACGGCGGTCTGTTCCGCCGTGGCCGTGCCAGGAGTCTTCTTCGCAACCACCGTCGTGGCTCCCGTCTGCTTCGCGGCCCGCGCCGCGCCCGCGTCCTTGGTCGTGCTCTTGTCGGCCGTCTCCTTCACCGCGACCTTCTTGGCAGCGGCCTTCCTGGTGGCGGCCTTCTTGGCGACGGCCTTCTCGCCGACCGCTTCTTCGGCGGCCGTCTCCTCGACGGCCGTTTCCTCCATCGCGGACTTCTCCGCCGCGGCCGTCTCCTTGGCGGCCGACCTCTTCGTGGCCGTCTTCTTCATCGCGGCCTTGTCCGCCACGGCCGTCTTCCCGGCCGCCGCGTCCTTCACGGCCGTCTCCTTCGCGGCCGGCTTCTTGCCGACCGTCCTGCCGGCGGCCGTCCTGTCAGCCGCCGTCTCCTTGGCAGCCGACTTCCTGGTGACCGCCTTGGTGCCCGCGGTCTCCTTCGCGACCGTTTTGTCGGCCGTTTCCTTCACAGCCGCCTTCTTCTCGGCAGCCTTCTCCTCAACCGCCTTCTTCCCAGCCGTCTTCTTCGCGACCTTCCCCGTAGCGGCCGATTTCTTGCGGACGACCGCCTTGGTGCCCACCGCCTTCGTAGCCACCGCCTTCGTAGCCACCGCCTTCGTGGCAGCCGTCTTCGTGGCAGCCGCCTTGACGGGCGCCGCCTTCTCGGCCACCGGCTTCTTGGCAGCCGTCTTCGTGGCGGCCGTCCTGCCCGGGGCCGTCTTCTCGGTGGCAGGCCTCGCGCCGGTCTTCCCGGTCGCCGGCTGCTGTACGGCGGTCTTCTTCGCCACCATGGCCGCGGCCCCTTCACATATTGTGATCTTGCTCGCGAATCGTGCTGGGACGATAAATCGACTTGAGTCCCGCGGCAACGGGGCACACCGCCCGATTCGCCCGCCCGCACCCCCCGAGCCACGGGCATGCATCCGTTGTGCCCAGCTCCCCGCCGGGTAATCCGCCGGGCCGGTGCCGTGCCGTCCCCGGCACCCGCTCCCCTCGCCGTTCGGGTCATACGGCCAGGCCGTACGGCCCGCGACGGCGCCGCGCGGAAAACCGGTCCGCCGCTGTCCGCGCGGCGCCGTACACTGGGCGGAGCGAGAAGCGTGGATGGGGACGAGTAGCGGCGTAGGCAGCCCAGAGCGACCCGGGGGCGGTGTGAGCCCGGGGGCGAGCGCGACGTGAAGATCACCCCGGAGCCGCCGGAAGAAAGCCGCAGCCGCAGGGCGGCGGCGAGTAGAACCGGCTTCGCGACCCCAATGAGGGGGCTCACCGGCGCGTACGGCGCGGCGGGGGGCCAAGGAGGGTGGTACCGCGGGAGCGCGCCGCACACGGCGTAGACAGGAACGAAGGCTCTCGTCCCTCCGACGGAAGGCAGCAAGTCCGTTGGAGGATGCTCGCAGATGACAGCGCCGACGTACCGCCAGGTGCCCGCACAGGTCGACCTGCCCGCTCTTGAGCACGCCGTGCTCGACTTCTGGCGCGAGCAGAAGATCTTCGCCAAGAGCCTGGAGCAGTCCGAGGGCCGCCCGGAATGGGTGTTCTACGAGGGCCCGCCCACCGCGAACGGCATGCCCGGCGCCCACCACATCGAGGCCCGCGTCTTCAAGGACGTCTTCCCCCGCTTCCGCACCATGCGCGGCTACCACGTGGCCCGCAAGGCGGGCTGGGACTGCCACGGCCTGCCCGTCGAGCTGGCCGTCGAGAAGGAGCTGGGCTTCTCCGGCAAGCCGGACATCGAGGCCTACGGCATCGCCGAGTTCAACGCCAAGTGCCGCGAGTCCGTGACCCGGCACACGGACGCGTTCGCCGAGCTGACGACCCGCATGGGCTACTGGGTCGACCTGGACGACGCCTACCGGACCATGGACCCCGACTACGTGCAGTCGGTGTGGTGGTCGCTGAAGCAGATCTTCGACAAGGGGCTCCTCACCCAGGACTACCGGGTCGCCCCCTGGTGCCCGCGCTGCGGCACCGGCCTGTCCGACCACGAGCTGGCGCAGGGCTACGAGACGGTCGTCGACCCGTCGGTGTACGTCCGTTTCCCGCTCACCTCCGGTCCGCTCGCCGGCCAGGCCGCGCTCCTGGTGTGGACGACGACCCCCTGGACCCTGGTGTCCAACACGGCGGTCGCCGCGCACCCCGACGTGACCTACGTCGTCGCCACCGACGGCGAGGAGAAGCTCGTCGTCGCCGAGCCGCTCGTCGCCAAGGCGCTCGGCGAGGGCTGGGAGACCACGGGCCAGACCTTCACCGGCGCCGAGATGGAGCGCTGGACGTACCAACGTCCGTTCGAGCTGGTGGAGTTCCCGGAGCCGGCGCACTTCGTCGTGAACGCCGAGTACGTCACCACCGACGACGGTACGGGTCTGGTCCACCAGTCCCCGGCCTTCGGTGAGGACGACCTCAAGGTCTGCCGCTCCTACGGCCTGCCGGTCGTGAACCCGGTCCGCCCGGACGGCACCTTCGCGGAGGACGTCCCCCTGGTCGGCGGCGTCTTCTTCAAGAAGGCGGACGAAAAGCTCACCGATGACCTGAACCAGCGCGGCCTCCTCTTCAAGCACCTGCCGTACGAACACAGCTACCCGCACTGCTGGCGCTGCCACACCGCGCTGCTCTACTACGCCCAGCCCTCCTGGTACATCCGCACGACGGCCATCAAGGACCGGCTCATCCAGGAGAACGAGAAGACCAACTGGTTCCCGGAGACGGTCAAGCACGGCCGGTACGGCGACTGGCTGGACAACAACATCGACTGGGCGCTGTCCCGCAACCGCTACTGGGGCACCCCGCTGCCGATCTGGCGCTGCGCGGAGGACCACCTCACCTGCGTCGGCTCCCTCACCGAGCTGAGCGAGCTGACCGGCACCGACCAGTCCGGCCTGGACCCGCACCGCCCGTACATCGACGAGGTCACCTTCGCCTGCCCGCACGAGGGCTGCGGCGCGACGGCCACGCGCGTGCCGGAGGTCATCGACGCCTGGTACGACTCGGGCTCGATGCCGTTCGCGCAGTGGGGCTACCCGTACAAGAACAAGGAGCTGTTCGAGAGCCGGTACCCGGCGCAGTTCATCTCCGAGGCGATCGACCAGACCCGTGGCTGGTTCTACACGCTGATGGCCGTCGGCACGCTCGTCTTCGACAAGTCGTCGTACGAGAACGTCGTCTGCCTGGGCCACATCCTGGCCGAGGACGGCCGCAAGATGTCCAAGCACCTGGGCAACATTCTGCAGCCGATCCCGCTCATGGACCAGCACGGCGCGGACGCGGTGCGCTGGTTCATGGCGGCCGGCGGCTCCCCGTGGGCCGCGCGCCGGGTGGGCCACGGCACCATCCAGGAGGTCGTCCGCAAGACGCTGCTGACCTACTGGAACACGGTCGCCTTCCAGGCCCTGTACGCCCGTACGTCGAACTGGGCGCCGTCCGCGGCGGACCCGGCGCCGGCCGAGCGTCCGGTGCTGGACCGCTGGCTGCTGTCCGAGCTGCACGCGCTCACCGACCAGGTGACGCAGGCGCTGGAGGCGTACGACACCCAGCGCGCCGGCAAGCTGCTGTCCGCGTTCGTCGACGACCTGTCGAACTGGTACGTCCGCCGTTCGCGCCGCCGCTTCTGGCAGGGTGACAAGGCCGCGCTGCGCACGCTGCACGAGGTGCTGGAGACGGTCACCAAGCTGATGGCGCCGATCACCCCGTTCATCACCGAGCGGGTGTGGCAGGACCTGATCGTTCCGGTCACCCCCGGCGCGCCGGAGTCCGTGCACCTGGCCACCTGGCCGGAGGCGGACCTGTCGGCGATCGACCCGGAGCTGTCGAAGCAGATGGTCCTGGTCCGCCGGCTGGTGGAGCTGGGCCGTGCCACGCGCGCGGAGTCCGGTGTCAAGACGCGTCAGCCGCTGTCCCGGGCGCTGATCGCGGCGACCGGGTTCGAGGCCCTGAACCCGGAGCTGCACACGCAGATCACGGAGGAGCTGAACGTCGAGAAGCTGGCGTCGCTCAGCGAGGTCGGCGGCAGCCTGGTCGACACGACCGCGAAGGCCAACTTCCGGGCGCTCGGCAAGCGGTTCGGCAAGCGGGTGCAGGACGTGGCGAAGGCGATCGCCGCCGCGGACGCCGCCGCGTTGTCTCTCGCCCTGCGCGAGGGCACGGCCTCCGTGGAGGTCGACGGTGAGACGGTCACCCTCGCTCCGGACGAGGTGATCATCACGGAGACCCCTCGCGAGGGCTGGTCGGTCGCCTCCGACTCCGGTGCCACGGTGGCGCTGGACCTGGAGATCACCGAGGAGCTGCGGCAGGCGGGCCTGGCCCGTGACGCGATCCGGCTGATCCAGGAGGCCCGCAAGAACAGCGGGCTGGACGTCGCCGACCGGATCGCCCTGCGCTGGACCTCCACGGACCCGGCCGTGGTGGCTGCCCTCATCGAGCACGCGGGGCTGATCGCCGACGAGGTCCTGTCGACCGACTTCCAGCAGGGTGAGGGCGACGACAGCTTCGGTGAGCCGTTCACCGACGAGGGGCTGTCCCTCACGTTCCGGCTGCGCAAGGCGTAAGCGCCGAGCGGTCCGAGAAGGGCCCGGTCTCCCTCACGGAGGCCGGGCCCTTCTTCCACGCGGTCCGTCGTCGCGCAACCCGCGTAAAAAGGGCGGGCCCCCAGGACCGAAGTCCAGGGGGCCCGCCCTATCAGACGCTGCCGACGCCGTCGTCGTACTGGTGCTGGTGCCCGGTGCTCAGTTGTCGTCCTCGTCGATCAGGAACCCACGCATCGGCGAGGGAGCCTGACCCATCGGGGACGGGCCCTGCGGGCGGACCGGGGCCATGGGCTGGGTCATGGCCGGGGTCATCTGCTGCTGGCCGCCGTACGACGGGGCGGACGGCGAGGGGTTGCCGCCCATCGTCTGGTTGCCGCCGTAGGACGGGGCGCTCGCGCCGGCCGGGGCCATGGAGGGCGCCGGGGACGGCGGCAGCGACGCGGTGGCCGGGGTGCGCGGCGGGGCCAGCGAGTCGTCGGCCTGGGTCTCCAGCTGACGCAGCTGCGACTCCAGGTACGACTTCAGGCGCGTGCGGTACTCGCGCTCGAAGCCGCGCAGGTCCTCGACCTTGCGCTCCAGCGTGGCGCGGGCGGACTCCAGGGAGCCCATGGCGACGCGGTGCTTCTCCTGCGCGTCCCGCTCCAGGGCGTCGGCCTTGGCACGGGCGTCACGCTCCAGACCCTCGGCGCGGCTGCGGGCCTCGCCGACGATCTTGTTGGCCTCGGAGCGGGCCTCGGCGATCGCCTGGTCGGCGGTCTGCTGAGCCAGCGAGAGGACACGGGCGGCGCTGTCGCCACCGGGGCCCTGACCGGGGCCGCCCATCGGACCGCCCATGGGGCCACCCATGGGACCGCCCATCGGGCCGCCCATCTGCTGCTGCATGGGCGGCTGGCCGCCCATCGGGCCCTGACCCATCGGACCCTGGCCCATCGGACCGGGACCCTGCGGGCCGCCCTGACCGCCGGGACCGGCGGGCAGCTGCGGAGCACCGCTGGGCAGCTGGGGCGGACCACCCATGGGGCCACCCATCTGCTGCTGCGGCGGGCCCGATATCCCGGCGGGCACCGGAGCGCCGGGACCTCGCATGCCCTGCTGCTGGTGCTGCTGGTGCTGCTGCTGGTCCTGCTCCGGGGGCTTGCGCGCGTTCTGCTGGTTCTGCGCGGCGGCGCGGGTGGCCGCGGCCAGCTTGGCGCGCAGGTCCTCGTTCTCGCGGAGCAGACGGGTCAGTTCGGCTTCGACCTCGTCGAGGAAGGCATCGACCTCGTCCTCGTCATAGCCTTCTCGGAGGCGGACGGTCGTGAACTGCTTGTTCCGCACGTCCTCGGGGGTCAACGGCATCTCTTCACCTCAACGTAGTCATCGGCAGTCGGCAAGACCGGATCGTCCCCCACCCTCATCTCACGAAGCTCTGCGCAATGGAGATGAGAATGTAGACGATGATCATCAGTACGAAGAAGGACAGGTCGAGCGCCACGCCCCCGAGACGCAGCGGCGGGATGAACCGCCGCAGAAGCTTCAGCGGTGGATCGGTGACAGTGTAGGTGGCCTCCAGTACGACCACCATCGCCTTGCCGGGTTGCCACGAGCGGGCGAACTGGAAAACGTAGTCCATGACCAGCCGGAAGATGAGCACGACGAGGAACACCATCAGCGCGATGTAGATCACCTGCGCGAACACGCTCATGGCCTGTGCTTCCCTCTCCCCTGTTCCGTGCTCTTCCGTGCTTCGATCCGGTCATACGTCTCAGCTCTGGTTGAAGAACCCGCCCTCTGCGATGCGGGCCTTGTCCTCCGCCGTGACATCGACGTTAGCAGGAGACAACAGGAACACCTTCTGCGTCACCCGCTCGATACTGCCGTGAAGACCAAACACCAAACCGGCCGCAAAGTCGACAAGTCGCTTGGCGTCTGTGTCATCCATCTCAGTCAGATTCATGATCACCGGGGTGCCCTCACGGAAGTGTTCCCCGATGGTACGGGCCTCGTTGTAGGTCCGCGGGTGAAGCGTGGTGATCCGGTAAGGCTCTCGTTCCGACACGACCTTGGGCATGATCACCGGCGCGTTCTTCTCCAGGGACTGACGTTCTTGTGTGATGGATGCCACGGGCGCGATCCGCGCCGGACGTCCGGATTCCGCGGCGAGCGAAGTCGAACGGGCCATCGGTTCGCGAGGCGCGGGCGGCTGTACGATTCGCACGTCTTCGTCCCTTTGGGACTGGTGTGCGCCGTGTGACTGGTGCGACGGTTCGTGCCGTCGGTGGTCCCGCTCGGGCTCCGGGTCCAACTCGGGCTCGAAGTCGTCGTCGGGGTCGAATCCGCGGCCGTCGTACCCATCGTCCTCCACGAGGCCGAGGTAGACCGCCATCTTGCGCATCGCGCCGGCCATGCTCTGAGTCCTCCGCTCTGTGGTGGATCGACTGACGACTGCCAAGTGCCCGCGATCCACGTGGTCGTTGTGCCCGCCTTGGCGCGCATTGACCATATTTTCTGCTGTGGTCCGACTTCCTGGCGACGTTACCCGAGCCTAGGGCGGACTCCGAGTACCGCGGTGCCGACGCGCACATGTGTCGCCCCGGCGGCCACGGCCTGTTCGAGGTCCGCGCTCATCCCTGCCGACACCATGGTTGCAGCCGGATGAGCTCGGCGCAGGTCAGTCGACAAAACCATCAGGCGCTCGAACGCCGCCTGTTCGCGTCCCGCGTACTCCCCGGTGAGCGGAGCGACGGTCATCAGTCCGTCGAGCCGCAGCCCGGGCGCGCCGGCGACGAGGTCGGCCAACTCTTCGATTCCTTCCGGGGCCACGCCCCCGCGCTCGCCCCTGCCGCTCGCGCCGGCGTCGAGCGCGACCTGGATGAGACAGCCCACCTCGCGCCCCGCCCGCACCGCCTCCTTCGACAGCGCGGCGACGAGCCGGGAACGGTCGACGGACTGCACGACATCGGCGTAACCGACCACGGAACGCACCTTGTTGGTCTGCAACTGACCGACAAAGTGCCATTTCAGGGGCAGATCCGCACAGGCGGCGGCCTTCGGGGCCGCGTCCTGGTCGCGGTTCTCGGCGACATGGCGCACACCGAGTTCCGACAGGATCCGCACATCGCCGGCCGGGTAGGTCTTGGTGACCACGATCAGGGTCACCTCCTCCCGCGCGCGCCCGGCCGCCACGCACGCGGCGGTGATGCGTTCCTCCACCTTCGCCAGATTCGCGGCGAGTTCGGTCTTACGGTCCGTCATGCCCATCAGTCCAGCCAGACATAGCCCGCGAGCCGCCCGGTGGTGCGGTCACGGCGGTACGAGAAGTGGTCGCCCGACTCCAGCGTGCACACCGGCGCCTGCGCCCGGTCGCACACCCCGAGCCGGTCGAGCTGCGCGTGCACCCCGGCGCTCACATCGACCGCCGGCGTGCCCCAGCTCGTCTCGGCGTGCGCCGCCGGCTCGACGGCGGCCACCGCGGCGCGCATCGCCTCCGGCACCTCGTAGCACCGGCCGCACACGGACGGGCCGGTGCGGGCGACGATCCGGGCCGGCTCGGCGCCGAGTTCGACCATGGCCCGTACGGCGGCGGGAACGACCCCCTTGACCATGCCGGGCCGGCCGGCGTGGGCCGCTGCGGCGATCCCGGCGACCGGGTCGGCCAGCAGCACCGGCACACAGTCGGCGGTGAGGACGGCGAGGGCCAGTCCGCGCCGGGCGGTGACGATCGCGTCGACCTCCGGCACCGGACTCCCCACGCCCCACGGCTCGTCCACCACGGCGACGTCGGCGCCGTGCACCTGGTTCATCCAGACGACCCGGCCGGGGTCCAGGCCGAGCGACTTGGCCGCCAGCTCCCGGTTGCCGTGTACCGCCTCGGGGGCGTCACCGACCGCGCCGCCGAGGTTCAGCTCCTCATACGGAGCGGCGCTCACCCCGCCCCACCGGTCGGTGAAGGCGAAGTGCGCGCCGCTCACGCTCTCGCGCTGTCCTATCACTTGAGGAAGTCCGGGACGTCCAGTTCCTCGGCCGCGCTGTCCGAGTAGGTCCGGGGCGCCGGCGTCACCGGCGGGGCGACCGGGATCTCGGCCACCGGCTCGGGCGCCGGCTCCGGCTCCTCCTTCGGCTTGACGCTGCCCAGCGAGCCGAAGGACGGACGGCTCGGCTCGCTCGGCCGGGCCGGAGCAGGCTCGTCACGGCGGGCGGGGGCCGATCCGGAGGCCGTACCGAGGACGTTGTCCCGGCGGGCGGGCGGCTGGCCGCCGTCGAAGCCGGCCGCGATCACGGTGACCCGGACCTCGTCGCCGAGGGCGTCGTCGATGACCGCGCCGAAGATGATGTTGGCCTCGGGGTGGGCGGCCTCGCTGACCAGCTGGGCGGCCTCGTTGATCTCGAACAGGCCGAGGTCGGAGCCGCCGGAGATGGAGAGCAGCACGCCCCGGGCGCCGTCGATGGACGCCTCCAGCAGCGGCGAGGAGATCGCCATCTCGGCCGCGGCCACCGCGCGGTCGTCGCCGCGGGCCGAGCCGATGCCCATGAGGGCCGAACCGGCCTCGGACATGACCGACTTGACGTCGGCGAAGTCCAGGTTGATCAGACCGGGGGTGGTGATGAGGTCGGTGATGCCCTGAACACCGGAGAGCAGGACCTGGTCGGCGGACTTGAAGGCGTCCAGGACCGAGACCTGGCGGTCCGAGATGGACAGCAGCCGGTCGTTCGGGATGACGATGAGGGTGTCGACCTCTTCGCGGAGTTCTGCGATGCCGTCCTCGGCCTGGTTCGCGCGGCGCCGTCCCTCGAAGGTGAACGGGCGGGTGACCACGCCGATGGTGAGGGCGCCGAGCGAGCGCGCGATGTTGGCCACGACGGGCGCGCCGCCGGTGCCGGTGCCGCCGCCTTCACCGGCCGTCACGAAGACCATGT
Source organism: Streptomyces sp. NPDC052721 (assembly GCF_040678315.1). Lineage (NCBI taxonomy): Bacteria > Bacillati > Actinomycetota > Actinomycetes > Kitasatosporales > Streptomycetaceae > Streptomyces > Streptomyces sp. NPDC052721. Next base: position 80,636 of record NZ_JBFATL010000001.1, on the reverse strand, counting down.
CGGCCCCCTTGAGGACCTCCTCGATCTCCTCGCGGTGGTCCTCGGCGGCCTTGCGGCCGACGGCCGGGTTGGCTCCGGCGCCGAGTCCGCGGGTGAGTTCGCGGCCGACGTCGAGCTTGACGTCGGCGTCGCTCATCAACAGCGCCTGTGCGTCGGTGTTGATGGCGATGAACTCGACGCCCTTGAGACCGACCTCGATCATCCGGTTGATGGCATTGACACCACCGCCGCCGACACCGATGACCTTGATGACTGCGAGGTAGTTCTGCGGTGCTGCCACGTCGAAGGCCTCTCGCCTCGAATTACGTTGTCGCCGCCGTGCGGTGCCCCGCGCCGGGACGACGGATGCCGAATGGGACGGTCCGTAGCGCCGACCCGAACCCTAACCCTGAAGTTTAGGGTTACCAGTGTGTCTGTTCCCTGGAGTCTTCTGAACAGGACACTAAGTCGACAAGCCGCGCCCGTTCAACGAACACGCCGAACCTCCCGTTTTTCTTTTCACCCTATGTGATCAGCCGTAGCAGTGCCCAACCAGGGTGCTGGCCTGCGCGAATGTGCGTCAACTCCCCGATGACGCAGGGGCGGTGGGGGCGCTGACGTCGAAGTGCCGCGCGCCGGGAGATGCTTTCATGAGAGCCGTGAGGGCCCGTGCCTTGGCGCGGCCCTGTTCGCCGCTGCCCCACGCGACGGTGCGGCCGTCGGCCAACTCCAGCGTGATGTCGTCGTAGGTGCGCACGTGGACGGCCCGGGCGCTCTTCGCCACGGCGGCCGGCAGATCCCCCGCGACCCGGACCGCCTCGCGCACCAGCCGGTCGACGCCGAAGCGCCGGAAGCTGGCGGCGCCCGAACCCGTCCGGGACGCGGACAACTCCAGCATCGGAACGCCATTTCGCGCCTGCGCGACCGTGGCGAACCGGACACCGTCGTCGTCGACTTCGACGAAGTTCGCGCCCTTTCGGATCAGCAGAACCGGAGTGCGCTCGATCACTTTCAGGCCGATTCCATGCGGCCAGGAACGAACCACATCTACCGTGTCAATTCGGGGCAATTTCCGACGAAGTCGGGCTTCGATGACATCCGTGTCGACGGAAATCATCGGTTTTCCGACAGGCGCGGCCGCCGCCTCACGCACCTCGGCCGGGGTCAGCACGCGCGTGCCCGACACCGAGACGTGCTCGACGCGCAGCCACGTGGAGCCGTACAACGCCCAGGCCGAACCGGCTCCGAGGAGCACGAGAAGGGCGACCAGGGCGACGATCGCACGAAGGCGGCGCCGGTTGAGCCCGCGGACGAGCGGCGGGCCGGACGACTCCTGCTGGCGTTCACCGCGCTCGGCGGTGGAGGGTCCGGCCACGCTGCTCACTGCCCTTTCGTCATACGGTCCTATCGGCGCGAGGCGATCGCCTCGTACACCATGCCGACGAGCAGGTCGTCGGCGTCCCGGCGGCCGAACTCGCCTGCCGCGCGGGACATCTCGTACAGCCGGTGCGGGTCGGCGAGCACGGGCAGCACGTTCTGCTGCACCCACTCGGGGGTCAGGTCCGCGTCGTCGACGAGGAGTCCGCCGCCGGCCTTGACCACCGGCTGGGCGTTGAGCCGCTGTTCGCCGTTGCCGATGGGCAGCGGGACGTACGCGGCCGGGAGTCCGACGGCGGAGAGTTCGGCGACGGTCATCGCGCCCGCGCGGCAGAGCATCATGTCGGCCGCCGCGTACGCGAGGTCCATCCGGTCCAGGTAACTTACCGGGATATAGGGCGGCATTCCCGGCATCTGGTGCACCTGCGGCAGTTCGTTCTTCGGGCCGACCGCGTGCAGGATCTGGATGCCGGCCTGCTGGAGCCAGGGGGCGACCGCCTGCGTCACCTCGTTCAGCCGCCGGGCGCCCTGCGAGCCGCCGGAGACGAGCAGTGTGGGCAGGTTGGGGTCGAGACCGAAGCGATGGCGGGCCTCGGGCCGGACGGCGGCGCGGTCCAGCGTGGCGATGGAGCGGCGCAGCGGGATGCCGATGTAGCGGGCGTCACGCAGCTTGCTGTCCGGGGTGGAGACGGCGACCCGGGCCGCGTACCGCGAGCCGATCTTGTTGGCCAGGCCCGGGCGGGCGTTGGCCTCGTGGATCACGATGGGCACGCCGAGGCGCTTGGCGGCCAGATAGCCGGGCAGGGCGACATAGCCGCCGAAGCCGACCACGCAGTCCGCCTTGGTGCGCTCCAGGATCTGCTCGGCGGCCTTGATCGTGCCGCGCAGCCGGCCCGGGACGGTGATCAGCTCGGGGGTGGGCTTGCGGGGCAGCGGCACCGCAGGGATCAGCGCCAGCTCGTAACCGCGCTCCGGGACGAGCCGGGTCTCCAGGCCGCGCTCCGTGCCCAGGGCCGTGATCCCCACGGTCGGGTCCTGCCTGCGCAGGGCGTCCGCGAGGGCGAGCGCGGGCTCGATGTGGCCGGCGGTCCCCCCACCGGCGAGTACGACATGCACCGAAATTCACCGCTCTCCGGACGAGCGCGCCGCCGAGGCACGCCGTCGCATCGTGTTCCATCTCCGAGGCCCCCGCTCGGCACCGGGGCCTCCCGCCCGCTTTCTACCAAAGCGAGGTTGCCGCATCGCAAGCGCTGCCCGCGCAGCGGGCTCGTCGCGCGCGAAGGCGATCAGCAGCCCGATGGCGAACATGGTCGGCAGCAGGGCGGACCCTCCGTAGGAGAACAGCGGGAGGGGGACACCGGCGATCGGCAGCAGACCGAGCACCGCACCGATGTTGATCACCGCCTGGGCGGTGATCCAGGTGGTCACGCCTCCCGCGGCATACCTCACGAAGGGGTCCTCCGTGCGTCCGGCCACGCGGATACCCGCATAGCCTAGAGCCGCGAAGAGGGCGAGCACCGACAGCGTCCCCGCCAGGCCCAGTTCCTCACCGGTGACGGCGAAGATGAAGTCGGTGTGGGCTTCCGGGAGTTGGCCCCATTTTTCCACACTCGCACCCAGTCCGGAACCGAAGAGTCCGCCGGAGGCCAGGGCGTAGATGCCGTGCACGGCCTGCCAGCAGTCGGCGACCCCGGCCTTGGGCTCGGTGGCGCCGATGCAGGCGAGGCGGGCCATCCGGTTGGGGCTCGTCTTGATGAGCGTCACACCGATCAGGCCGGCGACGGACAGCACGCCGGCGAACAGCCGGGTCGGCGCGCCCGCCAGCCAGAGCAGGCCGAAGAGGATCGCCGTGAGGATGATCGCGGTGCCCATGTCACCGCCGAGCATGATCAGCCCGAGCAGCAGGAAGGCCACCGGGACCAGCGGCACCAGCATGTGCTTCCACTGCGTCAGCAGTTTCCTCTCCTGCTTGCGCGCGATCAGGTCCGCGCCCCACAGCACCAGGGCGAGCTTGCCGAACTCGCTGGGCTGGATCTGGAAGGAACCGCCGAGGGAGATCCAGTTCTGGTTGCCGTTGACCGCCATCCCTATCCCGGGCACCTGCACCAGGGCCATCAGGAAGACGGCGCCGGCGAGGATCGGGTAGGCCAGTGCCCGGTGCAGCTTCACCGGCATGCGGGAGGCGGCGAACAGCAGTGCGCCGCCGATGAGCGCGGCGAGGAACTGCTTGCGGAAGAAGTACGACCCGGGCAGCGACAGCTGGAGCGCGGTGATCTGGGAGGCCGAGTAGACCATCACCAGGCCCAGCACGGTGATCAGCACACTGCCGCCGAGAATCAGGTAGTAGGCGGTCAGCGGCCGGTCCCAGGCCCTGCGCGCGCGCGTGCAGAGCCGCTGTACGGGGTTCTCGCGCGGGGGCCGGGGAACGGCGGAACGCGGGCGCCGGGACGCCCGCTGCACGGGTGGCCGGCCGGTACGGCTACTGGGCATCGGCGCCTCCGCTGAACGTCGACCGTCCCACGCGTCCCTCCCAAGTTCCGCCCGGCAGGCGGCCGGGGTCAGGCGCCGAGTTCGCGGACCGCCGCCGCGAACGCGTCACCGCGCTGGTTGTAGTTGGTGAACATGTCCATGGAGGCGCAGGCCGGGGCCAGCAGCACCGTGTCGCCGGGCTGAGCCAGCCGCTTCGCTTCCGTCACCGCCTGGAGCATCGCCCCAGTGTCGGTCCGGTCGAGGTCGACCACGGGTACTTCCGGCGCGTGTCGCGCGAGGGCGTCCCGGATCAGGGCGCGATCGGCACCGATCAGGACGACACCGCGAAGTCGCTTTGCCGACTTGGCGACCAGCTCGTCGAAGGTCGCGCCCTTCGCCAGACCGCCCGCAATCCATACGATCGGTTCATATGACGCCAACGAGGCTTCCGCGGCATGGGTGTTGGTCGCCTTGGAGTCGTCCACGTACGCGACACCGTCGATGTCGGCGACGTGCGTGATGCGGTGGGCGTCCGGCCGGAAGGCCCGCAGACCGTCCCGTACGGCGCTCGCGGGCACGCCGAAGGCACGCGCGAGGGCCGCGGCGGCAAGGGCGTTGGCGATGTTGTGCGGCGCGGGCGGGTCGACGTCGGAGACCTCGGCCAGCTCCTGCGCGTTCTTCTGCCGGTTCTCCACGAAGGCCCGGTCGACCAGGATGCCGTCCACGACGCCGAGTTGGGAGGGCCCGGGCGTGCCGAGCGTGAACCCGACGGCGCGGCAGCCCTCTTCGACGTCGGCCTCGCGCACCAGGTCCTCGGTGGCCTTGTCGGCGACGTTGTAGACGCAGGCGACCTTGTTGCCCTCGTAGATACGGCCCTTGTCGCGCGCGTACGCCTCCATGGAGCCGTGCCAGTCCAGGTGGTCCGGCGCGAGGTTGAGGACCACCGCGGAGTGCGCGCGCAGGGAGGGCGCCCAGTGGAGCTGGTAGCTGGACAGCTCCACGGCGAGGACGTCGTAGCGCTCCTCGCCGAGGACCGCGTCCAGCAGGGAGACGCCGATGTTGCCCACGGCGGCCGTGCGCAGGCCCGCCGCCTTCAGGATGGAGGCGAGCATCTGGACGGTCGTGGTCTTGCCGTTGGTGCCCGTCACGGCCAGCCACGGGGCCGCGTCGGGGCCGCGCAGCCGCCAGGCCAGCTCCACGTCGCCCCAGACCGGCACACCGGCCTTCCCGGCGGCGAGGAACAGCGGCTTGTCGGGCTTCCAGCCGGGCGCGGTGACGATCAGCTCGGTGCCCTCCGGCAGGGTCTCGCCGTCGCCGAGGCGCACGGTGATGCCGAGCGCCTCCAGTTCCGCGGCCTGTTCCCGCGCGCGTGCGTCGTCGCCGTCGTTGACGACCGTGACGATCGCCCCGCGCGCGTGCAGCACTTTCGCCGCCGGGACGCCGGAGACGCCGAGCCCGGCGACGGTGATGCGCTTGCCCTGGAAGTCGGAAGGCCCAGAAGGCACCGAGGAGGTCACTTGTCCGCTGCCCATCCCGCGTAGAAGAGGCCCAGTCCGACGATCACACAGATGCCCTGGATGATCCAGAATCGGACCACCACCAGGACCTCGGACCAGCCCTTGAGTTCGAAGTGGTGCTGGAGCGGTGCCATCCGGAAGACGCGCTTGCCGGTGAGCCGGAAGGAGCCGACCTGGATGACGACCGACATGGTGATGAGGACGAACAGGCCGCCCATGATGGCCACCAGCAGCTCCGTGCGGGAGAGGATGGCCAGGCCGGTGAGGACACCGCCGAGGGCGAGCGAGCCGGTGTCGCCCATGAAGATCTTCGCCGGCGAGGTGTTCCACCACAGGAAGCCGAGGCAGGCACCCATCAGCGCGGAGGCGACGACCGCGAGGTCGAGCGGGTCGCGCACCTCGTAGCAGGCGCCCGGGTTGGTCAGGGTGCCCGCGTTGGCGCAGGACTCCTGGAACTGCCAGACGCCGATGAACGTGTAGGCGCCGAAGACGAGCACGGAGGCGCCGGTGGCCAGACCGTCCAGACCGTCGGTGAGGTTCACGCCGTTCGACATCGCGAGGATCATGAACAGCGCCCAGACGACGAACAGCACCGGGCCGATCGACCAGCCGAAGTCGGTGATGAACGACAGCTTCGTGGACGCCGGGGTGTTGCCGCGCGCGTCGGCGAACTGCAGCGACAGCACCGCGAAGGCGATGCCGACGATCAGCTGGCCGGCCATCTTCGCCTTGGCCCGCAGGCCCAGCGAGCGCCGCTTGACGATCTTGATGTAGTCGTCGAGGAAGCCGACCAGGCCCATGCCGACCATCAGGCCCAGGACCAGGACGCCGGAGAGGGTCGGACTGGCCGTCTTGTCGGTGGTCCAGCTGGTGAGGACCTTGGACAGGAAGTAGGCGGCGACGGTCGCCAGGATGAACGCGATACCGCCCATGGTCGGCGTGCCGCGCTTGCTGGCGTGCTCGCGCGGGCCGTCGTCACGGATGTACTGGCCGTACCCCTTGCGGGCGAGAAGCTTGATCAGCAGCGGGGTGCCGATCAGCGTCAGGAAGAGGCCGATGACGCCCGAGAACAGGATCTGCTTCATCATCGGGCATCAACCCCACGCCCGGCACCGGTCTCGACGAGCGCCTGGGCGACGCTCTCCAGACCCACCGACCGGGACGCCTTCACCAGCACGACGTCCCCCGGGCGCAACTCGCTGCGCAACAGGTCGATCGCCGCCTGTGCGTCGGACACGTGCACCGACTCCTCACCCCACGAACCCTCGTTATATGCGCCCAATTGCAGCCAGGAGGCCTCAATCCCCCCGACGGCGACGAGCTTGCTGACGTTGAGCCGGACGGCGAGCCGTCCGACGGCGTCGTGCTCGGCGAGCGCCTCGTCCCCCAGCTCGGCCATCTTGCCGAGCACCGCCCACGTGCGGCGCCCCTTGCCCATGGCCGCGAGCGCCCTGAGGGCGGCCCGCATGGACTCGGGGTTGGCGTTGTAGGCGTCGTTGACGATGGTCACGCCGTCCGGGCGCTCGGTGACCTCCATGCGCCAGCGGGAGAGGGAGCCCGCCTCGGAGAGCGCGGTGGCGATCTCTTCCGCGGACATGCCCAGCTCATGGGCGACGGCGGCCGCGGCGAGCGCGTTCGACACGTGGTGCTCACCGTACAGGCGCATCGTCAGATCGCTTGCACCGGAGGGTGTGTGAAGCCTGAACGAGGGCTGTCCGCTGTCCGTGAGTCGTACGTTCTCGGCCCGTACGTCCGCTTCGGCCGACTCTCCGAAAAGGACCACCTTCGCCTTGGTACGGGAGGCCATGGCCCGCACCAGCGGGTCGTCGGCGTTGAGGATCGCCGTACCGCCCTCCTCCGCGGCGGGAAGGGCCTCGACGAGTTCGCCCTTGGCCTGGGCGATCTGCTCGCGTCCGCCGAACTCGCCGATGTGGGCGGTGCCGACGTTGAGCACCAGGCCGATCCTCGGCGGGGTGAGGCCGGTGAGGTAGCGGATGTGCCCGATGCCGCGGGCACCCATCTCCAGCACGAGGAACCGTGTCTCCTCGGTGGCGGACAGGGCGGTCAGCGGCAGCCCGATCTCGTTGTTGAGCGAGCCGGGTGTGAACACCGTCGGCGCCTTGCGCTGGAGCACCTGGGCGATGAGGTCCTTGGTGCTGGTCTTGCCGGCCGAGCCGGTCAGGGCGACGAGGGTCGCGCCGAGCCGGCGTACGACGTGCCGGGCGAGGGCGCCGAGGGCCGTCTGGACGTCCTCGACGACGATCGCGGGGACGCCGACCGGGCGGGAGGCCAGCACGGCGACCGCGCCGGCCTCGACCACCTGCGGTGCGTAGTCGTGGCCGTCCACGCGCTCGCCGACGAAGGCGGCGAACAGGCTGCCGGGCACCACCTCGCGGGAGTCCCGGACGACCGGCCCCGTGACCTGCACGGAAGGATCCGGTATGTCGTGCGTCTGCCCGCCGACGACTGCTGCGATCTCGGCGAGGGAGAGGGCGATCACAAGTTCATCCCCTGGGTCTTCTGGATTTTCATCCCTGGGTCTTCTGGATAGCTTCGCGAAGGACCTGGCGGTCGTCGAAGGGACGGACCACACCCGCGATGTCCTGGCCCTGCTCGTGGCCCTTGCCCGCGACCAGCACCGTGTCGCCGGCCTGGGCGCGGCCCACGGCGGCGGCGACGGCGGCGGCCCGGTCCTCGAAGAGGAGCACCTCGCCACGCTCGTGCGCGGGCACGGAGGCCGCGCCCTGGAGCATGGTCGCGAGGATCGCGAGCGGGTCCTCGGAGCGGGGGTTGTCGGAGGTCAGTACGGCCGTGTCGGCGAGCCGGGCCACGGCGGCGCCCATCGGGGCGCGCTTGGTCTGGTCACGGTCGCCGCCGCAGCCGAGGACGACGTGCAGCCGCCCCTTGGTGACCTTGCGCAGCGCCTTGAGCACCGACTCGACGGCGTCGGTCTTGTGGGCGTAGTCGACCACCGCGAGGTAGGGCTGGCCGGCGTCGACGCGCTCCAGGCGGCCCGGGACGCCCGGGACGGCGGCGATGCCGTCGGCGGCGGTCTGCGGGTCGAGGCCGGCCGCGGCGAGGGCGACGATGGCGGCGAGGGTGTTCGCCACGTTGAAGGGGCCCGGCAGCGGCGACTTGGCGTGTACGCGCTCGCCGCCCGGGCCGAGGACGGTGAACGTCGAGTCCATGGGGCCGACCTGGACGTCCTCGGCGCGCCAGTCGGCGTCGGGGTGGCCCTCGGCGGAGAAGGTGACGACCGGCACGGTCGCCTCCTTCGCGAGCCGGCGGCCGTACTCGTCGTCGGCGTTGACCACGCCGAGTTTGCTGCGCTTCGGCGTGAACAGCTGCGCCTTGGCCCGGAAGTAGTCCTCCATGTCGGAGTGGAACTCCATGTGTTCCGGGCTGAGGTTGGTGAAGACGGCGATGTCGAAGACGCAGCCGTCGACCCGGCCGAGGACCAGGGCGTGGCTGGACACCTCCATGGCGACCGCGTCGACGCCCCCTTCGCGCATGACGGCGAACAGGGCCTGGAGGTCGGTGGCTTCGGGGGTGGTGCGCTCGGACTTGATGCGCTCGTCGCCGACGCGGATCTCGACGGTGCCGATGAGACCGGTCGAACGGGCGGTCTTCAGGCCGCCTTCCACCAGGTAGGCGGTGGTGGTCTTGCCGGAGGTGCCGGTGATGCCGATCTGGAGCAGGTCGCGGCCCGGGTGGCGGTAGATCGTGGCCGCCAGCTCTCCCATCCGGCCGCGCGGGTCCTCGACCACCAGGACGGGCAGCCCGGACGCGGCGGCGCGCTCGGCGCCCGTGGGGTCGGTGAGCACGGCGACGGCGCCCAGGCTCGCGGCCTGGGTGACGAAGTCGGCGCCGTGCAGCCGGGCGCCCGGGAGGGCGGCGTACAGGTCACCGGGGCGGACGGCGCGCGAGTCGTGGGTGATCCCCGTGACCTCGGCGGCGGCTTCCGGCGCGGTGACACCCAGCTGGCCGGCGAGCTCCGCGAGGGGTGTGGCGGGGAGCGTCGTCGGCCGGGGCAGTCCCGGATATGTCACGGGTTGGCCCTTCTGGGTGGTCTGGGACTGATCAGCGTGTGGCACGGCGGTGAGCGTACCGGGCGCACCCGCTCCGGAGCGAAGTGAGGGCCTGTGGGCGCCTTGGTTCCCGGGGTCCGGGGTGATCGTTGTCACGAGCTGGTTCCTGGTGTTTCCGAGGTGCTGATCAGGGCTTGTAGTCGACGGGCAGGCTGGCGGCCTTCGCGCCGGTCGGGGGGACCTGGAGGGTCTTCAGGGCGAACTCCATCACCTGCTTGTAGATGGGGGCGCAGATCTGGCCGCCGAAGTAGCTGCCCGAGGTGGCGTTCTGGATGGCGCAGTAGACGGTGATCCGCGGGTTGTCGGCGGGGGCGAAGCCGGCGAAGGACGAGGTGTAGCCGTGGTAGCGGCCGGTGACCGGATCCACGCGGTTGGCCGTGCCGGTCTTGCCCGCGACCCGGTACCCGGGGATGCGGGCCTTGATGCCGGTGCCCTGCCCGTCGTCGACGACGGACTCCAGCATCCGCGCGAGGCTCTTGGCGGTCTTCTCGCTGACGACCCGTGTCTGCTCGGGCTTCGGCGCCGGGGTGAAGCGGCCGTCGGCGCCCTTGGTGCCGCGCACCAGGGTCGGCTGGACGCGGACGCCGCCGTTGGCGATGGTCGAGTACACGGAGGCGGCCTGCATCGCGTTGATGGAGAAGCCCTGGCCGAAAGGGATCGTGTACTGCTGCGAGGTGGACCACTTCTGCGGCGGCGCGAGGATGCCGGCGGTCTCCCCGGGGAAGCCGAGGCCGGTGGGGCTGCCGATGCCGAACTTGCGCAGGTACGAGTAGAGGACCTTGTTGGTCTCGGGCTGGGTCTTGCCGAGTTCGCCGGTGGCCAGGATGGTGCCGATGTTGCTCGACTTGGCGAGCACGCCGTTGAGGGTCAGGTACCAGGTGGCGTGGTCGATGTCGTCCTGGAAGAGCCGGTCGCCGCGGTGCAGCCGGTTGGGTACGACGACATGGGTGAGCGGGGTCGCGACGTTCCGCTCCAGCACGGCCGCCATCGACATCACCTTCGCGGTGGAGCCGGGCTCGTAGGCGTCCTGGACGGCCGCGTTGCCCATGGCGTCGCCGTCGGCCTTCGACAGGTCGTTGGGATCGAAGCCGGGCGAGTTGGCCATGGCCAGGATCTGGCCGGTGCGGGTGTCCTGGACGATGACGTAGCCCCGGTCCGCCCTGGACGTCTTCACCTGCTCGCTGATCGCGTTCTGCGCGGCCCACTGGATGTCGCGGTCGATGGTCAGCTCGACGTCGGAGCCGGGCACGGCGGGGGTCTCGGTGGACCCGGCCGTCGGCACCTGGCGCCCGCCGGCCTGGGCGTAGCGGACCTTGCCGTCCTTCCCGCTGAGCTGCTTGTTCAGCTGCTGCTCGATGCCGCCGCCGCCCCGGCCGTCGGCGTTGACCCAGCCCAGTATCCCGGCGGCCAGATCGCCGTTGGGGTACACGCGCTGGCTGCTGGGGTCCGCGAAGACACCGGCCAGCACGTTGACGGTGGCGCGGTCCGTCTCCGACTTGTTGGTGAGCGCGGTCTTCAGGTCCTTGATCTGCTTCCAGACCTGCGGGGTCTGCCGGGTGGCGAGCCGGGTGTAGCGGGAGTTCTCGTTGGCGGGGCGCAGCTTCTTGACGAGCGTGGCCTGGTCCTGGCCGAGGATCGGGGCGAGCAGCGCGGCGGCCTGCTCCGGACCGTCGGAGATCTTCAGCTGCGCGCGGCTGAACATCGTCGGGTCGGCCGTGATGTCGTACGCGTCCTCGCTGACGGCGAGGGCGACGCCGTTGCGGTCGGTGATCTCGCCGCGCTCGGCGGCCAGTGTGTGCACCACGTACCGGTTCTGTTCGGCCCGCGCCGTGTAGGAACTCGCGTCGACGGCCTGGACCTGGAGCAGCCGCACCACGAAGGCGAGCAGCACGAGGGTCAGGGCGAGGCTGACCAGGCGCAGCCGGGGCCGGGGGCTGCCGAGCCGGAGGGGGCGCGACACCGGGGGCCGGGCCCCGCCGGAGCGGCGGACCGGCCGGGCACCGGGCCCGGGCTGCCGCCGGACGGCACCCCGGGGCCGGGGAGGCTTGGCGGGCCCGGGCACACGGCGGCGCGGCGGTTCCCTGTCGGACACTTCCGTCACCTGCCGGGGGTAGGGGTGGGCTGGGGGATCGAGAACGGCGTCATCGCGCCTGCCGGGGCACGAGTCCGGGCCGCTCGCCGCCGGACGACCGGACATCGCCGCCTCGCGCGCGGGGCCGGCCGTCCCTGACATCCGGACCGGCCGCCGCCACCGCGGTCACCGGAGCGCGGCGCGTTCCGGGCCGGCCGGCATCGGATGGCGCACAGCGGCGGGCGCGGGGAGCGGTGTCCGCCCGGCGCCGGCGGGCCGGGGTACGCGGGCCCGGGCACACGGCGGCGCGGCGGTTCCCTGTCGGACACTTCCGTCACCTGCCGGGGGTAGGGGTGGGGATGGGCTGGAGGGTGGCGGGCGCCGCGGGGGGCGCGGCTGCCGGGTCGCCCGGGGGCTGGGGCGGCACGGCGGGGGCCGGGGCGATGGGCGGGACGGTGGAGACAGCGGCGTCGGCCGGGGTCATCGGCTCGGAGGCGGCCGGGGTGAGCGGGCCGGGGCCGGCCGGGGCCGTGAGGGCCGCGGGCGCGGGGGCGGCGACGCCGGGGACGCCCTTGACGGTGCCGTCGGGGCCGAGGAAGGCCGGGTCACCGCCGGGGACCATGCCGAGTTCGCGGGCGCGGCGCTGCAGGGCGTCCGGGGACGAATAGGCGTCGATGTCCCGCTGGAGTGCCTGTTCCTCGTCGGTGAGGTTCTGCGTCTGCTTCTGCAGGTCGGCGAGTTTGAACGAGCCTTCGCTGAGCGCGGAGTTCAGCACCAGCAGCCCGATGAGGCCGCCGCCGAGGAGCACGACGACGAGCAGGACGAACGGGGTGCGGGCCGCCCGGGCGCGACCGGCCGGGAAGAGCCGGGCGAGCCGGGCGGCCCTCCCCTTCAGTTCGGGTTTCCTGCTCACTGCTCCCCCGGTGCGTGCGGGACACCGCTCCCCCGGTGGGCGGGGGAACCCTTCCGACCCGTCTCGCTCACTCGACGTCCTCCCGGATGCGCTCGGCACCCCGCAGTCTGGCCGGTGCGGCCCGGCGGTTCTCGGCGATCTCTTCCTCGGTGGGAAGTTCGGCACCACGGGTGAGCAGCTTGAGCCGCGGCTGGTACCGCTCGGGCACGACGGGCAGCCCGGGCGGCGCGGTGGACGTGGCCCCGGCCGCGAACACCTGCTTGACGAGCCGGTCTTCGAGCGAGTGGTACGACAGCACGGCGATGCGCCCGCCGACGTCCAGGGCCTTCACGGCGGCCGGGATCGCCCGCTCCAGGACGGACAGTTCGCCGTTGACCTCGATGCGCAGCGCCTGGAAGGTGCGCTTGGCCGGATTGCCGCCGGTGCGCTTGACGGCCTGCGGCAGCGCGTCCCGGATGAGGTCCACGAGCCGCGCGCTGTTGCTGAACGGCTCCTTCTCGCGCTCCCGGACGATCGCGGCGACGATCCGCTTGGCCTGCTTCTCCTCGCCGTACGCCCGCAGGATCCGCACGAGTTCGCCGGCCGGGTAGGTGTTGAGGACCTCGGCGGCGCTGATCCCGGTCGTCTGGTCCATGCGCATGTCCAGGGGCGCGTCCTGCGCGTAGGCGAAGCCCCGGTCGGCCTCGTCCAGCTGCATGGAGGAGACGCCGAGGTCGAACAGCACGCCCTGCACGCGCGCGATGCCGAGCCGGTCCAGCACCTCGGGCAGCTCGTCGTACACGGCGTGCACGAGGGTGGCGCGGTCCCCGTAGGGAGCCAGCCGCTCACCGGACAGGCGCAGCGCCTCCTTGTCCCGGTCGAGGCCGATCAGCCGCGCCTCGGGGAACCGGCCGAGCAGTGCCTCGCTGTGCCCGCCGAGGCCGAGGGTGCAGTCGACGACCACCGCGCCCGGCTGCTCCAGGGCGGGCGCCAGCAGATCCAGGCACCGCTGGAGCATCACCGGGACGTGTCGACTCTGGCTCAAGGGGGCCTCTCAGGATCCGGCGCAGGATACGCACCGCCACGGGTCCCCGCCAGCTCGTGAAGGGGCGGCCTGCCGGCGCCGGAAGCGTCAGCCGACCGGGAGCGGGAGGAGGCCGAGCCGTACGTACGCGCCGCGCGCGTGGGGAGACGGTCCGGGCACATGCCGGGGTCTCCGGGGGTTTCACCAGCAGGAAGAGCCACGCCTCCCGCTTCGCGCCACTTTAGTCCACCCTGTCTCGCGGTCAATCAACCGGCCTGCGCGTCGCGCACCGCGCGCGGAGCGGGGCGGTCATTCGAACGGATTCATCCGTCCGGTCGGGTTTGCCCTCCGTGTGGGTTAGCTCACAACACGCCACGATGACGATTTTTGTCCCCTCTCACAGCACGCCGGAACCTCGCGTGACCAGTAACGTCGTCATCATGACGACTTCTGCAGCAGTGCCCACTGGATCCGAAGGCGCCATAACGGCCGGCGACACCGTGACCGACCGCCTCGTGGAGGCCAACCGGCGGTACGCCGAAGCGTTCACGGACCCCGGCATGGACGCCCGCCCCGTTCTCCACGTCGCCGTCGTCGCGTGCATGGACGCCCGCCTCGACCTGCACAAGGCCCTCGGCCTGCAGCTCGGCGACTGCCACACGATCCGCAACGCGGGCGGTGTGGTCACCGACGACGTCATCCGGTCGCTGACCATCAGCCAGCACAAGCTCGGCACCCGCAGCATCGTGCTCATCCACCACACCGGCTGCGGCCTGGAGGCCCTCACCGAGGACTTCCGCACCGAGCTGGAGATGGAGGTCGGCCAGCGGCCGTCCTGGGCGGTGGAGTCCTTCCGGGACGTGGACCAGGACGTGCGCCAGTCCATGCAGCGGGTGCGCACCTCGCCGTTCCTGCTGCACACCGACGACGTCCGCGGCTTCGTCTTCGACGTGCGCACCGGTCTGCTGCGCGAGGTCGACCCGGCCTGATCCGGGGCACCGGCCCACCGCCCCGGAACACATCCCGCCGCCCCCGTATCGAAAACGCGGTCGAAAATCCGTAAGACCGGCATTGTGGGGGCAGTTGTCCACAGGCGAGTGACACGAATCGGTAACGGCAGCAAGAATGCGGGGTGTGACGTCACGCGGAACCTTTCCCGCGTGGTGTCCGTGTTTCGGGGTGGGCCGGTTTCGCACGAGAGCGTCGGCCCGGAAAGAACGGGCCGAGGAGGGCCGGGTGACGACCTATGACGATCGAGCGAGCTTCACTGATCTGACCGCAACGGTGGAGCGGGTACGCGGTTCGGTGGAGGGCGTGATCGAGGGCAAGCCCGAGGTCGTACGGCTCGCGCTGACCGTGCTGCTCGCCGAGGGCCACCTGCTGATCGAGGACGTCCCCGGGGTGGGCAAGACGATGCTCGCCAAGGCGCTGGCGCGGTCCATCGACTGCTCGGTGCGGCGCATCCAGTTCACACCGGACCTGCTGCCCTCGGACATCACGGGCGTGTCGATCTGGGACCAGCAGCGCCGGGACTTCGAGTTCAAACCGGGCGCCATCTTCGCGCAGATCGTGATCGGCGACGAGATCAACCGCGCCTCGCCCAAGACGCAGTCCGCGCTGCTGGAGTCGATGGAGGAGCGGCAGGTCACCATCGACGGGCAGACGTACGAACTGCCCAGCCCCTTCATGGTGGTGGCCACCCAGAACCCGGTCGAGATGGAGGGCACCTACCCGCTGCCCGAAGCCCAGCGCGACCGCTTCATGGCCCGCGTCTCCGTCGGCTACCCGAGCGTGGAGGCCGAGTTGCAGATGCTCGACATCCACGGCGGCGTCAGCCCGCTGGAGGACCTCCAGCCGGTGGCGCACGCGCACGAGATCGTGAAGCTGATCGAGGCGGTGCGCGGGGTGCACGTCGCCGAGCCGGTCCGGCGCTACGCGGTCGAACTGGTCGCCGCCACGCGCACCCACCCCGACCTCAGACTCGGCGCCTCCCCGCGCGCGACCCTGCACCTGCTGCGCGCGGCCAAGGCGTCCGCGGCCCTGGCCGGCCGGGAGTACGCGCTGCCGGACGACGTGCAGGCGCTCGCCGTCGCCGTCCTCGCCCACCGTCTGCTGCCCACCGCGCAGGCCCAGCTGAACCGCCGCACGGCCGAGCAGGTGGTGCTGGAGATCCTCCAGCACACCCCGGTGCCCACCGCCCAGGCCCCCGCGCCGCAGAACGGCTTCGGCGGTCTGGGCCGGAACGTCCCGGCCTATCCCCAGCAGCCCCCGCGGGGCCTGTGATGAGTTCCTGGGGGGCCGGGCCGGCGGAGGCCGACCGCGGGGAGGCGGGCGGGATCCGTACGGCCCTGGCGGGTCTCACCACCCGGGGCCGCTCCTTTCTCGCGGCCGGGATCGCCGCCGCGATCTGCTCGTTCGTGCTGGGCCTGAGCGAGCTGCTGCGGGTCGGCCTGCTGCTCGCCGTGCTGCCCCTGATCTGCGCGGCCGTGCTGTACCGCACGCGCTACCGGGTGGCCGCGAGCCGCCGCCTCGCCCCCGCGCGCGTCCCCGCCGGCAGCGAGGCGCGGGTCCACCTGCGCATGGACAACGTCTCCCGGCTGCCCACCGGGCTGCTGATGCTCCAGGACCGGGTGCCGTACGTCCTCGGGCCGCGGCCCCGCTTCGTGCTGGACCGGGTCGAGCCGGGCGGCCGCCGTGAGGTGTCCTACCGGGTCCGCTCCGACCTGCGGGGCCGCTATCCGCTCGGCCCGCTCCAGCTGCGGCTCACCGACCCCTTCGGCATGTGCGAGCTGACCCGCTCCTTCTCGACGTACGACACCCTGACGGTCATCCCGCGCGTGGAGCCGCTGTCCCCGGTCCGCTTCGGCGGCGAGGCCAAGGGGTACGGCGACGGGCGGCAGCGCTCGCTGGCCCTCGCCGGCGAGGACGACGTCATCCCGCGCGGCTACCGCTACGGCGACGACCTGCGCCGGGTGCACTGGCGGTCCACCGCGCGCTACGGCGAGCTGATGGTGCGCCGCGAGGAGCAGCCCCGGCGCTCCCGGTGCACCGTGCTCCTGGACACCCGCGGCGGCGCCTACGAGGGCGCGGGCCCGGACTCGGCCTTCGAGTGGGCCGTCTCCGGTGCCGCCTCCGTGCTGGTGCACATGCTGGAGCGCGGCTTCTCGGTACGGCTGCTGACCGACAGCGGCAGCGCGGTGCCCGGCGAGGGTGCCGACGGGTTCGCGGGCACCGGCCAGGAGACGGCGGACGCGGCCGGACTGATGATGGACACCCTCGCGGTGATCGACCACTCCGACGGCACCGGGCTGTCCCGGGCGTACGACGTGCTGCGCGGCGGCAACGAGGGTCTGCTGATCGCCTTCCTCGGCGACCTGGACGAGGAGCAGGCCACGACGGTCGCCAAGATGAGCCGGCGCAGCGGCGGCGCCGTCGCCTTCGTCCTGGACCCCGACACCTGGACCCGGGAGGCGACCGACGTGCCCCGGCCGGGCGACCGGCACGAGGAGCGGCTGCGGATGCTGCGCGAGGCGGGCTGGACGGCGCTGAGCGTGCCGCGCGGAGCCTCGCTGGACGAACTGTGGCGGCAGGCGGACCGGGAGCGCTCCGGGCTGACCGCCGTGACCGGGGAGGCACGGGGATGAGCGGGCGGGCACGACTGGCACTGTGCGCGGCGGCGGCCACCCTGATGACCTCCTGCGCGCTGCTGCCGCTGGTCACCGAGCCGACCTGGCTGCTGCAACTGGTCCCGCTGGTGGCCATCCAGACCGGGGTGGGCGCGGCGGCCCGGCGGGTGCCGCTGGGCCGGACACTGACCGTGGCGGCACAGGCGCTGGTCACCCTGGTACTGCTGACCCTGGTCTTCGCCCGGGGGCACGCGCTCGCCGGGCTGATCCCCGGCCCGGACACCTTCCGGTACTTCGCCGACCTGCTCCAGCAGGGCACGGACGACGTCAGCCGGTACGCGACACCGGCGCCGGTCACCGACGGCATCAGGCTGATGCTGATCGGCGGCGCGCTGCTGATCGGCCTGCTGGTGGACACGCTCGCGGTGACCCTCCGCAGCGCGGCCCCGGCCGGGCTGCCGCTGCTCGCGCTGTACTCGGTGGCCGCGGGCCTGTCCGGCGGCGGCGCGGACTGGCTGTGGTTCCTGGTGGCGGCGGCCGGCTATCTGATGCTGCTGCTCGCGGAGGGCCGGGACCGGCTCGCCCAGTGGGGCCGGGTCTTCGGCGGCGCGCCCCGCACCCCGGGCGGCCCGGAGGGCGCCGTGGCTCCGGTGCGCACCGGACGCCGGATCGGCGCGGTCGCGCTCGGCGTGGCCCTGGTGGTGCCGCTCGCCCTGCCCACGATCGACGGCGGCCTGCTGGACGCCGCGGGCACCGGCGTGGGAGTGGGCAACGGCAACGGGGGCACGATCTCCGCGGTCAACCCGCTGGTGTCGCTGCGCGACAACCTGAACACGAACGACGACCGCCAGGTGCTGACGCTGCGGACGGACACGAACGACATCTCCGACCTGTACCTGCGGATCGTCTCCCTCGACGACTTCGACGGGACCACCTGGAAGCCGGCCCAGCGGCACATCGTCGGCGTGCCGGACAAGCTCCCCACCCCCATCGGCCTGGGCTCGGACGTCAAGCGCGGCAAGGTGACGACGACCGTCACGGCGGCGGACTGGTACGCGCAGGACTGGCTGCCGATGCCCTACCCGCCGAGCGATGTGAAGATCAGCGGCCGGTGGCGGTACGAGCCCGTCGGGATGACCCTCGTCGGCGACCGCGGCCAGACCACGCGCGGCGAGACCTACCAGGTGACCAGCCTGGACGTGCAGCCGACGGCGGAGCAGCTGGCCGGCGCGCCGCAGCCGCCGGCCGCCCTGAGGCGCGAGTACACCAAGGTGCCGTCGTCGCTTCCGAAGGTGGTGGCCCGCACCGCGCAGGAGATCACGGCGGACGCGAGCAGTCACTACGAGGAAGCCGTCAAGCTCCAGGACTGGTTCGCGGTCAACGGGGGCTTCCAGTACGACACCTCGGTGGAGGTGGGCCGCGGTCCCGGCGCCATAGCGAACTTCCTGAAGAAGAAGCAGGGCTTCTGCGTCCACTTCTCCTTCGCGATGGCGGCGATGGCCCGCACCCTCGGCATCCCGGCCCGGGTCGCGGTGGGCTTCGCGCCTGGCACCCCCCAGGCCGACGGCACGGTCGCGGTGAACCAGAAGGACGCGCACGCGTGGCCCGAGCTGTACTTCGAGGGGGTGGGCTGGACCCGCTTCGAACCGACCCCCACCCGGGGCACCACGCCGTCGTACACCCAGTCGGACACGCCCGGCAGCTCGCTGCCTCAGGAGGCGCTGCCGTCCAAGGGCGCGTCCTCGGCGCCCTCGGCGGCGGCCTCGCCGAGCGAGAGCTGCGCCGGTGAGCTGCGCAAGCTCCAGGCCTGCGGCAGTCCGTCCGCGGCGGCGGTCCCGCACCACGAGGACGGCGGCGACGGCTGGTGGCGGTGGCCGCTGATCGGGCTGGGCGCGCTGCTGGTCCTGGCGGTGCCGCTGTCGCCGCTGCTGTGGCGGGAGCGGATGCGCGGGCGCCGGCTGGGCGGGCACGCCCGGACGGCGGGGGGCGGGGCGGCGCACACCCTGGCGGCCTGGCAGGAGCTGACCGACAGCGCCTGGGACCACGGCATCGCGCCGGACGAGTCGCTGACTTTGCGCAAGGCCGCCGACCGGATCGTCCGGCTCGGCCATCTCGATCCGGCGACCGGGGCCGCCGTGCACCGGGTGGCGGACGCGGTGGAGCAGGTGCTCTACGCGCCCCGGCCGCGCCCGGCGGCGGGGACGGCCCAGGACGTGCGCCGGGTGATCGAGGGGCTGCGGGCCACGGTGAGCACCGGGACGCGGCTGCGGGCACGGTTCCTGCCCCCCTCTTCGGTCCGGGTGCTGTGGACGGTGTCGGCCCGCTGGTCGGCCCTGCGCACCCGGGCCGCGGCGGCCCGCCCTACACTGCGCCGGCCGTCCGACCAGCGAGGCTGAACGCACACGGCAGCGCGCCAGCGGGGCGGGCTGTGCGCGCGCCAGCGCGGCCGAGCGACGCGGCACGGCAGCCCGGCGGGGGTACGCAGTGCGGCCGAGCGATGCGGCGCGGCAGTGCGGCTGGGACACGCAGCGAGGTTGAGCGGTACGGCGGAGCGGCGCGGAACGGCAGCCCGGCTGGGGCTCGCAGTGCGGCGGAGCGACGCGGCACGGCAGTGCGGCAGCGGGGCGGGCTGAGCGCGCGCCAGTGCGGCCGAGCGACGCGGCACGGCAGCCCCGCTGGGGCACGCGTGCACCGTGAGGGCGGCTGAGCATGCGTGAGGGGCGGCCACCGGCTGGTGGCCGCCCCTCACGTATGTCTGCTCGTCCGGCGCCGGGAGGCGCGGAGCGGTCAGTGACCCTGTTCGTCCCGGCGGCGCTGCCAGCGCTGCTCGATCCGGTCCATCATGGAGCGCTTCGGCCGCGCCTGGCGGCGCGGGGTGCCCGGGGGCTGCTCACCCGGCTTCGGTGCCTTGCGCCAGCCGGTGACGGCGAGCACGGCACAGCCCAGCATGACGAGGAAACCCACCACGCTGACCCAGATCAGCTGCGCGACCATTCCGGCCATGAGGAGCGCGATACCCGCGAGGAAGCCTGCGATCGCCTGGTAGACCCGCCGCCGGGTGTACGTCCGCAGCCCGTTTCCCTCAAGCGCCGACGCGAACTTGGGGTCTTCGGCGTACAGCGCTCGCTCCATCTGCTCAAGCATTCGCTGCTCGTGCTCAGAGAGCGGCACGGAGTCCTCCTCATCGTGCAGTCGCCGGGGGCGACCCGGGGGGTCCCTTCAGGATAGGCAGGGAATCGCCCCCGTGAAACCCGCCCCTCTACGCCAATTGGCCAACCGGAGCCCGTCATGGCCGTCCGGCTCGCTGAGGCTTCCATTCCCCGGCGGCCGACCCGTCATGCCGGACGGTGTACCTCGATCATACGGCGCAAACCCCTCGATCGGGGGGCTTGTGGCGTACTCCATCTGCGGCCGAGGCGCTGATCAGCGGCGCGTCACGGCACTGCGCCCGCATCCCGGTGATGCGCTCCGGTACCCGTTGTGATCTCAGGCCCGGCCGGCACCGGTCGTCTCACCGAGCACGTGGAGCTGGGTGGCGACGGAGTGGAACGCGGGCAGTTCGGCCGCCACGGCCTCCAGCTGCAACAGCGCGTCGAGGGCACCGGGCTCGGTGTCCACGAGGACCCCGGGCACCAGATCGGCGAAGACGCGCACGCCGTGCACGGCGCCGACCCGCAGGCCCGCACCCTCGACCAGCGCGGTGAGCTGCTCGGCGGTGAAGCGACGGGGCATCGGGTCGCCGGCGCCCCAGCGGCCGTCGGGATCCTGGAGCGCCTGCCGGGCCTCGGTGAAGTGGCCGGCCAGGGCGCGGGCGAGCACGGCACCGCCGAGACCGGCCGCGAGCAGGCTGAGGACGCCCTCGGGACGCAGCGCGGCGACCGCGTTCCGGATGCCCTCGGCCGGGTCGTCCAGGTACTCCAGGACGCCGTGGCACAGGACGGCGTCGTAGCCGCCGCGCTCGACCACGTCGAACAGACCGTGCGCGTCTCCCTGGACGCCCCTGACCCGGTCGGCGACACCGGACTCGGCGGCGCGGCGCTCCAGCGCGAACAGGGCGTTGGGGCTGGGGTCGACCACGGTGACGCGGTGGCCGAGGCGGGCGAGGGGCACGGCGAACTTGCCGCTGCCGCCTCCGGTGTCCAGGACGTCCAGCGAGTCCCGGCCCGTGGCCTTGACCCGGCGGTCGAGGGCGTCCTGCAGGACCTCCCCGACCACGGCCGTACGGAGAGAGGCGCGAGGACGGGAGGGGTCGGAGCGCAGCGACGTCGTCTGAGGGTGGTGGTGGGAGACGGGCGGGCGCATCGGGTCCGACACGGCAGTTGACTCCTCGGCGGGGCGGGACTTCAGGCGAAGTCCACCCTATTGCCTGCGCGCCGCGCCTGGTCACCGCGACGGCGCCGACCACGTGCGCCTTCCCGGCGGACGGTCCCGTGGTCAGCCCGCGTCCGGCAGACCGCCTCCCCTCCTCGGACCGTCCCCGCCGCCGTCGACGGCACCGGTGTCGCCGGCGGTGTCCTGGCGGGGCTGGGGCAGGACCGGCTGGAGGACCAGCATCCGCTCCACGATGCGGAGGAACATCCCCACGTCGCGTATCAGGTCGTCGGCGTCCCGCTGCCCGGCCGCTCCCTGGATGCCCGCCTCGGCGCGGGCGCGGCGCGCGGCGCCGGAGGCGAACAGCGCGCTCCACTCGGTCAGCTCCGGGGCGATCTCGGGCAGCACCTCCCAGGCGCTGCGGATCCGGGCCCGGCGGCGCGGGGAGGTCTCGGGCCGGCCCCGGGCGGCGAGCACGGCGGCGGCGGTGCGCAGGGCGGCGAGGTGGGCCGTCGCATAGCGCTCGTTCGGCGTGTCCAGGACGGTGGCCTCCTCCAGTCCGGCACGGGCCTGGGCGAGCAGGTCGAGGGCGGCGGGCGGGGCCGTGGCCCGGCGGAGCACGGGGTGCACGTCGCTCGCCGGGCCGGTCAGTGAGGGGGCAGGGCCGGTGGCGCGGCGCCGGCGGGCGGCGGCTGCGGACGAGTGGGCCATGACGAACCTCCTGTCGTCTGGGTGACGGCACGAATGCCGTATGTGCCCATCGTGCGGTATGCCACTGACAATCCGGTCTGACCTGGGCTTTTGCCTCGATCGTAGGTTCGGGCGTATTTTTGCACTGACCAGTCAGTTCAATTACGGCCTACACCGGCAGGGGAGCTTGTGGACGACGCACACGCAACGGTCCGCGCGGACGGAACCGTCGACCCGGGCGGCATGGCCGGCGCCGACGTCAGGGCCGAGGCGCTCGGGCTCAAAGGGCCGCGGGGGTGGGCCTTCCGCGGCGTCGCCCTGGACGCGGAACCCGGCTCGCTGATCGCGATCGAGGGACCGTCCGGCTCCGGCCGCACGTGTCTGCTGCTCGCACTCACGGGACGGATGAAGCCCACCGAGGGAGTGGCCACCGTCGCCGGGTTCAAACTCCCCCGTCAGATGGCGGCCCTGCGCCGTGTCAGCGCGGTGGCCAACGTGACCGGTGTGACCGACCTGGAGCCGGCCCTCACGGTCGGGGAGCACCTGCGCGAACGGGCGCTGTTGCAGCACCGGTTCGGTGACTCCCTGCGTCAACTGCTGCGCCCCCGCGCCCAGCGCGCGTACGAGGCGCGGCTGCGGGTCGACGCGGCCCTGGCCGCCGCCGGGCTCGACCTGGAGACGCTCCCGAAGGGCTCCCGGACGGCCGTACGCGACCTGGAACGGCCGCAGGAGCTGCGCCTGTCCCTCGCGCTGGCCCTGCTCGGCCGGCCCCGGCTGCTCGGGGTGGACGACGTCGACATGAAGCTCTCGGACGCCGAACGCACCGAGGTCTGGGGCCTGTTGCGGTCGCTCACGCGCGCGGGCACGACGGTCGTGGCCGTGTGCCGCACCGCTCCCGCGGACTGCGTCGCCGTCTCGACCGAGCCGGAGAAGACCGAGCCGGAGAAGACCGAGCCGGACAAGACCGAGCCGGGGAACGCCGGCCCGAAGAACGCCGAGCCGGAGAAGGAGGACGCCGGTGATGCGCTCACCGAGGCTGGCCGCGCTTGAGCTGAGGCGCTTCGGGCGCGGGAAGCTCCCCCGCGCCGCCCTCGTCGCGCTGCTCGTGCTGCCCCTGCTCTACGGCGCCCTGTACCTGTGGTCGTTCTGGGACCCGTACGGCCGTCTGGACCGCATCCCGGTGGCCCTGGTGAACGACGACAAGGGCGCCACGGCGGGCGGGAAGAAGATCACAGCCGGTGACGACATCGTCGACGGACTGCGCGACAGCCGGACCTTCGAGTGGCACGAAGTGAGCGACGAGCAGGCCCGCGCGGGCGTCGAGGACGGCACCTACTACCTGTCGCTGACCATGCCGGCCGACTTCAGCAGCCGGATCGCGTCCAGTTCCGGCGACTCTCCGGAGACCGGCGCCCTCCAGGTGCGCACCAACGACGCGAACAACTACATCGTCGGCCAGATCTCCCGCACGGTCTTCAACGAGGTGCGCTCGGCCGCCTCCACCAAGGCCTCCCGTAGCTTCCTGGACAGGATCTTCGTGTCCTTCTCCGACATCCACGACAAGACCGTCACGGCCGCCCGGGGCGCCGACAAGCTGAACAGCGGGATCGGGAAGGCGGAGAAGGGCTCCAAGGACCTCGCGGACGGGCTGAAGGACGCCAAGAGCGGCAGCGGCGAGCTGGCCAAGGGCCTGGAGAAGCTCGACACCGGCTCCGGTGACCTCCAGGAGGGCTCGCGGCAGGTCGCCGACGGCAACCAGGCGCTCGCCGACAAGGTCAACGGCGTCTACGCCGAGGCGGGCCCGTTCCTGAAGAACAACGAGAAGACCATCGGGGACACCGCCCGGCTGGTCTCCGACTCGGCCAAGGCGGTCAAGGACAACCTCGACGTGCTGGTCAAGCTCGCGCCGGGCGCCGCGAAGACCGCGCACGCCTCCTCCGCCGTCCTGGACGAGGTGTACAAGGAACGCTGCGAGAGCGCGACGCTCCCCGACCCGGCCTGCCCCGAACTGAAGCGGGCCAGGACGGCCGCCGCCGAGGTGGCCACCGTCGCCGACGACCTCAACACGCTGATCGCGGACCAGGACGGCGACCTGAAGACGATGCGGGACAACCTGGGCGCGCTCCAGAAGCAGGCCGACGCCCTGGCCGAGCGCGCACCGCACCTGTCCGAGGACGTCGAGGACGCCGTCAAGAAGATCGACAAGCTGAACACCGGCGCGCACAAGGTCGCCGCCGGTGCCGAGAAGCTGCACACCGGACTGGGCACCGCCCACACCGGCGCGGTCACCCTGGACAAGGGCATCGGCACCGCGAAGTCGGGCGCCGAGACCCTCAACGGCGGCCTCTACAAGCTGTCCGACGGCTCCGGGAAGCTCGCCGGCGGGCTGCACTCGGGCGCGAAGAAGATCCCGGACTACGACAGGCAGGACCGCGACCGGCGCACCGGCGTGATGGCCGACCCGGTCCAGCTGGCCTCCCACGACCTGCACAAGGCGCCGAACTACGGCACCGGTTTCGCCCCCTACTTCATCCCGCTGTCCCTGTGGGTCGGCGCGATGGTGGCCTACATGCTGATCCCGCCGCTCAACCGGCGCGCCCTGGCGGCCGGCGCCTCCGCCTGGCGGATCGCGTGCGCCGGCTGGCTGCCGGTGGTCGCGGTGGGCGTGCTCCAGGTGGCCGCCCTGATGGCCGTCCTACACTGGGCGGTCGGCCTCCAGATGCTGCGCGCGGCCGGCACGCTCGGCTTCCTGTGCCTGGTCACGTCCTGCTTCGCGGCGATCGTGCAGTGGCTGAACGCCCGCTTCGGCGCGGCCGGCCGGATCCTCGTGCTCGCGCTGCTGATGCTCCAGCTGACCTCGGCGGGCGGCACCTACCCCGTCCAGACCAGCCCGGGCTTCTTCAACGCGATCCACCCGTTCCTGCCGATGAGCTACATCGTGGAGGCGCTGCGCCGGCTGATCACGGGCGGCGGGCTCGGCCCGGTGTGGCTGGCGTGCGGTGTGCTCGCCGCGTTCACCGCCGGCGCCCTCGCGCTGACCGCCCTCGCGGCCCGCCGCCGCCAGGTGTGGACGCCGGCCCGGCTGCACCCGGAGCTGAGCCTGTGATCCAGGGCGAGCGCCCGCACGCGCGCGTACCTGTGAGAATCGGGGCCATGGAAAGCAGCAGCGCCAAGGCCGGCGGCAGCACGCGCCGCGAGGCCACCCGGCAGAAGCTCTACGAGGCGGCCGTCACGCTCATCGCCGAGCAGGGCTTCTCCGCGACCACGGTGGACGAGATCGCCGAGCGGGCCGGGGTCGCGAAGGGCACGGTCTACTACAACTTCGCGAGCAAGTCCGTTCTCTTCGAGGAGCTGCTCAGGCACGGCGTCGGCCTGCTCACCGCCTCCCTGAAGGAGGCGGCCGAGCAGACGGCACGCGAGGGCCGCGGCAAGGTGGACGCGCTGGACGCGATGATCCGCGCGGGCCTCGTCTTCATCGACCGCTACCCGGCCTTCACCCAGCTGTACGTCGCCGAGCTGTGGCGCACCAACCGGGCCTGGCAGTCCACCCTGATGGTGGTGCGGCAGGAGGCGGTCGCGGTGGTGGAGGGGGTGCTGCGCGAGGGCGTGGCGGCCGGCGAGTTCAGCGACGAGATCGATGTCCCGTTGACGGCGGCGGCGCTGGTCGGCATGGTCCTGGTGGCCGCGCTGGACTGGAAGTCGTTCCAGCCGGAGCGCTCCCTGGACGACGTGCACGCGGCCCTGTCCCGGCTGCTCCAGGGGCGGGTCAGCGGCAAGGTCTGAGCGGTGCATCCGGCCGGAGAGGCGTACCCGGCTGGAGGGCCGTGCGCGATCTGAGGGGCATGCCGGCCTGAGAGGCGTACGCGACCTTAGAGGCGTACGCGGCCCCGGAGGCGTACGCGGCCAGAGCCGTACGCGGCCGGAGAGGCAATGCGCGACCTGAGAAGCCTGCGCCGCCACAGAGGCCTACGCGGCGGAGAGGCCTGCGTGACTTGAGGGGCGTATGCGCCCCCAGAGGCGCAACCGGCCAGAGAGGCCTACGCGACCTGAGAAGCCTGCGCGGCCCGACAGGCGTACCCGGCCCGAGAGGCGTACGCGGAAGGCGCCGGTCCGCTGTGGACCGGCGCCTTCCCCTTCCCCGTGCCGCCGCCGGGACTCCCCCGTTCTCCCCCGTTCCTCCCGGTGGCTCCCCCGTCGCGGACCCCCGTGGTGGTCTTCCCCCGAGGCCCCCGTGTCTCGCTTCCGCCGACGGATCGGCGGAAGGAGCGGCCAGGGGGCGGGCGCCGTTCCGCCGCCCCGTGTCGGCGGTGCCGGGCCGCGCCCCTCTGCCGTGCCTCCACTCTCCCGTTCGCACAGGTCCCGGCCCATCCGCGCGCGTACTCATCTGACCGTCTGAGTACGCGTACTCAGCCGTCCGCGCGCGTGCCCACGCCTGTGGCCCGCCGTCTGGCTACGATCGCGTCCGTGTCCGTACTCCCTCTGGTCTTCACGAGCGGCTGGGCCAGCGGCGTCAACGCCTACGCGGTGGTGCTGCTGCTCGGTCTCTTCGGCGCGACAGGGATCGCCGACGACGTCCCGGAGACGTTGCAGCGACCCGAGGTGCTGATCGTCGCGGGTGTGCTGTTCCTGTGCGAGGCCGTCGCCGACAAGATCCCCTACGTCGACTCGCTGTGGGACTCCGTACACACCGTGGTCCGTCCGCTCGCCGGTGCCTGGGTCGGGGCGCTGCTCGCCGGGCAGAGCGGCTCGCTCTCCGATGTGGCGGCCGGCCTGATCGGCGGTTCGACGGCGCTGGCCAGCCACGCCGTGAAGGCCGGCACGCGGATGGCGGTGAACACCTCGCCCGAGCCGTTCAGCAACATCGCGCTGAGCCTCGCCGAGGATCTCGGGGTCGGGGGCATCGTCACGTTCGCGGTGTTCCATCCGGAGGCGGCGGCGGTCATCGCGGCCGTCCTGCTGGCCGGCGGGCTGCTGACCCTGCTGTTCCTCGTCTCGCGCATCCGCCGCTTCCTGCGCCGCCGGGCCCAGCGCCGGGAGGAGCGGCGCCTCGCCTCACGGGCCCCCTGACCTGCGCGGGAGCCGCCCGGCGGCCGGGTTGTCAGTGGCGGTCGATAAAGTCGCGGGCATGGCACGGATTGCGGTGATCGGCGCCGGGACGGGCGCGATGGCGGCTGCCGCCCGGCTGGCCGTCGCGGGCCACCGGGTGACGGTGTACGAACGGACGGAGACGTACGGCGGTGCGGTGCGCCGGTTCGAGCGGGACGGGTTCGGCTTCGACACGGGCCCGGGACTGCTGACGCTGCCCGCCGTGTACCGCGACCTGTTCATCAAGACCGGCAAGGAACCGCTGGAGGACTGCGTCGAGCTGGTCCAGGTCGACCCGTCCTCACGGCACGTCTTCGCGGACGGCACGCAAGTGTCCCTGCCCAACGCTTCCCGCGCGGGCGTCGTCGCGGCTCTGGACGAGGCGCTGGGCGCGGGGGCCGGTGAGCGCTGGGGCGACTTCCTGGTGCGGGCCCGCGAGGCCTGGGACCGCACCCGCCGGCCGCTGCTGGAGGAGCCGCTGTGGCCCAACTGGCAGGTGCTGGCCGGCAATGAGCCGTATCCGGGCACCACGTACAAGCGGCTGCTGAGCAGGCGCCGCGTGGTCAAGCTGTTCGAGATCGGCAAGTGGGAACTGCGCGACCCCCGGCTGGCACAGCTGCTGGACGGCTACGCGCTCGCGTACGGCGTCGACCCGGCCACGGCCCCAGCGAGCGCGGCCGTGCTGCCCTACATGGAGCACGCCTTCGGCACCTGGTACGTGCGCGGCGGCATCCGCGAGCTGGCGCGCGCGGTGTACGAGCGGTGCCGGAAACGGCGGGTCGCGTTCGTGTTCGGCGCCGAGGTCACCCGGATCCTGGAGAAGGACGGCCGCGCGTCCGGCGTGGAGCTGGGTGACGGGACGGTGGCCGAGGCGGACTTCGTGGTGGGCCAGGGTCCCTGGAGACTACGCGACCTGACGGACCGTCAGGTGTACGGCGCCGAGGCCGTCGAGCCGGAGCCGGAGGACCGGTATCCGGGCCGGGTGGTCGTGTGCCTGGCGCTGCGCGGGGCACGGGAGCCCGGCGCGGCGCACCGCACGGTGGTGCACGCGGCCGGCGGCGAGGGCGATCTGGATCTGTTCCGGCACGGGGTGCTGCCCGACCTGCCGACGACCGTCGTCGACCGGCCGGACGACCCGGCCCTGCGCCCCGACGAGGAGCACGAGAGCGTGGTGCTGACGGCGACGGTGCCGTCGGCGACGGAGTACGACTGGGCGGCGCCCGGTGCCGCCGCCGCCTTCGCGGACCGGATGGTCGCCGCCGCCGAGCGGGCCGTGCCGGGGCTGCGCGAGCGGGTGCTGTGGCGTGAGGTCCGCACACCGCTGGACACCGAGCGGGAGACGGGAGCCGTGGGCGGTGCCGTGCCGCCGCCCGCGCTGGCCGCGCCGGAAGGAGTGCTGCATCCGGCCAACTCCACGGCGATACCGGGCCTGTTCGCCGTCGGCGGCTGGTCCCACCCGGGCGGCGGCCTCCCGCACGCCGGCATGTCGGGCGCGCTGGTGGCCGGACTGATCGTGGAGGGCCCGGAGTTCCGCGGCTCCCGGTGAACGGGCGCGCGGTGAACGCCCGGCCCGTCAGAAGCGGTACTGCTCGTCGTACCCGGCGCCGGGCTGCGGCTGCTGTCCGTCCTGCTGGTGCGGATACGGCTGCTCCTGCGGGAGTTCGCCGCCGTAGGTCTCGTCCGTGCGCTGCTGCGGCACCCACACCCCGCCGGCCGGGGTCTCGCCGTAACCGCCCGTGGCGTACGGGTCCTGCGCGTAGCCCTGCTGCTGCCCGTACTGCTGGCCGTACCCCTGGTCGTAGGAGCCGTAGGACTGGCTGCCGACGTACGGGTCGGAGTAGTTGGCATAGCCCTGCTGGGCCGCGCTGTCGTAGCCGTAGCCCTGCTGGCCGTAGCCGGAGTAGTCGTAGGCGTAGCTCTGCTGGTCGTTCTGCTGGTCGGTGTGCGCGTGCGCGGGGTCGCCGTAGACGCCGTAGTTGCCGGTGTCGTCGGGCAGGGGCTGCGGCTCGTAGACGGAGGTGGTCTCGGCGGCGGTGGCATCGGCCGTGCGGGCGGCGGCCGGGGTGAAGACGTCGTCGCGGTCGTAGTCGTCGTAGTCGCCATGCGCCTGGCCGTGGCCGTAGGGCCCGTGGTCGCCGGCGTGCTCGGGGTCGCGGTCGTCGGCGCCCTGGGCGAGCTCGGGGTCGGGGCCCTGCGGGTCCGGCTCGTGCCGGTCGGCCCGGCCGCGGCGCCGCTTGCTGCCGGCCGTCGCCTCGGGGCCGGGCCGCTTGACCGCCCAGCCGGAGGCGAAGCCACGGCGGAACGACAGCGTGACGTAGGTCTGGCCGACCGCGAAGGCGATCGCGCCCAGCCCGATCACGATGACGGACGGCATCAGCACGCCCACCACGACGCCGAGGAAGCCGGCGAAGGCGAGGAGGCGCCAGCGCAGCCGCGCCTTGTACTGCAGCAGTACCTCGCCCAGCAACCACAGCGCGACGACGCCGAACGCCATGTAGAGGACCGTCCAGCCCATGTACGCCCCTCTCCCAGTGACCGCTACGCAGTGTGTCGTATCGCGGTGCGGCCGGTCTAGGCCTGCGGGGGGTGGTGCAGGCCCAGGTTCTCGTAGATTTCCAGGGTCGCCGTGGAGTTGTTGAGCGTGATGAAGTGCAGTCCGGGCACTCCCTCGGCCAGCAGCCGCGCGCAGAACTCCGTGGCGAACTCGATACCGATGGAGCGTACCGCCGCCGGATCGTCCTTCGCTGTGAGGATCCGCTCTTTCAGGGCGTCCGGGACATGGGCGTTGCTGAGCTTCGGCAACCGTTCCAGCATCTTCACACTGGTGACCGGCAGGACTTCCGGGATGACCGGGGTGTCGCAGCCCGCGCCCGCCACACGGTCGCGCAGACGCAGATACGACTCCGGCTGGAAGAACATCTGCGTGATGGCGTAGTCGGCGCCCGCACGGCACTTGTCCACGAAGTGGGCGACGTCGGTGTCCCAGTCCGCGGACCGCGGGTGCATCTCCGGGAACGCGGCGACGCCCACGCAGAAGTCGCCCGACTCCTTGATGAGCCGGACGAGTTCGGCCGCGTAGGTCAGGCCGCGGGGGTGCGGCACCCACTCGCCCATCGGGTCGCCGGGCGGGTCGCCGCGTACGGCGAGCATGTTGCGGATGCCGGCGTCCGCGTACTGGCCGATGATGTTGCGCAGTTCGGCGATGGAGTGGTCGACCGCGGTGAGGTGGGCGACGGGGGTCAGGGTGGTGTCCGCGACGATCTGCTGGGTCTCCTTGACCGTGCCCGCGCGGGTGGAACCGCCGGCGCCGTAGGTCACGGAGACGAAGTCGGGGGCGACCGCCTCGACCCGCCGGAGCGCGCTCCACAGGTTCCGCTCGCCCTTGGGGGTCTTCGGCGCCGAGAACTCGAACGAGTACGTCGTCTTGCCGGTGGCGAGGATGTCGCGCACGGTGCGTGCGCGATCAGTCCTGGTGGATGCGGTTCCGAGGGCCATACCGGCAGGTTAGCCAGGGGTGGGCGGTCCCCCAACCGGACGCCGGGAATTTGCCCGATTTGCCGCTCTCCTGTCCAGCAGGTGGACAGAACGGCTCTAGCGGGCGTCCCGCAGCCGCTTCGCGAACTCCGTCGCCGCCGCGCCCGGGTCGTCCGCCTCGGTGATCGCGCGGACCACCACCACCCGGCGGGCCCCCGCGTCCAGTACCTGGTCCAGGTTGCCCAGGTCGATGCCGCCGATGGCGAACCAGGGGCGGTCGGTGCCGAGGCCCGACGCGTAGCGGACCAGGTCGAGGCCGGGGGCGTGGCGGCCGGGCTTGGTGGGGGTGGGCCAGCAGGGGCCGGTGCAGAAGTAGTCCACGCCCTCCTGGACGGCGGCAGCGGCGGCCTCGGCCTCGGCGTGCGTGGAGCGGCCGATCAGCACCCGGTCGCCGAGAATCGCTCGGGCCGCGGGAACCGGGAGGTCGCCCTGGCCGAGGTGGAGCACGTCGGCGCGGGCGGCGTGGGCGACGTCGGCCCGGTCGTTGACCGCGAGCAGCTTGCCGTGCCGGGCGCACGCGTCGGCGAAGACCTCCAGGTGCTCCAGCTCCTCGGCGGCCTCCATGCCCTTGTCGCGCAGCTGCACGATGTCGACACCGCCGGCCAGGACCGCGTCCAGGAACTCGGGCAGGTCGCCCTGGCGCTCGCGGGCGTCCGTGCAGAGGTACAGGCGGGCGTCGGCGAGCGCGGCGCGGGCGGTGTCGGACATGCGTGGGTCCCCCCGTGGTCGGTGGTGCGCGGTGGCGTACGGGCGTCCGGCCCGCACGCCACCTGCCTGCTGCGGATCGGCTCAGACGGCGAGCGCCTGGGCGCGGCGCTTCACCTCCGTGCCGCGATTCTCGCTCAGGGCCTGCGCGGGGGTGCCGGGGAGGGTCGGGTCGGGGGTGAAGAGCCACTCGATCATCTCTTCGACCGTGAAGCCGTCGTCCCGCAGGAGCGTCAGGGTCCCGGACAGGCCCTTGACGACCTTGTCCCCGTCGATGAAGGCGGCGGGGACGTGCAGCGCCCTGTTCTCACCACGGCGTACGGCGATGAGCTGGCCCTCCTTGACCAGCTGCCGGACACGCGTCACCTCGACACCGAGCATGTCGGCGATGTCGGGCAGGGTGAGCCAGGCGGGGACGAGAGCATCGATCTTTGCGTCAATCTCGGTCACGCTTCCTAGCCTGCCATCCCCCACTGACAGTCGGAAGTCAGGCAGGTCCAGGCGGGGAGGGTGTGCTACTCGGCCGTGGCGTTCTTCAGTGGCCGCGCCGGGTCGGTCAGCGCCCCGGGATCCATCCGCCGGCCCGCCTCGATCAGGCGGCGGCCCTGGGCCAGGTCGCGGGGGCGGCCGACGGCCAGGAGGGCCACCAGGCGGTTCTCGCGGAGCCAGCAGACCGTCCAGGAGGGGCCTGCCGGGTCGCCGCGCCAGACCAGGCGGTCGGCCGCGGCGTGGTGGCCGGCGTACTGGACGAAGCGGCCGAACTGCTCGGACCAGAAGTACGGCACCGGGTCGTAGACCGCCGGGGTCTCGCCGAGGATGTTCGCGGCGACCGTGCGCGGACCCTGCAGGGCGTTGTCCCAGTGGTGGACGAGGAGCCGTTCGCCGTACCGGGCCGACGGGAAGGAGGCGCAGTCGCCGACCGCGTACACGTCCGGCACGGAGGTGCGCAGACGGTCGTCGGTGCGGACCTCGCCGTGTACGCCCAGCTCGATGCCGGAGCCGGCCAGCCAGCCGGTGGCGGGGCGGGCACCGATGCCGACGACGACGGCGCCCGCGGGCAGCCGGGTGCCGTCGGCCAGCACCACCTCGCCGGGCTCGACGCGCTCCACGCGCGCGTGGGTGCGCAGCTCCGCGCCGGCCTCGGCGTACCAGGCGGCCATGGGCGCGGCGACCTCGGCGGGCAGGGCGCCGGCGAGCGGCTGGCCGGCGGCCTCCACGACGGTCACCGCGCAGCCGGCCTCGCGGGCGGCGGTGGCGAACTCGGCGCCGATCCAGCCGGCGCCCACGACCACGATGTCGTGCTGCCGGGCGAGCACGGGGCGCAGCCGTTCGGCGTCGTCCAGGGTGCGCAGCAGATGCACGCCGGGCACGCCCTCGGCGCCGGGCAGCCGGACCGGTTCGGCGCCGGTGGCGAGGACCAGGACGTCGTACGGCACCGGGCCCGTCTCGGTGTCCAGCTCGTGCTCGGCGGGGCGCACGCCGTACACCTCGCAGCCGAGCCGCAGCCCGACCCCGAGGGACTCGAAGTCCACCTCGAAGGCGGAGTCCTCGGCCTTGCCGAGCAGCACCGCCTTCGACAGCGGCGGCCGGTCGTACGGCTGGTGCGGCTCGGCGCCGATGATGGTCACTTCGCCCCGGAAACCCTGCTCCCGCAGGGCGACCGCGGTCTGCACCCCGGCCATGCCCGCGCCGACGACGACCACGCGCCGCCCCGGTGCCGTGCCCTCTTGCGCTGTCTGCTCGCTCACCCGATCACCATAGACAATTGACGATCCGTCAGTCAGGGGGCGTGCTCGGTGACCTGCTCCACCACGCTCGTACCGGAGCCGGCCTGGGACTCCCACTCCCAGGTCTCGTCCAGGCGCACCCGCCCGTCCGGCAGCTCGACGACCGTGGACACGCAGTGCCCCGAGGAGGTCGTCCCGTCGGTCTTGAGCTGCACGTACCGGAAGTCCAGCCGGTCGCCCTCGCGGGTGCCGACCAGATGGCCGCGCACGACGTCACCGCCCGCGTACTCGGCCCAGATCTCGCCGTCCTTCTCGTGGTACGCGAACCGCGTGCGGGTACCCACCTGACCTGGGGCTTGGTCCGCCACGGGGGCGAGGATCAGTCCGTCGAGCGACCGGGCCATGGAACGGGGCTCCCTTACGGGTGAGGAGGGCGGCGGGCTAGGGTTGCCACCGTACAAGCACTCGCGGGAGCCCGGACGCACCGGGCTGAGAGGGAGGCTGGCGGCCTCCGACCGTACGAACCTGATCCGGGTCATGCCGGCGAAGGGAGGGGCTGGACGCCCATGTCGTCACGTACGTCCGACGTCCTCGTCATCGGGGGCGGAGTCATCGGCCTGGTCACGGCCTGGCGCGCGGCGCAGCGCGGGCTCGCCACGGCCGTCGTGGACCCCGAACCCGGCGGCGGGGCCGCGCGGGTCGCGGCCGGGATGCTGGCCGCGGTCACCGAACTGCACTACGGCGAGGAGACCCTGCTCGCCCTGAACCTGGAATCGGCCCGCCGCTACCCCGCCTTCGCGGCCGAGCTGACCGAACTGACCGGCCGTGACCTCGGCTACCGCCGCTGCGGCACCCTCGCCGTCGCCCTGGACGCCGACGACCGTGCCCACCTGCGCGAACTGCACGCGCTCCAGCAGCGTTCGGGCCTCGCCTCGGAGTGGCTGTCGGGGCGGGAGTGCCGGCGCCTGGAGCCGATGCTGGCGCCGGGGGTGCGGGGCGGGCTGCGGGTCGACGGCGACCACCAGATCGACCCGCGCCGGCTGGCGGCGGCCCTGGTGGCCGCGTGCGAGCGGGCCGGTGTGGTGTTCCACCGGGCGTGGGCGCAGCGGCTGGACGTGGTACGGGACCGGGCCACCGGGGTCACCACGGCGGACGGCGCCGCTCTGCGCGCGGACCAGGTGGTGCTCGCGGCCGGCAGCCTGAGCGGGCGTCTCGCGGGGGTGCCGGACGAGCTGCTGCCCGCGGTGCGGCCGGTGAAGGGGCAGGTGCTGCGGCTGACCGTGCCGCGCCGGTACGCGCCGTTCCTCAGCCGGACCGTGCGGGCCGTGGTGCGGGGCAGCCAGGTCTATCTGGTGCCCCGGGAGAACGGCGAACTGGTCGTCGGCGCCACCAGCGAGGAGCTGGGCTGGGACACGACGGTCACCGCCGGGGGCGTGTACGAACTGCTGCGCGACGCGCACGAGCTGGTGCCCGGCATCACCGAGCTGCCGCTCACCGAGACCCGGGCCGGGCTGCGCCCCGGCTCCCCGGACAACGCGCCGCTGCTCGGCCCGTCCGGGCTGGCCGGGCTGCTGCTGGCCACCGGGCACTACCGCAACGGCGTGCTGCTCACGCCGGTCACCGGGGACGTGCTGGCGCACGCCCTGGTCACCGGTGAGCTTCCCGAGGAGGCCCGTCCGTTCACGCCGCGGCGCTTCGGCACCGCGCCCGGGGAAGACACCGCGCCCATGGAGACGATGGAAGAGCTGGAGCAGCCCGCATGAACGGCCCGGTCATGATTTCCGTCAACGGGGAGCGCCGGGAGATCGCCCCGGGCACCGCCCTCGACACCCTCGTGCGGACCCTCACCGCCGCCCCGCGCGGGGTGGCCGCCGCCGTCAACGAGACCGTCGTCCCGCGCGCGCAGTGGGCGACGACCGCCCTCGCCGACGGCGACCGGGTCGAAGTCCTCACCGCCGTGCAGGGAGGCTGAGCCATGGCCGACGATCCCCTGGTCCTCGGTGACCTGACCTTCTCCTCCCGGCTGATCATGGGCACGGGCGGGGCGCCGAGCCTGGACGTGCTGGAGCGGGCGCTGGTCGCCTCCGGTACGGAACTCACCACGGTCGCGATGCGCCGGGTGGACCCCTCCGTGCACGGCTCGGTGCTGTCGGTGCTGGAGAAGCTCGGCATCCGGGTGCTGCCGAACACGGCCGGCTGTTTCACCGCCGGCGAGGCCGTGCTGACCGCCCGGCTGGCCCGGGAGGCGCTGGGCACGGACCTGGTGAAGCTGGAGGTCATCGCCGACGAGCGGACGCTGCTGCCGGATCCGGTGGAGCTGCTGGAGGCGGCGGAGACGCTGGTCGACGACGGGTTCACGGTGCTGCCGTACACGAACGACGATCCGGTGCTCGCGCGCAAGCTTCAGGACGTGGGGTGCGCCGCGGTCATGCCGCTGGGGTCGCCGATCGGGTCCGGGCTGGGGATCCGCAACCCCCACAACTTCCAGCTGATCGTGGAGCACGCGCGTGTGCCGGTGATTCTCGACGCCGGGGCCGGTACGGCGTCGGACGTGGCGCTGGCGATGGAGCTGGGGTGTGCGGGGGTGATGCTCGCCTCCGCGGTGACCCGGGCCCAGGAGCCGGAACTGATGGCTTCCGCCATGAAGCTCGCGGTGGAGGGGGGCCGGCTGGCCCGGCTGGCCGGGCGGATTCCCCGTAGGTATCTCGCCGAGGCGTCGTCTCCTGCGGAGGGCCTGGCCGTGCTGGACCCCGAGCGTCCCGCGTTCTGAACCGGTGCCGTGGTTCCGGGCCGGGACGTCGTGGGTGCGTCACAGGTCGGCTGCAGTGCTGGTGGAAAGCGGTCTCGGCGCGGGAACTGTCGGTGCCCCCTCGTAGACTCCCCTCTCGTGGATACGACCCTTCAGGACCCCCTCGTCGGGCAGGTGCTCGACGGCCGGTACCGCGTCGACGCGCGGATCGCGGCCGGTGGGATGGCCACGGTGTACCGGTCCCTGGACACCCGCCTGGACCGCGTGCTCGCGCTGAAGGTGATGCACCCGGCGCTCGCGGCCGACGGGACGTTCGTCGAGCGGTTCATCCGGGAGGCGAAGTCCGTCGCCCGGCTCGACCACCCCAACGTGGTGCAGGTCTTCGACCAGGGGACCGACGGGTCGTACGTCTACCTGGCGATGGAGTACATCGCCGGCTGCACCCTGCGGGACGTGCTGCGCGAACGGGGCGCGGTGCAGCCGCGGGCCGCGCTGGACATCCTGGAGCCGGTCCTCGCCGCGCTCGGTGCCGCGCACCGGGCCGGGTTCGTGCACCGCGACATGAAGCCCGAGAACGTGCTGATAGGCGACGACGGCCGGGTCAAGGTCGCCGACTTCGGGCTGGTGCGCTCCGTCGACACGGTGACCAGCACGACGGGTGCCGTGCTCGGGACCGTCTCCTATCTCGCGCCGGAGCAGATCGAGCAGGGCACCACCGATCCGCGCGTAGACGTGTACGCGTGCGGTGTGGTCCTGTACGAGATGCTGACGGGCGCCAAGCCGCACTCCGGGGACTCCCCGGCCCAGGTGCTCTACAAGCACCTCCACGAGGACGTGCCGCCGCCCTCGGCGCTCGTGCCCGGCCTGCCGTACCAGCTGGACGAGCTGGTCGCGTCGGCCACCGGGCGCACCCCGGAGATCCGGCCGCACGACGCCGTGGCCCTGCTCGCCCAGGTGCGCGAGGCCCGCCTGTCGCTGACCGACGAGCAGCTGGACGCGCTGCCGCCGCAGGCGCTGACCGCGGAGCACGACAACGCCGAGGACCGCACGAGCGTGATCCCGCGCGCGCTCACCTCCCCCACGCTCGACTTCGCTCGCGCGGGGGGACCCCCATCCCGCCCGCTACCCGTCGATGAAGACGCGGACGCCCCTGTGGACGGCATCGACCGCACCGCCCGGTTCCAGAGCCCGCCCGTGCCGCCCCGCAGGCGCCCGGCACGGCCCCCGCGCGCGGTGCTGGCGGTGATCGCGGCCGTGCTGGTGGTGTTCGGCGTGGGCGCCGGGGTCTGGTACATCAACTCCGGCCAGTTCACCAAGGTGCCGCCGCTGCTGGCGAAGACGGAGGCGCAGGCGAGGGAGCGGCTGAAGGCGGCCGGGCTGGACGTCGGGCAGGTCAAGCGCGCGTACAGCGACACGGTCGAGCGCGGCACGGTGATCGGCAGCGACCCGGCGCCCGGCGCGCGGATCCGGGACCACGACTCGGTGACGCTGACCGTGTCGCTGGGACCGCAGACGGTGAACGTGCCGAACGTGGCGGGGCAGTCGCTCGCGAAGGCGCGGGCGCGGCTGAAGGCGGACGGCCTGGAGCCGGGCATGGTCACCCGCGCGTTCAGCGAGGACGTCCCCAGGGGCTCGGTGATCGGTACGACGCCTCAGGCGGGCACCGAGCGGCACGCGGGCTCGGCGATCGCGCTGATCGTCAGCAAGGGCAGCCCGATCGACGTGCCGGACGTCACCGGCGACGACCTGGCCAGCGCCGAGCAGGAGCTGACGGACGCCGGGCTGAAGGTGAGGGTGGCCGAGGAGCGGATCAACTCCGACTACGACAAGGGCGAGGTCGCCGCGCAGAACCCGGGCGAGGGTCGCCGGGCGGCCGAGGGCGACACGGTGACGCTGACGCTGTCCAAGGGCCCGGAGATGGTCGAGGTCCCGGACGTGGTCGGCGACAGTGTGGACGACGCCCACGAGGCCCTGGAGGGTGCCGGCTTCGAGGTGGACGAGGACCGGGGGCTGCTCGGCCTGTTCGGCGACACCGTGAAGAAGCAGTCGGTGGAGGGCGGCGACAAGGCGCCCAAGGGGTCGACGATCAAGATCACCATCCGGTGACCGGTCTCACCGGGGAGCGCGGTCCGGGCGCGGCGGCGGACATGACACCCTGAACGGGTGAGTCCCGTTCAGTCCCCCCTCCCCCGCAACCCGGTCGGCAGCCATGTGCCCGTGGCCGGTGGCCTGCACTCCGTCGGGCTGTCGTACGCCCGTGACCTGAAGGCCGAGACCGTGCAGGTCTTCGTCGCCAATCCGCGCGGCTGGGCCACGCCCGCCGGGAACCCGCGGCAGGACGAGGCGTTCCGCGCGGCATGCGCCGAGGAGTCGGTCCCGGTGTACGTGCACGCGCCGTACCTGATCAACTTCGGTTCGCACACCGAGGCGACCGTGGAGCGGTCGGTGGAGTCGCTGCGGCACTCGCTGCGGCGCGGGCGGGAGATCGGCGCGCTGGGTGTCGTGGTGCACACCGGAAGCGCCACCGGCGGGCGGACGCGGGAGGTGGCGCTGAAGCAGGTGCGCGCGCGTCTGCTGCCGCTGCTGGAGGAGCTGACCCACGACGACGACCCGTTCCTGCTGCTGGAGTCGACCGCCGGGCAGGGCGCCTCGCTGTGCTCGCGGACCTGGGACTTCGGGCCGTACTTCGAGGCGCTGGACGCGCATCCGAAGCTGGGCGTGTGCCTGGACACGTGCCACGTCTTCGCCGCCGGGCACGACCTGACCGGGCCGGCCGGCATGCATCAGACCCTGGACCTGCTGGTGGACACCGTCGGCCCGGGCCGGCTGAAGCTGATCCACGCCAACGACTCCAAGGATGTGGTGGGCGCCCACAAGGACCGGCACGAGAACATCGGCGCCGGCCACATCGGGGAGGACCCGTTCCGGG
Source organism: Streptomyces sp. NPDC052721 (assembly GCF_040678315.1). NCBI lineage: Bacteria > Bacillati > Actinomycetota > Actinomycetes > Kitasatosporales > Streptomycetaceae > Streptomyces > Streptomyces sp. NPDC052721. Next base: position 41,863 of record NZ_JBFATL010000001.1, on the reverse strand, counting down.
CGCTGATGACCCACCCCGCGACCGAGGGCGTACCGCTGATCATCGAGACGCCCGGCGGCAAGGAGGGGCACGCGGCGGACGTGGAGCGGCTGAAGAATCTCCGCGGGAACTGACCGTTGGGGAATACCCCTAGGGGGTATATGGTTCCTGTCAGGCGCAGGAGCCATCACCTGACATGGGGGCAGTCATGCGGCACGAGGCGCACGCAGCGCACGCACACCACCACGGGCACACCGGCACGGACCACCAGCGACAGCACCACGCACCCGCAGCCACCTGGGCCATGGCCGCCCAGGCCACCCTGCACTGCCTCACCGGCTGCGCCATCGGCGAGGTGCTCGGCATGGTCGTCGGCACGGCCTTCGGCTGGGGCAACCTGCCGACCATGGTGCTGGCGATCGTCCTGGCCTTCGTCTTCGGCTACTCGCTCACCCTGCGCGGGGTCCTGCGGGCCGGCGTCGACTTCCGTACGGCCTTCCGGGTGGCGCTGGCCGCGGACACCCTGTCCATCGCCGTGATGGAGCTGATGGACAACGGGGTGATCCTGGTCTGGCCGTCCGCGATGGACGCCACGCTGGGCGACGCGCTGTTCTGGGTCTCGCTCGCGGTCTCGTTCGTGATCGCCTTCGCGGTGACCGCCCCGGTCAACAAGTGGATGATCGGCCGGGGCAAGGGGCACGCGGTGGTGCACCGGTACCACCACTGAGCCGGCCGGGAATCACAGCTCGGGGCCGTCCCCGGGCTCCTCCTGGTAGGAGTAGCGCTGCTCCTTCCAGGGATCGCCGATGTTGTGGTAGCCGCGCTCCTCCCAGAAGCCGCGGCGGTCGGCGGTCATGTACTCCACACCCCGGACCCATTTCGGTCCCTTCCAGGCGTAGAGGTGGGGCACGATCAGCCGGACCGGGAAACCGTGCTCGGCGGTGAGCAGCTCGCCGTCCTTGTGGGTGGCGAAGATCGTGCGGTCGGAGACGAAGTCCGTCAGGCGCAGGTTCGAGCTGAAGCCGTACTCCGCCCAGACCATCACATGGGTGACGTCCGGCGCCGGCGGGGCCAGGTCCACGAGGGCGCGGGCCGGGATGCCGCCCCACTCCGCGCCGACCATGCTGAACTTCGTCACGCAGTGCAGATCGGCCACCACCGTGGTGTACGGCAGGGCCGTGAACTCCTCGTGGTTCCAGGTGTGCTTGTCACCGTCGGCGGTGGCGCCGAAGACGCGGAACTCCCAGCGCTCGGGCCGGAACTTCGGGACCGGCCCGTAGTGCGTGACCGGCCAGCCGCGCTGGAGCCGCTGACCCGGCGGAAGCTCGGACCCTGCCGCTGCCCCAGACTCTCGCTCCACCGGATGACCCATGTATCCATCCTGACAGACCTCGGGCAGTGCCCCTGACCACCCACAACCAAACCGGGCAATTACCATCAACTCAGGACGTACTTACTAAGTGCGTACTTACTGGACGATCTTCCTCACCGGTGCAATCATGCGGCGCTATCGGCCGGGTCCACCTGGAAGGAGTCCACAGCGATGCAAGGCGACCCCGAGGTCATCGAACTGCTCAACGAACAGCTGACCGCCGAGCTGACCGCGATCAACCAGTACTTCCTGCACGCCAAGCTCCAGGACCACAAGGGGTGGACGAAGCTCGCCCGGTACACGCGGGCGGAGTCGTTCGACGAGATGCGGCACGCCGAGGTCCTCACCGACCGCATCCTGCTCCTCGACGGCCTGCCCAACTACCAGCGGCTCTTCCATGTGCGGGTCGGGCAGACGGTGACCGAGATGTTCCAGGCCGACCGGCAGATCGAGGTCGAGGCCATCGACCGGCTGCGCCGGGGCATCCAGGTGATGCGCGAGAAGGACGACATCACGTCGGCGAACGTCTTCGAGGCGATCCTGGCCGACGAGGAGCACCACATCGACTACCTGGACACCCAGCTGGAGCTGGTGGACAAGCTGGGCGAGGCGCTCTACCTGGCGACCGTCATCGAGCAGAGCCAGCCCGACTCCTCGGGCACGGGCGGCTTCACCACCCACTGAGCCCGCGGAGACGCGGACGCTAGGCGGCGTCGTCCAGCGGTACGAGGGCCGGGGCGCGCTGGTCGATCAGTTCCCGGCGGGGGCAGGCGCCACGGCCGAGCAGCGCCTGGATGCGCCGGACGCAGCCGCCGCAGTCGGTGCCCGCCTTGCAGGCCGAGGCTATCTGGCGCGGGGTGCAGGCGCCGTTCTCCGCGTGCTGCTTGACCTGGTCCTCGGTGACACCGAAGCAGCTGCAGACGTACACGCGGATTCACCTCCCGACGGGATCGCTCTTTCTGCCATCCCCATTTCCGGTGAGGCAAACCTAACCTTACCCATCCCCCGGCGCCCGCAAAAGTGGCAGGGGCGCGGATCGGATGTGATCCGCGCCCCAAGACGGCGGCTACCGGTCCCGGGTCACTGGTCCCGGTACATCTCGGCCACCAGGAACGCCAGGTCCAGCGACTGGCTGCGGTTCAGCCGCGGGTCGCAGGCCGTCTCGTAGCGCTGGTGCAGATCGTCCACGAAGATCTCGTCGCCGCCGCCCACGCACTCGGTGACGTCGTCGCCGGTCAGCTCCACGTGGATGCCGCCCGGGTGGGTGCCGAGCGCCTTGTGGACCTCGAAGAAGCCCTTGACCTCGTCGAGCACGTCGTCGAAGCGGCGGGTCTTGTGCCCGGAGGCCGCCTCGAAGGTGTTGCCGTGCATCGGGTCGGTCACCCAGGCCACCGTCGCACCGGACGCCGTGACCTTCTCGACCAGCTCGGGGAGCTTGTCGCGGATCTTGCCGGCGCCCATGCGGACGATGAAGGTCAGCCGGCCCGGCTCCCGCTCGGGGTCGAGGCGGTCGATGTACTGCAGGGCCTCCTCGGCCGTGGTGGCCGGGCCGAGCTTGATGCCGATCGGGTTGCGGATCCTCGAGGCGAACTCGATGTGCGCGTGGTCGAGCTGACGGGTGCGCTCGCCGATCCACACCATGTGCGCCGAGACGTCGTACAGCTTGCCGGTGCGGGAGTCGACCCGGGTCAGGGCGGACTCGTAGTCCAGCAGCAGCGCCTCGTGCGAGGCGTAGAACTCGACGGTCTTGAACTCCTCCGGGTCGGTGCCGCAGGCCCGCATGAAGTTGAGCGCGTTGTCAATCTCGCGCGCGAGCTGCTCGTAGCGCTGGCCCGACGGCGAGGTCCGCACGAAGTCCTGGTTCCAGGCGTGCACCTGGCGCAGGTCGGCGTAACCGCCGGTGGTGAAGGCACGCACCAGGTTCAGCGTCGAGGCCGACGCGTGGTACATGCGCTTCAGCCGCTCCGGGTCCGGGATGCGGCTGGCCTCGGTGAAGTCGAAACCGTTGACGGAGTCGCCCCGGTACACCGGGAGCGTCACGCCGTCGCGGGTCTCGGTCGGCTTGGAGCGGGGCTTGGAGTACTGGCCCGCGATCCGGCCGACCTTCACCACGGGCACGGAGGCCGCGTAGGTGAGGACGGCACCCATCTGGAGCAGCGTCTTGAGCTTGTTGCGGATGTGATCGGCGGACACCGCGTCGAAGGCCTCGGCGCAGTCGCCGCCCTGGAGGAGGAACGCCTCACCCTTGGCGACGGCCGCCATCCGGGCGCGCAGCTGGTCGCACTCGCCCGCGAAGACGAGCGGCGGATACGACTCCAGCTCCGCGATCACTGCGCGCAGAGCCTCGGGGTCGGGGTACTCGGGCTGCTGCGCCGCGGGCAGGTCTCGCCAGGTGTTGCCAGCGCTCGGGCTGGTCTTAGCGTTCACGGTCACGACCCCAACATTACGGGGTGATGTCGCGGCGTCCCGCCGGTGCTCAGCTTGTGAGACACCGCGGACACAGTGCGGACCTGCGATAGGCTGCGTCGCATGTTCGCGATTTCGACCCAGAACTGGTGGTGGACCGCTTCTCCGGCGGCCCACTGATCGCGCGCACCCAGAACTTCGCGAAGGCCGCCCGAGGGGCGGCCTTCGGTGTGTCCGGGGTCGTTCCTCTCCGTCAGACGATCGAGAAGGAACCCGACCCGTGGACCTCAAGGACCTGCTGTCCGATCCCCGCCCCTTCGCCCTGCTCCGCCGCCGCACCCCGGGCCACGACGAGCAGCTGGTGGAGGTGCTGCTCGGCCCGGTGACCAGCCGGGACCGGCTCGCCGACCTTCCCGACGAGGGTCTCGCCCTGATCCCGTTCCGGCAGATCCGTGAGCGCGGCTTCGACGTCCGCGACGACGGCACCCCGCTGCTGGTGCTGACCCCGCAGGAGACGCACACGCTGCCCCTGGACGAGGCCCTCGCCCAGCTCCCCGCGCACGACGTGCGGGTCGAGGGCGGCGGCTTCGACGTGGGCGACGAGGAGTACGCGCAGACCGTCGGGCGGGTGCTGCGCGAGGAGATCGGCCGGGGCGAGGGCGCGAACTTCGTGATCCGGCGCACCTACGAGGGCGAGATCCCCGGCTTCGGCCGCGCGGACGCGCTCGCGCTGTTCCGGCGGCTGCTGGAGGGCGAGCGGGGCGCGTACTGGACGTTCGTGGTGCACACCGGGGACCGGACGCTGGTGGGGGCGAGTCCGGAGGTGCACGTCCGGATGAGCGGCGGGACCGTCGTGATGAACCCGATCAGCGGGACGTACCGCTATCCCGCTGAAGGTCCGACCCCCGAGCACCTGCTCGGCTTCCTCGCCGACGGCAAGGAGACCGAGGAGCTGTCGATGGTCGTCGACGAGGAGCTCAAGATGATGTGCACCGTCGGCGACATGGGCGGGGTCGTCGTCGGCCCGCGGCTGAAGGAGATGGCGCACCTCGCGCACACCGAGTACGAGCTGCGCGGGAAGTCCTCCCTGGACGTGCGGGACGTGCTGCGGGAGACCATGTTCGCGGCGACGGTGACCGGGTCGCCGGTGCAGAACGCGTGCCGGGTGATCGAGCGGTACGAGCCCCTCGGACGGGACGGCGTCGGACGCGGGTACTACGCCGGGGCGCTCGCCCTGCTCGGGCGGGACTCCGGGGGCGCGCAGACCCTCGACTCCCCCATCCTGATCCGCACCGCCGACATCTCCGCCGACGGCCGGCTGCGCGTCCCGGTGGGGGCGACGCTGGTGCGCGGCTCCGACCCAGCGGGCGAGGTCGCGGAGACCCACGCGAAGGCGGCGGGCGTGCTGGCCGCCCTCGGGGTACGGCCGTCCCGGCCCCGGGCGGAGCGGGAGCGGCCCCTGCTGGCCGACGACCCGCGGGTGCGGGCCGCACTGGACGGCCGCCGGGCCGGGCTCGCGCCGTTCTGGCTGCGGATGCAGGGGCGCGCGCCGGAGCCGGCCGGCCACGCGCTGGTGGTCGACGGGGAGGACACGTTCACGGCGATGCTGGCGCATGTGCTGCGCTCGGGCGGGCTGGGGGTGACGGTACGGCGGTACGACGAGCCGGGGCTGCGGGCGGCGGTGCTCGCGCACGAGGGGCCGGTGGTGCTGGGCCCCGGCCCGGGCGACCCGCGCGACGGGGCCGACCCGAAGATGCGGTTCCTGCGGGAACTCGCGGCCACCGTGATCCGCGAGCACCGGCACGGGGTGCTGGGCGTCTGCCTGGGGCATGAGCTGATCGCGGCCGAACTGGGCCTGGACCTCGTCCGCAAGGAGGTGCCGTACCAGGGGGCGCAGACGGAGATCGACCTGTTCGGGCGGCCGGAGACGGTCGGCTTCTACAACAGCTTCGTCGCGCGCTGCGACGAGGCGGCGGCCCGCGAACTGGCGGCGCACGGCGTCGAGGTGAGCCGCGCGGCGAACGGCGAGGTGCACGCCCTGCGGGGGTCCGGCTTCGCGGGCGTGCAGTTCCACCCGGAGTCGGTACTGAGTCTGAACGGCGCGGCGGTCGTACGGGAGCTGATCGGTCAGCTGCGCCGCACGACCGTGTAGCCCGCCGGAGCTGCCGTCAGCCGAAGAACACCCCGATCTCCCGGTACAGCTTCGGGTCCACCGTCTTCAGCCGGGCCGTCGCCTCGGCGAGGGGGACGCGGACGATGTCGGTGGCGCGCAGGGCGACCATCGTGCCGAAGTCGCCGTCGTGGACGCAGTCGATGGCGTGCAGACCGAAGCGGGTGGCGAGCCAGCGGTCGAAGGCGCTCGGGGTGCCGCCGCGCTGGACGTGCCCGAGAACCGTCGTACGGGCCTCCTTCCCGGTGCGCTTCTCGATCTCCTTGGCCAGCCACTCGCCCACCCCGGACAGCCGGACGTGCCCGAAGGAGTCCAGCGACTGGTCCTTCAGGACCATGTCGCCGTCCTTCGGCACGGCGCCCTCGGCGACGACCACGATCGGCGCGTACGACGCCCGGAACCGGGAGGTCACCCAGTCGCAGACCTGGTCGGTGTCGAAGCGCTGCTCGGGGATGAGGATGACGTTGGCGCCGCCGGCCAGGCCCGAGTGCAGGGCGATCCAGCCGGCGTGCCGGCCCATCACCTCCACGACGAGGACCCGCATATGGGACTCGGCGGTGGTGTGCAGCCGGTCGATGGCCTCGGTCGCGATGTTGACGGCGGTGTCGAAGCCGAAGGTGTAGTCGGTGGCCGCCAGGTCGTTGTCTATCGTCTTCGGCACCCCGACGCAGGGCACCCCGTACTCGCCGGACAGCCGCGCGGCGACGCCCAGGGTGTCCTCGCCGCCGATCACAATGAGGGCCTGGACGTCCAGCTTGGCCAGGTTGCCCTTGATCCGGCGGATGCCGTCGTCCGCCTTGAGGGGGTTGGTCCGCGAGGAGCCGAGGATGGTGCCGCCGCGGGGCAGGATGCCGCGCACCGCGGGGATGTCGAGACGGACGGTGCCGCCCTCCAGGGGGCCCCGCCAGCCGTCCCGGAAGCCGACGAAGTCATAGCCGTACTCCTGCACGCCCTTGCGGACGATGCCCCGGATGACGGCGTTGAGCCCGGGGCAGTCGCCGCCCCCGGTCAGTACTCCGACCCGCATGGAAATGTCCCTTCGCAGCGGTTCCCTGACACCCGGTCACGCTAATGGTGATTCAGGTCACATCGGGAGAGGCGGGAAGGGTGATTCCGGCGCATGGCCGGAAGCGGATGGCGCCGGTCCTACTCCTCGTCCAGGCCGCGCTCGATCGCGTACCGCACCAGCTCCACCCTGTTGTGCAGCTGGAGCTTGCCGAGGGTGTTCTGCACGTGGTTCTGCACCGTGCGGTGGGAGATGACGAGGCGTTCGGCGATCTGCTTGTAGCTCAGGCCCTTCGCCACCAGCCGCAGCACCTCCGTCTCCCGCTCCGTCAGCCGGGGCGCGCCCGGCTCGTCGGCGTCCGGCGCGGGCGCGGGCTCGGCGGCCAGCCGCCGGTACTCGCCGAGGACCAGCCCGGCGAGGCCCGGCGTGAACACCGGGTCGCCGACGGCGGTACGGCGCACCGCGTCCAGCAGTTCCCCGGTGGAGGCCGACTTCAGCAGATAGCCGGTCGCGCCGGACTTCACGGCCTCCAGCACGTCCGCGTGCTCGCCGCTCGCCGAGAGGACGAGGACGCGCAACGCCGGGTTGTGGGCGACGAGTTCCTTGCACACCTGGACACCGGGCTTGGCGGGCAGGTTGAGGTCCAGCACGAGGACGTCGGGGGCGGCGGCCTTGGCGCGGCGGACCGCCTGCTCGCCGTCGCCGGCGGTCGCGACCACCTCGAAGCCGGACTCGGCCAGGTCACGGGCGACCGCGTCACGCCACATCGGGTGGTCGTCCACCACCATGACCTTGATCGGGTCCTGCTGTGTCATCGCTGCTCCGCCTTCTTCCCCCGCGCCCGCACGGCGCCCTTCGGTACCTTCAGTTCCACTTCCGTGCCCTGCCCGGGGACGGAGACGATCTCGGCGCTGCCGCCGAGGTCGCGCAGCCGGCCCCGGATCGACTGGGCCACCCCGAGCCGGCCCTCGCCCTCGGCCTGCGCCAGCCTGCCCTCGGGGATGCCGGGGCCGTCGTCCCGGACGGTGACGACGATCTCGTCCGGCTCGTCCTCCACCAGGATCCAGGCCCGGGCCTCCGGTCCCGCGTGCAGGCGCACGTTGTCCAGGGCGGCCCCGACCGCGGCGGCCACCTCGCGGGCCGCGGCCGACGGCAGCAGCACCGGGGCGCCGGGCTCGGCGAGGCTGACCCGGGCGCACGCGTACCGGGCGAGCAGGGAGCGCAGGTCGACCGGGCCTGCCGTGTCGTCCTCGTCGGGCTCCTCCACCACGCGGACCACGGCGCCGGCCGTCAGGTCCTCCGAGACCCGGGACACCGGGACCAGGCCGCCCGACACCAGTGTGCGCAGGGCCACCTCCTGCTCCCCGGCCAGCCGGCCCAGCTCGGCCGCCTCGCCGCCGAGGGCCGCGCCCCGGCGCTTCACCATCGCCAGCACCTGGAGCACGCCGTCGTGGATGTCCCGGGCCAGCCGCTCCCGCTCCCGGGTGGCGGCCTCGATCTCCAGCGCGCGGGCGAGGGTGCGCTCGGATGCGCGGGCCACCTCCACGACGTAGCCGATGGCGATGGCGGCGACCCAGACGAGGATCACGTTGTGCACGGTGTCCCGGGCGGGGTGGCCGCGCTCGACCAGGTTGACGGCGGCCACGGCCGTGGAGGCGACGGCCGCCCAGCGCCAGCCGCCCTTGAGGGCGAAGGCCAGCACCGCGCCCGCCGTCCATATCGACGGCAGGGTGGGGCCGCCGCCCGCGATCCGCTCGTGGCTGTCGGCCACCGGGGTGAGCAGGATGCCGACGAGGGCGACGGTCAGGTCGGCGGCCAGGAAGCGCCGGGTGCAGCTCGCCGCGCCCGCCACCTTGGGCAGGGTGGCGAGGGTCCACACGGCCAGGACGGCGTAGTAGGCGACGGCGACCCAGGGCCGCCTGAAGTGGTCGTACGCGGTGGCGCACAGGCCGATCGCGTACAGCATGGTCAGGACGCGGTAGCCGGCGAGCGCGCGCCACAGCGGCAGCTCGACCGACATGCGCATGACGCGCTCACGTTTGGGCATGTCCCCCGGTTCCCCCCGGCTCCCCCTCGTGCCCCTGTCTAGGACTCGGCCTGCTTCCTACCCGCCTTCTCCGCCTCCTTGGCCGCCTTCGCCGCCTTCTCGGCCTTCTCCGCCTCCTTGGCCGCCTTCGCCGCCTCCGCGATCTGCCGCTTGGCGGCGGTCGCGTAGATGTCGACGTACTCCTGGCCGGAGAGCTTCATGATCTCGTACATGACCTCGTCGGTCAGCGCGCGCAGCACGAACCGGTCGTGCTCCATGCCCTGGTACCGGCTGAAGTCCAGGGGCTTGCCTATGCGGATGCCGGGCCGCATCAGCTTCGGCACGACCTTGCCGGGCGGCTGGATCTTCTCCGTGTCGATCATGGCCACGGGGATGACCGGCGCACCGGTGGCGAGGGCCACGCGCGCGAGGCCGCCGGGCTTGCCCCGGTACAGCCGCCCGTCGGGCGAGCGGGTGCCCTCCGGGTAGATGCCGAAGAGTTCGCCGCGCTCCAGCACCTCTATGCCGCTCTTGATCGCCGCCTCACCGGCGCCGCGCGCCCCGGAGCGGTCCACCGGGAGCTGGCCGACGCCCTTGAAGAAGGCCGCCGTGAGCCGGCCCTTCACGCCCGGAGTGGTGAAGTACTCCGCCTTGGCGATGAAGGTGACCTTGCGGTCCAGCACGGCCGGCAGGAAGAACGAGTCCGAGAAGGACAGGTGATTGCTGGCCAGGATGGCCGGGCCCGTGGCCGGAACGTTCTCCAGGCCCTCCACCCAGGGCCTGAAGGCAACCTTCAGCGGCCCCCCGATGGCGACCTTCATCGTGCCGTACAACACCCGTGTGCCTCCTGTTTCCGTCGGAGAGACCTTAACCCGGAGCACCGACAATGGGCCCGACGACCCTGGTCGGTGTCAGTGCGGTCGCGTACGGTGAAGCACATGCCAGTTCTCCCCGGAGCCGAGCCGTACCGCCACGAGGGCGGGGAGGTGGGGGTTCTCCTCTGCCACGGCTTCACCGGCTCGCCCCAGTCGCTGCGCCCCTGGGCGGAGCACCACGCGGCCCACGGCCTGACCGTGTCCCTGCCGCTGCTGCCCGGCCACGGCACCCGCTGGGAGGACATGCAGCTCACGACCTGGCAGGACTGGTACGCGCAGGTGGACCGCGAACTGCGGCTGCTCGCCGAGCGCTGCTCCCGGGTGTTCGTCGCGGGCCTGTCGATGGGCGGGGCGCTGGCCCTGAGGCTCGCGGCCCGGCACGGCGAGCGGGTCACGGGCGTGGTGGTCGTCAACCCGGCCAACAAGGTGCACGGCCTGTCGGCGTACGCCCTTCCGGTGGCCCGGCATCTGGTGCGGACGACGAAGGGCATCGCCAGCGACATCGCGAAGGAGGGCGCGGCGGAGCTGGGCTACGACCGGGTGCCGCTGCACGCGGCGCACTCGCTGCGGGTGTTCCTGCGCCGGCTGGACGGCGAGCTGCCCCAGGTCACCCAGCCGTTGCTGCTGCTGCGCAGCGCCCAGGACCATGTCGTCCCGGCGGCCGACTCGGCGCGGGTGCTGAGCCGGGTGTCGGCCACGGACGTCACGGAGATCGTGCTGGAACACAGCTACCACGTCGCGACGTTGGACAGGGACGCGGACCGGATCTTCGAGGAGAGCCTCGCCTTCATCGGCCGGCTCGCACGCAGTGTCGGCAAGGAAGGGACGGCCGCAGTTGGCTGAGCACGACTCCGACCGTGAGGACCGCGAGGGCCGCGAGGACCGCGAGGACCAGGGCGGCCACGAGGCCCACGAGCCGGACCGGCAGGAAGTGCCGTTCGACGAGGACGCCGCCTGGCGCGCCATCGTCGCCGGGTACGGCGAGGAGCCGCCGGACCCGCCGGGCTCCCGGCCCTTCAAGCCCGTCGAGGATCTCGCGCTGCTGGAGAAGAACGCGGTGAAGGACCAGGAGAGCGAGTCCCGCGGCGACCCGGAGGACTCCGCGGGCCGGCAGCCCGCCCGGCCGCTGGGCGGCTCGGTCTCCTTCGCGCCCGGCATCGGCCCGCGGGACTACACGGCGCCCGAGCCGTCCGACGACGACTTCGACGAGGACGACGAGGGCCACTTCGTGCCGCCGGAGCCGCCCCCGCTGCCGACCGCGGACACGACCGCCCGGTTCGCCTGGCTCGGCGTGGTCGGCGGCCCGCTGCTGGTCCTGCTGGCCGTGCTGCTCGGCTGGGACATGACCTGGTGGCTGACGACCCTCGGCATCGGCGGGTTCCTCGGCGGCTTCGTGACGCTGGTGACGCGGATGCGGACGGACGACGAGGAGGACGACGACCCGGGGCGCGGCGCGGTGGTCTGAGCCGGCTCAGGCCGGGATTCTGAGGGCGGCGAGGACCGGGAGGTGGTCCGTGGCCGCCCTGAGGTCCGCCTCGCGCACCCCCGGCTGGTCCAGGGGCACCCCGCAGCCCAGCACCTCGATGCCCTTGGTCGCGAAGATCGCGTCGATGCGCTGGTGGGGGTCGGCCGGCGTGGAGGTGAACTCGCCGCCCCAGGGAGCGGTCGTACGGCAGTCCTGGAGCGTCTCGGCGAGCCTGCGGAAGGTGGGGCCGTCGGGGCCCTCGTTGAGGTCGCCGCCCGCGACGACGTGCTCGGCACCGAGTCCGGCGAGGCGGTCGAGGAGCAGGCCGCCCTGGTCGTGCCGCTCGTCCCGCTGGAGCGAGAGATGGCAGCTGAGCACGCCGAGGCGGGCGCCGCCGAAGCGGACCACCGCCGTGGCGAAGCCGCGTCGGTGGAGGCCGGGGGTGAGGGGGAGGAGGACGTCCTCCGTGCGTTCGACGGTGGCGCGGAGGGAGCACAGGATCGCCGGTCCCGCCGCCGTGGCGCCGCCGGTGAGGATGACCTGGCCGGAGGCCGCCGCGAGCCGCGCCAGCTTCTTGCGCCAGCGGAAGAAGCGGGGGGCCTCCTGGACGAGGACCAGATCGGGGGCGCAGGCGGTGATCACCCTGGCGAGGGCGGCGGTGTCGTCGCGCATCGAGCGGATGTTGTAGCTCAGGACCCTGATGACCGCGGAACCGTTGGGCTCCGTGCGGGAGTTGGGGAGCAGCTCCATGTGGATCAATGTACGCCCACCGGGTCGGGGCGCGAGGTGCGTGGGCGACTGCCGCGGCTTCGTGGCTGGTCGCGCCGTTCCCCGCGCCCCTTCGGGCGCTACATGATCGGGTCGGGCTCCCGGGCCAGGTCCGCCGCGCCCACCAGGCCCGCCTTGTTGCCCAGCTGGGCCGCGATCACGTCGGCGACCGGGCGCCAGTTGCCGCCGACCAGCCAGCGCTTGTAGGACTTGCGGATGGGGTCGAGGACCAGCTCGCCCTCGTCGGACAGGCCGCCGCCGACGATGAACGCGGACGGGTCGAAGAGGGAGGCCAGGTCGGCGAGGCCGGCGCCGGCCCAGCGGGCCAGCTCGCGGTAGGAGTCGACGGCGACGGGGTCGCCCTGGCGGGCGGCCATGGAGATGTGCTTGCCCTCGATGCCCTCCGGGGTGCCGTCGCCCAGTGAGAGCAGCAGCTCGGCGTTCTCCGGGGTGGCGTTGGCGCGCTGCTTGGCGTAGCGGACCAGGGCGCGGCCGGAGGCGTACTGCTCCCAGCAGCCCTGCGAGCCGCAGCCGCACAGCAGACCGTCCGGCACCATCCGGATGTGGCCGAACTCGGCGGCCACGCCGAAGTGGCCGCGGCGCAGCTTGTTGCCGATGATGATGCCGCCGCCGAGGCCGGTGCCGAGCGTGATGCAGATGACGTTGCGGTGGCCCTTGCCGGCGCCGAACTTGTACTCGCCCCAGGCGGCGGCGTTGGCGTCGTTCTCGACCACCACCGGCAGGCCGGTGCGCGCCTCGACCTTCTCCTTGAGCGGCTCGTTGCGCCAGTCGATGTTCGGCGCGAAGTACACCGTGGAGCGCTGCCGGTTGACGTAACCGGCCGCGCCGATACCCACGCCGACGATCTCGTGCCCGGCGCGCGCGCCCTCCACCGCCGAGGCGATGGCGTCCACGATGGCCTCGGGCGTGGTGGGGGTCGGCACCTTGAAGGTCGAGAGGATGTTGCCTTCCTCGTCGACCACGCCGGCCGCGATCTTCGTGCCGCCGATGTCGACGCCGATGGTGAGTCCCATGAATCCCTCAGTTTCGGTCGAGCCCCGCTACGGCCAACCGTACCCGAGGCCCTGCCGTGCGAGGGTTTCAGTCCAGGTCGATGCGTTCCCCTGGGCCGGTGCCCTCGCCCGGGTCGCGCGGGTCCCGCCGGTCCCGCGCCGGGTCGGCCGGGCCGGCGGTCCAGCGTCGCTCCTGGGCCTGGACGGCGGAGCGGTAGGCGGCGAGCAGTTCGCCGCCGGCCGCGGCCAGGTGGTCGAAGACGTCCGGGTTGCGGTCTATGACGGGCTCGACGGCGGCCTTCGCCTGCTGGACGACCTGCCGCACCACCTGCTGGGCGGCGGGTCCGGCGAGGCCGCCGAGGAGCGGTGACTGAAGGCCGGCCAGCTTGTCGGCCACCGTGTCCACGAGCTTCTTCAGTTCCTCGGCCGCCGAGCCCGGCGGCGGGCCGTGCTCGGCGCGGCGGCGGGCCTGCTCGGCGGCGAAGTCCTCGGCGGCGGCCGTGGCCCAGGCGTCGGCGTCGGTCGCCTTCGCCGGCTCCTGAGGGGAAGGGTCGGGTGCGGGACGCTCTTCGCTCATGGCGGCTCCTGACTACGGTTCGCCTTTACGACGTTACCCGAACGGGCGTATCCGTTCACCGTCCGGCGGCGGGCCACAGATCCGGGTCCGGGGCGAACCGGACGCGCAGCTCGCCGTCGCGCAGTCCGGCGCCGGCGACGGTGCAGCGGCGCAGGGCGGAGGGCAGCGGAACGATCCGGCGGAACGGGCCCGCGGTGATCAGGAGTTCGTCGCCGCGCCGGATGAGGTCCAGCTCGTCCCGTATCGCGCCGGGCAGCGGGAGGTGCCAGACCAGCACGCCGTCCTCGGCGAGCCGGTCCGTGACAGGCCACCCGACCGGGGTGGTCGCCGGGTTGACGCCGGGCACGGCGAGGGCGGTGAGGTCGTCCGGGCCGTGCGGGTCGCGGCCGAGGTGCGGGACGGGGTGGACGTCGTACGACTCCTGCCAGTCGGCGAGCGTCTTGCGCTGCTGGGCCAGCAGCGAGGCCGGCCAGCCGTCGGTGGTCTCGGGCAGGGTGCGGTTGGCGATCAGGGACTCGGTGCGCAGGGCGCGCAGGGCCAGGCCGAGGGTGGCGGTGCGGACGGCGTCGGCGCCGGCCGGGCCGGGTTCGGCGACCAGGCGTACGGCGGTGTTCCGGTCGGTCAGGACGGTCTCGACGGCGGCCAGCTCGACGTCCCAGCGGGCCGCCGTCTCGTACAGCCAGTCGGCGGGCATGGGGACGCCGGCGAGCCTGCCGAGGACCGGGCGCAGGGCGCGGGCGGCCTGCCGTTCGGGCGGCAGGAGGCGGCGCAGGTAGCGGCGCAGTTCCTCGGGCAGGGCGAGCAGGGCGAGGGCCTGCGGGAGGGGCGGCAGGTCGACGACGAGGAGGTCGTAGCGCTCGGACAGGGCCGCGTCCCGCAGCGCGCGCAGGAAGGACAGTTCCTCCGCGCCGGGCAGCGGGGTGACCTCCTCGGCGTCCAGGCGGGCGGCGCCGAGGAGGTCGAGGACGTTCGCGGCGCGGGTCTGGAAGGCGGTGAGGTCCTGGCGGAAGCGTTCGGCGGCGTCGGGCCGCCAGGCGCTGAGGTGCGGGGCGGTCTCGGTGGGGACCGGTCCTGTCGCGGTGCCCAGGGCCGTGCCGGGGGTGTCCGTGCGGTCGGCGCTCAGCAGGAGGGTGCGGTGGCCCTCGCGGGCGGCTTCGAGCGCGGTGGCGGCGGCCACGGTCGTACGACCGCTGCCGCCGGGGCCCGTGATCAGGATGGTGCGCATGACGGTGAACGGTACCGTCGTACGCGGGACGTAAACGGAGGTGTCTACTTCTCCCCCGACTCGACCCTCTTCTTCAGACCCGCCAGCGCCCGGTCGATGATGACCTTCTCCGCCTTGCGCTTGATCATGCCCAGCATGGGGATCTTGACGTCGACCGTGAGCTGGTAGGTGACCTCGGTGGCATCCGCGCCGGCCGGCTTCAGGAGGTAGGAGCCGTCGAGGGAACGGAGCATCTGGGACTTGACGAGGGTCCAGGAGACCTCGTGTTCGCCGGTCCAGGTGTAGGCGAGGGTCTGGTCGTCCTTGATGGCGCCGGCGTCCATGACGAGGCGGACCTGCTCGGCGCGGCCCTGCTCGTCCGCGGCGAGGACCTCCGCCTCCTTCACCTCACCGGTCCAGTCCGGGTAGCGCGCGAAGTCGGCGATCACCGCCATGACGTCGGCCGGAGCCGCCTCGATCGTGATGCTCGAACTGGTGTGTTCCGCCATCGCCGTGGCTCCTCCAGATGCGGGCCGGGTGGGAGAGGTTCGTGTGCGCCGGGCTGCGCACGTGTGTGCAGCGTGAAGGCTACCGCGCCGCCGGCCCGCCGCCTTCACCACGCCTGCCGGGCCTCACCATTCGAGTGCCCACGGCGTGCCGGTCCCGGCGAAGTGCCCCACGTTCACGCACTCGGTGGCGCCGATCCGCATCCGGCGCGCCAGCGGCTGGTGCACGTGCCCGAACAGCGCGTACCGCGGCCGGGTGCGGCGGATGGCGTCCAGCAGGGCCCGGCTGCCCCGCTCGAAGCGGCGGGCCACGGTGTCGTAGACCAGTTCGGGCACCTCCGGCGGGATGTGGGTGCACAGGACGTCGACCTCGCCGACGGCCTCGATCTTCGCCGCGTACTCCTCGTCGCTGATCTCGTACGGGGTCCGCATCGGGGTGCGCAGGCCGCCGCCGACGAAACCGAAGGTCCACCCGCCGATCTCCGCCCGCCGGCCGTCGAGGACCGTGGTGCCGGGCCGGGCGTACTCCGGCCAGAGCGCCGGCATGTCGACATTTCCGTAGGTGGCGTAGGTGGGGGTGGGGAACGCGGCGAACAGCTCGGCGTACTGCTTGCGCACGGCCTTCTCGATGGCCGTGGCCGGGTCGGCGCCGATCCCGGCCCACAGCCGGGCGCCGAACGCGCGGGCCTCCTCGAAGCGGCGGGCGGTGCGCAGCTCGACGATGCGGTCGGCGTTCTCCTTGCCGAACAGGTCCGGGAAGATCCCGCGTGAGTGGTCGGCGTAGTCGAGGAAGAGGACGAGGTCGCCGAGGCAGATCAGGGCGTCGGCACCGTCGCCGGCCCGGGCCAGGTCCCGGGCGTTGCCGTGCACGTCACTGACCACATGGACGCGGGTCCGCCGGGGGCCGGAACGTGTGGATGCCATGGCGATCAAGCGTAGGCGTGTGCGGTCCAGGTGAACAGTGCCGGGCCGGCCTGCGGTTACTCGCCGGTCGGTTCGGCCGTGGACTACTGTGCGCGAAGGAACGCCCACGTGTGTGACGCAGCGAACATCTCGCCGGGACCCCCTGTCGTAGACGCCATACCGGCGGGTAACGTCCGGGCAGTCCAGTCGTGCTCAGGATTTCAACATGTGAATCCTCATGTTGTTCCGGAGCACTTGCCCGAGCCTTGGACCGCACCGTCGCATCGCACAACGTCGTGGCGCCGGCGCCCTATGAGGAGCAGCAGTCTTGCGCGAGTTCAGCCTTCCGGCTCTGTACGAGGTCCCCGCGGACGGGAATCTGACCGACATCGTCCGCAGAAACGCCGCGCAGCATCCCGACGTCGCCGTGATCGCCCGCAAGGTGGGCCATGCCTGGCAGGACGTGACCGCCCGGGAGTTCCTGGCCGAGGTGCGCACCGCCGCCAAGGGCCTCATCGCCTCCGGCGTGCAGCCGGGCGACCGGGTGGGTCTGATGTCGCGGACGCGGTACGAGTGGACGCTCCTGGACTTCGCGATCTGGAGCGCGGGCGCGATCACCGTGCCGGTGTACGAGACCAGTTCGCCGGAGCAGGTGCAGTGGATCCTGTCCGACTCGGGCGCGACCGCCTGCATCGTGGAACTGGACAACCACGTGGCGGCCGTGGAGGCGGTGCGCGAGTCGCTGCCCGCGCTGAAACACGTCTGGCAGATCGAGGCCGGGGGCGTCGCGGAGCTGGGCCGGCTCGGGCAGGACCTGTCGGACGCGACGGTGGAGGAGCGCAGCTCGCTCGCCAAGGCCGACGACCCGGCAACCATCGTCTACACCAGCGGCACCACCGGCCGCCCCAAGGGCTGCGTCCTCACCCACCGCAGCTTCTTCGCCGAGTGCGGGAACGTCGTGGAGCGGCTGCGTCCGCTGTTCCGCACCGGTGAGTGCTCCGTCCTGCTCTTCCTGCCGCTCGCGCACGTCTTCGGGCGGCTGGTGCAGGTGGCGCCGATGATGGCGCCGATCAAGCTGGGCTGCGTCCCGGACATCAAGAACCTCACCGACGAGCTGGCCGCCTTCCGGCCGACGCTGATCCTCGGTGTGCCGCGGGTCTTCGAGAAGGTCTACAACTCGGCCCGGGCCAAGGCACAGGCGGACGGCAAGGGCGCGATCTTCGACAAGGCGACGGACACGGCGATCGCCTACAGCAAGGCGCTGGACAGCCCGTCGGGTCCGTCGTTCGGCCTCAAGCTCAAGCACAAGGTCTTCGACAAGCTCGTCTACAGCAAGCTGCGCGCGGTCCTGGGCGGCCGGGGCGAGTACGCCATCTCCGGCGGTGCCCCCCTCGGCGAGCGGCTCGGGCACTTCTTCCGGGGCATCGGCTTCACGGTGCTGGAGGGCTACGGCCTGACCGAGTCCTGTGCGGCGACCGCGTTCAACCCGTGGGACCGGCAGAAGATCGGCACGGTCGGGCAGCCGCTGCCCGGCTCGGTGGTGCGGATCGCGGACGACGGCGAGGTGCTGCTGCACGGCGAGCACCTGTTCAAGGAGTACTGGAACAACCCCGGCGCGACGGCGGAGGCGCTGGCCGACGGCTGGTTCCACACCGGTGACATCGGCACCCTCGACGAGGACGGCTATCTGAGGATCACCGGCCGGAAGAAGGAGATCATCGTCACGGCGGGCGGCAAGAACGTGGCCCCGGCGGTGATCGAGGACCGGATCCGGGCGCACGCGCTGGTCGCGGAGTGCATGGTGGTGGGCGACGGGCGGCCGTTCGTGGGCGCGCTGGTCACCCTCGACGAGGAGTTCCTGGGCCGCTGGTGCGCCGAGCACGGCAAGCCGGCGGGTTCCACCGCGGCGTCGCTGAAGGACGACCCGGATCTGCTCGCGGCGATCCAGGCGGCCGTGGACGACGGCAACGCCGCGGTGTCGAAGGCGGAATCGGTGCGGAAGTTCCGCATTCTGTCCTCCCAGTTCACGGAGGAGTCGGGCCACCTCACCCCGTCGCTGAAGCTCAAGCGGAACGTGGTGGCGAAGGACTACTCGGACGAGATCGAGGCGATCTACGCCAAGTAGCCTCCCTCCTGGAAGAGCGTCATGGCGCGGTGTCCTCGGCGAGGACCCGCGCCATGGTGCGTTCGGCGAGGGCCGTGATGGTGACGAAGGGGTTCACGCCGATCGACCCGGGGACGAGCGAGCCGTCGGTGACGTACAGCCGTGGATATCCCTTCACCCGCCCGTAGGTGTCGGTGGCGCTGCCCAGTACGCAGCCGCCGAGCGGGTGGTAGGTGAAGTCGTCGGCGAAGACCTTGCCGCCGGAGCCGAACAGGTCGTAGCGGTAGATCGTGGCGTTGGCCGCGTTGATCCGGTCGAAGAGCTTCTTGGCCATGCCGGCGGAGACGGCGCTCTGGGCGGCGGTCCAGCCGAGCCGCACCGCGCCGGTGGAGGCGTCGTACGAGAACGCCGCCCGCTCGGGGTTCTTGGTGATCGCGAGATACAGGCTGATCCAGTGCTCGAAGCCCATGGGCAGCGGGGCGATCTCCGCGAAGACCGGGTTGTCGGGGTTGGCCCAGTCGTCGATGCCCATGACGGGCATGGTGGCCTGGTCGGCGCCGACGGTGTCCCACATGTGGTTGGCGCGGCCGAGCATGGTGTTGCCGTTGGTGCCCCAGCCGGCGCCCACGGCCGGGGAGAGGTCGGGCAGGGTGCCGGTGTCCCGGGCGCGGACGAGGAGTTCGGTGGTGCCGAGGCTGCCGCCGCCGAGGAACAGGTAGGTGCAGCCGTACTGCCGGGTCCCCACGACGGAGCCGGTGCCGTCGATCCGGTCGGCGGTCACGACGTACGATCCGTCGCCCGCCCTGGTGACCGACGTGACCTTCTCCAGGGTGTGGATGGTGACGTTGCCGGTGCCGAGGGCGGCGGCCAGGTAGGTCTGGTCGAGGCTGCGCTTGCCGTGGTTGTTGCCGTAGATGACCTCGCCGGCGAGCGCGGACTTCGGCGCGGTGCCGGCGGCCTCGCGCCGCATGTGGTCGAAGTCGTAGACGTTCGGCACGAACGTGGTCTTCAGGCCGGCGTTGGCGGCGGCCTTCCGCGAGGTCCGGGTGAACCGGTACCACTCGGTCGACTCGAACCAGGCCGGGTCGACGGAGTTGACGCCGAGCATGGCGCGGGCGCGCGGGAAGTACGTGCCGTACATCTCGCCGGCGTCCACGGCCGGGAACTGCTCGGTGAAGTAGGACCGGGGCGGGGTGACCGCCATGCCGCCGTTGACCAAGGAGCCGCCGCCGACGCCCCGGCCGACGTAGACCGACATGTGGTCGTAGTGCACGCGGTCCAGGACGCCCGGGTAGGGGGTGATGGCCCTGTTGACGACGTCCAGCCAGAGGAAGGTGGCGAGCGGGGCCTCGGTGCGGGTGCGGAACCACATGGAGCGCTGGTCGGGGGCGCTGGTGGAGCAGAACACCTTGCCGTCGGCACCGGCGGTGTTCCACAGCCGGCCCATCTCCAGGACGAGCGTGCGGATGCCGGCCTGGCCGAGGCGGAGGGCGGCGACCGCGCCGCCGTATCCGGAACCGACCACGATCGCAGGGGAGTTGTCGACGGCGGCCGGTTCGACGGCCCGCGCGGACTGGAGACCGATACGGGTGAGACCGAGGGTGGCGGCGGTTTGCAGTGCGGCCACCCCGAGGATGTGACGCCTCGTCAGTTTTGCTGTCATGCGCGCAGCATCGGCGGATTTTCGGGTTCCGCCTAGAGCGCCGGCAGGGGTTCAGAGCAACGCCTTCAGCCTCTCCGCCAGCAGGTCCCAGCGCCACCTCTCCTCCACCCACTGGCGGCCCCGCTCCCCCATGCGGCGGCGCAGTTCGGCGTCGGCCAGCAGCGCCACGATCCGTTCGGCGGTCTGCTCCACCGAGCCGCCCCGGACCACCCAGCCCGTCTCGCCCTCCAGGACCGCGTCCGGGGCGCCGCCCGAGTCGCCCGCGACGACCGGCAGGCCGGTCGCCGACGCCTCCAGGTAGACGATGCCGAGGCCCTCCACGTCCAGGCCGCCGCGCCGGGTGCGGCAGGGCATGGCGAAGACGTCCCCGGCGCCGTAGTGCGCGGGCAGCTCGGACCAGGGCACGGCGCCCGTGAAGCGCACCGAACCGGCGACCCCCGTCTTGTGGGCGAGACGGCGCAGTTCCTTCTCGTACGGTCCGCCGCCGACGATGAGCAGGACGGTGTCCGGCTCGGCGGCCAGGATGCGGGGCATGGCCTGGATCAAGGTGTCCTGGCCCTTGCGCGGGACCAGCCGGGAGACGCAGACGACCACCGGGCGGTCGGTGAGCCCGAGCCGGGCGCGGACCTCGTCGCCGCCGGACGCCGGGTGGAAGGTCTTCTCGTCGACCCCCGGCGGCAGCCGCACCATCCGCGAGGCCGCCGCCGGCGTGAGGGCGGCCGCTATCCGGGAGCGGGTGTACTCGCCGAGGTAGGTGATCGTGTCCGTGGAGTCGCCGATCCGGCGCAGCAGCTGCCGGGCGGCGGGCAGCTGGGCCCAGCCGGCCTCGTGCCCGTGGGTGGTGGCCACCAGCCGTTCGGCGCCGGCCGTCCGCAGCGCAGGCGCCATCAGGCCCAGCGGTGCCGCCGCGCCGAACCACACGGACGTGCACCCGTGCTCGCGGAGCAGCCCGACCGCCCGCCGGGTGGCCTGCGGGGTGGGCAGCAGCATGGTCGTACGGTCGCGTACGACGGTGAAGGGCTGCTCGGCGTCGAAGGCGGCGGTGGCTTCGGCGCCCTCCCGGCCGCGCTTCCAGGTGGAGGCGTAGACGACCAGCCGGCCGGGCTCCAGGCGCAGGGCCATGTTGTGCAGGAAGGCCTGGATGCCGCCCGGCCGGGGCGGGAAGTCGTTGGTCACGATCAGGGTCTTGTGCATCGCCGCCGACCCTACCGAATGGGGCGTTCCCGGTCGGGCGCGGCCGAGTCTGTGGCATGCGCACAGGTGTGCACGTCATCATGGTCGCTCGCAGCGGATGCGAACGGCACGGCGAATCGGCGCGGGAATCGGACAGCAGGGGGATCACGTGGAGACGAAGGGTGCCGGGCGGTCCCTGGCGTGGCTGCTGGCGACCTGGGTCGTCACCCGTGCGGTGCTGCTGCTGTTCGTGTTCCGGGTGTTCGCCTTCCCGGGCCCGGACGTCACCTCGGACGTGTCGGTGATCTACCGCGGCTGGTACGAGGTCCTGCGGCAAGGAACGTTTCCTCTGGACGACGTCACCTGGCAGTACCCGCCCGCCGCGGCCCTGCCCGTCCTCTCCCCCGGCGTCCTGCCCTTCCTGTCGTACGCGCACGCCTTCTTCGTGCTGGCCTGCCTCGCCGACGCCGTCGTCCTGGCCCTGCTGCGCTGCGCGGGCGGACGGCCGGACCGGTCGCCGCGCGGGACCTGGGTGTGGGTGGCGGGCGTGCCGCTGCTCGGGCCGACGGTGTACGCCCGCTACGACGTGATGGTGACCGCGGTGGCCGTGGCGGCGCTGCTGGCCGGAACCCGGCACCCGCGGGTGATGGGCGCCCTGACGGCCTTCGGGGCGCTGCTGAAGGTGTGGCCGGCGCTGCTGCTGGTCGGTGCCGTGCGGCGGCGGGCGTGGGCGTCGGCGGTGGTGACCGCTGCGGGTCTCGCGCTGCTGTTCGCGGTGTCCATGCCGGGCGCCTTCGCGTTCCTGACCTTCCAGCGGGACCGGGGCACGGAGGTGGAGTCGCTGGGCGCCCTGGTCTTCCATGTGGCCCGGCACTTCGGCTGGCGGGGCGAGGTGCTGCTGAACTACGGCTCGATCGAGTTCCTGGGCCCGCACGTCGACCAGGTCAGCACGGCCGCGCTGGCGCTGACCGGGGCCGCGTTCGGCTGGCTGCTGCTGTGGCGGCTGCGCGCGAGCCGGTTCGCGCCGCACACCCTCGCCGACGCGGCGCTGACGGCGGTGCTGCTCTTCACGGTGACCAGCCGGGTGATCAGCCCGCAGTACCTGGTGTGGCTGATCGGCCTGGCCGCCGTCTGCCTCTCGTACCGGGCGAGCCGCATGGGACCGCCCGCGCTGCTGACCGTCCTCGCGTCCTTCGTGACGGTCCTGGAGTTCCCGCTGGGCTTCTCGCACGTGGTGACGAGCGACTGGTACGGCGTCACGCTGCTGGTGGTGCGCAACGGCCTGCTGATCGCGGCCACGGTCACGGCGGCCCGCCGGCTGTGGCGCGCGACCGTCCCGCCGGCCGCGCCCACCCCGCTCCCGCCTCAGGCCACCCGCGCGAAGGAGACCCCGGTCTCCTCCTCCTGACGCCGGGTGGGCCGAGTCCGGCGAGGGCGTGGGCCAGGGGCAGTCGTACGGCGGTCCCCGCAAGGGTGACCCGGAGGAGCACGGGCGCTCCGCCGCCTCGCCGGCCTGCCCGACCAGCGCACCCAGGAAGGCGCGGGCGCCGCCCCGCCGGGTGCCGTCCCTGACCGGGCGGGGCCGCGGGGAGCCGCCGCCGGGCTCCGCCGCGTGGAGTTCCTTCAGGCCCGGCGAGCTTCCTCCACGGCTGCGGGAGGCCATCGGCGTGCTCAGCCGAGCCGCGTCGTGACGTAGGCGCGCCAGCGCGCGGTGAACTCCCGCGGTGTCGTCCCGAGCACCTTCTGAAGTGCCTCCTCCACCGCGCCCGCCCGCTTCCCGTGGGCGCCGACGGCCCGGTAGAAGGCGCCGAGCCGGTCCGCGCCCCACCGCTCGGCGATCATCCGGCAGGCCAGCCAGCCGCCCTCGTAGGCCCGCGCCAGCCGGGCCGGCTCGCGGGTGAAGGCGAAGTCCTCGTCGCCGGGGAGCGCGCCGGGCACCTCGCCGTCCCGGACGGCCCGGGCCAGTTCCGGCGCGATCTCGGCCGGGGTGCGGCCGGTGCCCAGATAGCCGATCCAGTCGGCGTAGCCCTCGGAGAGCCACAGCGGGGTGGCGGCGGTGGTGTCCGCCCGGGTGGCGACATGGGTCGTCTCATGGGTGAGGACGACCTGTCTGCCGGCGTCGCCGAGCACGGCGTACGCCTCCGGGTTGACCAGCACCCGGTCCGCCGGCGTCCGGCCGGAGCCGCCCGTCTCACCCGTGGTGACGGCCGCGATGCCCCGGTAGTCGGCGGCGGGCGAGCCGAGCAGCGCCGCCATGCCCTCCAGGGACGGGGGGACGAGTACGACGATCCGGCGGCTCCAGTTCCGGCCCCACGCTCCGGAGACGGCCGGGACCGCCCGGTCGGCCAGCCGCGCGTACGGCCGCAGGCCGGCGGCGGACCCCCCGGCGCCGAGGACCAGGCTGTGCGCGCCCTGCACGGCGGTCACCGTGCCCTGGTCCCACAGCTGCTGCCCGGCCTTCCGGGCGGGCTTGTCGGCGGTGACGTACCAGTGGCCGTCGGCGGCGCGGCCCAGGGTGAGGGTGCGGCGGGCGTCGACGGGGGCCTTGTCGTAACCGGCGACGCGGTAGCGCAGGTCGGCGTCGGCGGTGGCGCCGGAGGCGGTGCGGCGCAGGGCGGTGACCCGGTAGCTCCAGGAGGCCAGCGGGAGGGCGCGCAGCCGGGTGTACTCGGTGCGGGTGCCGGTCGCGCCGTACGCCGTCTCGTCGTGGCCGAGCAGGGCCGCCGCGCGCCGGTCGAGCACCCGCTGCACCTCGGCCCGCGCGGAGTCGGTCACCGTGTGCCCGCCGCACCCGGTCAGCGGCAGCAGCAGAGCGAGCCCCACGGCCCCGATCTCCCACGCCCGCCTACGACCAGCCATTTCCCGATCGTACGGCGAGGAGGGCGGTCAGGGCCGGGTGACCGAGGAGACCGGCATCATCCCGACCGGGTCGTAGCGCACCGGAGCGCCGGGGTGGGGGGCGTGGATGACCTGGCCGTTGCCGGCGTACATCGCCACATGGCTGGCGTCGGAACGGTAGACGACCAGGTCACCGGGGCGGACCTGGGAGAGCGGCACCTGCCGGCCGGCGAACCGCTGCTCCTGCGAGGTGCGCGGCAGTTGGACGCCGGCGTGCGCGTACGCCCACTGCGTCAGGCCCGAACAGTCGAAGCCCGAGGGGCCGTTGGCGCCCCACACATAGGGGCGGCCGAGGGCGGAGCGGGCGGCGGCCAGGGCCGCGGCGGCCCGGCCGTCGGGGACGGGGGCGCCGGTCAGGTCGGGCAGGTCGGTGCGGCCGCCGCGGGAGGCCCGGTCGTAGGCCGCGCGTTCGGCGGCGGGCAGGGCGTTGATCAGCCGCCGGGCCCGGGCCAGCTTCTGCTCCACGGTCCGCTTGTGCGCGGCCACGGCCTCGCGGCTCTTCTCCAGCTCGGCGAGCTTCCCGGCCGCCTCCGCGCGCTCCTGGGCGAGGTCGCGCAGCGCGGACTGCAACTCCCCCAGCCGGCGGGCCTGCCGGGCGCCGATGCGGTCGAGCGTGGACGCCTTGTCCAGGTAGTCGTCGGGGTCGGCGGAGAAGAGCAGGGCGACCGCCGGATCGATGCCGCCGGAGCGGTACTGGGCGCCGGCCAGCGAACCCAGCTGCTCCCGCAGGTCGTTGACGCGCTGCTGCTGCCGGGCGACGTGGTCCTGGGCGTCCCGGACCTCCCGGCGCAGCAGGCCGGCGCGCTCGTCGGCCTTGTCGAAGGCCTGGGTCGCCTTCTCGGCCTCCTCGTACAGGCGGTCCACCTCGGTCCGGGTGTCGGCACCCGGTACCGCCTGCGCCGGTACGGCGCCGAGCGTGGCGGCGGCCGACAGCACACACAGGGCGACGGCACCCCGGTCGAATCCGGACGGGGCAAGGCGGCGATGGGACCCCACGGCAGTCCTAACTGCTGGCGGACACAGACCGTTTCCCCGGCGCCTGGGGACGGGGAGGCCCCGGCGCCGGGGAAACGCGGCAGACAGTAGCCGTGCGGACGGCCCCGGACCAAAGACCTAGGAGTCAACACAGGGTGACGCCCCGCCGCTGACGCAGGTCACCGGCGGGGCGTGGAGTCAGTTTGCGTTTCGGCGATTCGCCCGTTCGGGCGCCACCGTGTCCGCGTGTCGCCGGGTGTCAGAC
This sequence comes from Streptomyces sp. NPDC052721, assembly GCF_040678315.1. NCBI lineage: Bacteria > Bacillati > Actinomycetota > Actinomycetes > Kitasatosporales > Streptomycetaceae > Streptomyces > Streptomyces sp. NPDC052721. The sequence goes on along the minus strand of NZ_JBFATL010000001.1, from coordinate 16,515 downwards.
CCGGACGCCGAACATGAACGGGCCACCGATGGTCGTCATGGACTCGTACCGGACGACCGTGCCGGTGCGCGGGGCGTGCAGGATCTGGCCGTTGCCCGCGTAGAGGCCGACGTGGTGCAGGTCGTTGAAGAAGAAGACCAGATCGCCGACCTTGAGGTCGCTCTGGTTGTAGATCCTCGTACCGATCTGCGCCTGCGCCTCGGAGGTGCGCGGGATGGAGACGCCGGCCTGGGCGTAGGCCCAGGAGGTCAGTCCCGAGCAGTCGAAGGAGGAGGGGCCGGTGGCGCCGTAGACGTAGGGCGAGCCGAGCCGGGTCTGGGCGGCGGAGAAGGCCGCCTGGGCGAAACCGGATCCGGGCGGGGCGTCGCCGAGGTCCACGCGCTCGGTGGAGGAGCGGTTGGCGCGCTGCTGCTCCTCGGCGAGCTGCGCCTTCTCCTTGGCGGTCAGGGAGTTCAGGAGCTTCTGCGCCTCGGCGAGCTTGCTCTGGACTTCCTTCTTCTTGTTGCCCAGCTCGGTGCGGGTGGCGGAGAGGTCCTTGAGCTTCTCGGTGGCTTCCGCCCGCTCCTGGGCGAGTTCGCGCTGCTTGTCCTGGATCTTCTTCAGCGCGTCGACCTGCTGGCTGCTCAACTGGTCGAGCGTGGACGCCTTGTCGAGGTAGTCGTCCGGGTCGGACGACAGGAACAGCTGGACCGAGGCGTCGATGCCGCCGGAGCGGTACTGGGCGGTGGCCAGCGAACCCAGGCCGTCGCGCAGCTTGTTGAGCTCCTCCTGGCCGCGGGCGACGTTGTCCTGGATGGTGGAGATTTCCTTCTGCAGCTTCTGCTGCTTCTCCTTGGCGCCGTTGTACTTCTCGGTCGCCTGCTCGGCCTGCTCGTAGAGCTTGTCGACCTTTGCCTTCACCTCGTCCTTGCTCAGCTTCTCGCTGGGGGCGGCGTTGGCGGCGTTCGCGCTCAGCGCGACGGCAGCGGCGGCTGCGGTGGTCAGCACGGTCACACGGGTGCGACTCGGCTGCTTGGGTCGACGGTGGGACGCCACGGAGGACGAACTCCTTCTTGTGAGTGATCACCCGTTCGGAGGTTCGAGCCCAGACCCTAGTGACCTCGTTGTGATCAGTTCAAATCCCACAGCAAAAAATCTCGTCACACAGTGCATTCTTTGCACGCAACTCACATGCAGTGAGAGCCGGTTGACACTACGTTGCGTGACGATACGGCCAATTCGGGCATCACCTACGCCCGTTGGACCTTCAGGACAGTCGCTTCAGAAGTACCGCAGAGGCCACCGGTCGGGCACCCGCCTTCGCGACCCCGTCGGCCACCTCGCGGTCGGTGGAGGCGACGATGACCGGACGCCCCGGCGGCTCCGCGCGCACCAGCTGGCGGATCAGCTCGTCGGCCGTGACGCCCGGCTTGGAGAACAGCACCCGCACTCCGCGGGGCGGCGCGAGCAGCACCGGCGCGGCGAGTTCGGCGCCGTCGAAGACACACGTCACCTCGGCCCCGGTCTGCGCGGCGAGCGCGGAGAGCTGGCCCAGCAGCCGCAGCCGCTGCTTCTCCAGCGGCATCTGCGGATAGCCGGTCTTGGTCACGTTGTAGCCGTCGACGACCAGATGCGCCTGCGGCAGGGCGAGCAGTTGGTCGAGAATGGCCGGATCGTTCTCCGACAGGGCGCGCGCCGCGATGTCCTTCGGGGTCATCCGGCCCGGTTCGACGGCGTCCACGGTCTCGGCCGGGCGCACGGACACCGGAGGCAGGGCCAGTTCGCGCCGCAGCCCCTGGGTCGCCTCCAGCAGGGTGTCGAGCAGCAGCCGTACCCGCATGTCCTCCACGCTGCGGCCCTCCCGGGCCGCCCGGCGGGTGGCCTCCAGCGCGGCCTCCGCCTCGGCCAGGCGGGCCTTGAGCCGCCGGGACTCGCTCTCCGCGGCCGACACCTGCGCCTGCGCCTCGGCGCGTACGGCGTCCATCTCGCCCTGCGCCTTGCGCAGGGCGGCCTCGCCCCGCTTGACGTCACTGTGGGCGGCGCGCAGCTTGCGGTGAAGCGATTCCGCTTCCTTCCGGGCCGACTCCAGCTCCGTACGCAGCCGTTCGGTCTCGGCGCGGGTGTGGTCGCGGGCCTGCGCCAGTTCCGCGCGCAGCCGCTCCAGCTCGGCCCGGTTCTCCTCGTCGGCGCGCTCGGCGTGCGCGCGCTGGGCCTCCTCGCCGGCCGCGGTGACCAGCTTCACCCAGCCCGCCGGGCGCAGTACATAGGCCGCGGCCGCCACGTCGAGCGGGTCCGCGGCCGGGGGCGGGGAGCCGGCGTCGAGGGCGCCGGCGAGTTCCGGTTGCGCCTCTCTGAACCGCTCCCCGATCCGCTGCCGGAACAGGGGATCGGTCTCCAGGGCCGCCGCCATCGCGTTTCCGGCGAACTTCGCCCGGCGATTGGGGGCGAACCGGGCGTACTGCCTGAGCTGGGCGGGCAGTTCGGCCACGGTCAGCCCGCCGAAGCCGTCCGACACGATCTGTACGACCCGCTTGCGCACGCCGTCGGGCAGCGGACGGTCAAGCACCTCAGCGGTGCCGTCGCCCGGCCCCCCGCCTGCGGTCTCCACCATCCGTCACACCCCAATACCGGAATAAGCCTCTCCGGGGGCCGCTCCGCTCAGGAGCCGGCGCCCGGCCTGTCCACGAGTTCCACCTGGTCCACCGCGTTGCACCAGCGGCAGCGCACCGATTCGATGGTCTCACTGACCACCTCGCGCTCCTCCACCGTCGGCTCGCCCGCCAGATCGAGGTGGACGTACTCGACGACCTTGGACGAGCGGGTCACGTCGAAGCGCGTGAGGTTGCCGCACAGCGTGCAGCGCCATCGTGTCGTGGCCGTCGGCAGGGGAACCGTCATGATGACTGTTCTCTTCCTTCTCGTGTCGGTCCGCGCCGTCCCCCGACGCGTGTGGCTCGTAACCCTACGGCCTGGCGGGCGCCCGCCGCCCGTCCGTCCACGGCGGCGAGGCGGTCTGTCAGCAAGCGTCCCGTTACGTCATGCTCTGTAGTCATGATCAGCACCTGGAGCACGGCGGCCGGCAGGACACTCAAAGCGGTCCGGGGCACCTCGGCACCGATGACGCACGGCCTCATCGTCCTGTGCGGTCTGCTCTTCGCCCTCGGCCCGGCCTCCGGACTGGTCCCCGGGTACGGCTCCGGGGACGCGCTGCTCGCCGCGCAGCGGGCGTACTTCCGGCACTGGGGCGTGGTCCCGGCCGAGCTGTTCGACGGCCCGGCCGGGGCCGCGCTCACCCCGGCCACCGCGCTGTTCGTGCACGGCAGCTGGGTGCATCTGCTCGGCAACATGCTCTTCCTCTTCGTCTTCGGGGCGATGACCGAGGAACGGATGGGCCGGGTGGAGTTCACCCTGTTCTACGTCGGCTGCGGCTATCTCGCCCTGCTGGGGTACGCGGCGGCCAACGCGGCCTCCGAGGAGTCGCTCGTCGGCGCCTCCGGGGCAGTCTCGGCGGTCCTCGGAGCGTTCCTCTACCTTTTCCCCCGCGCCCGTGTGACCAGTCTCCTGCCGTTCCTGTTCTTCCTGCCGCTGCGCTTCCCGGCCTGGGTGGTGCTGCCGTCCTGGGCGGCCCTGCAGTGGCTGGCGGCGGGACGCGCCTCCGACGGCCCCGGGGTGGCGTATCTGGCGCACCTGGTGGGGTTCGGGCTGGGCTTCGGTTACGCGTGGGTGCGATACGGAAAGAAGAAGGGCCCGAAGGGCGGCCTCGGAAGGGCGGTGGTGGGCGACGGGCGGGCGGCGGGCGGGCGACTAGAGTGAAAGCCGCCCCAGCTCCGGTCACCGAGGGAGAGAAACAGCCGTGATCACCGCGATCGTTCTGATCAAGACCAGCGTGGACCGGATCCCCGAGATCGCGGAGCAGATCGCTTCGCTGGATTCGGTGAGCGAGGTGTTCTCCGTCACCGGTACGTACGACCTGATCGCGATGGTCCGGGTGCGGGAGCACGAGAACCTCGCCGAGATCATTCCGGGGCGGATCAGCAAGATCCCCGGGGTGGAGGCCACGGACACGCACGTCGCGTTCCGCACCTACTCCCAGCACGACCTGGAGGCCGCGTTCGCGATCGGCCTCGACAACTAGGGACGACCAGGGACGGCTACCCGCTCACGTCCACCACGGCGATCCCGGTGCCCGAGGGGACGTAGAGCCGGCCGCCGCGCGCGACCGGCGTGTGCTGGTCGTCGCCCGCGTCCCGGCCCAGGACCGCGCTCCAGCGCTTCGTCCCGTTCAGGTCCAGCGCACAGACCTTCTCGCCCGCACGCGCGTACACGGTGCCACCGGCCACCACCGCCCGGGGACCGGCCGAGCCGCCCTCGAAGCCGTACCTCCAGGCACGGGAGCCGTCGGCCGCCCGGACGGCGTACACGCCACCCTGTTCGGCGCCGACGGCGAGCGTACGGCTGCCCCCGGTCAGGATGCCGCCGTCGTCCTCCTTGCGCCACAGCCGCCGGCCGTCCGTGACGCGGAAGCCCTCCAGTCCGGCGGCGGAGTCCGTGAACAGGGTCGTGCCCGCGAGAGCCAGGGCGGTCACGTCGGTGCCCGCGGACACCTGCCACTTCCGCGAACCGTCCCGCGCGTCCAGCGCCAGCAGGACGTCGCCGTAGCTGCCCGTGCAGACCGTCCCGGCCGAGACGAGCGGGGTGCCGGTGGGGCCGGCCGGGGTCCTGGCGGTCCAGTTCTCGCTGCCGTCGGCGGCGTAGCAGCGCAGCCCGCCCGTGTCCGTGCCGCCGACGGAGACGAGGACGCCCTGGCCGAGCAGGACGGGGACGGCGTACCGCTGGTCGCCGAGGGTGCGGGTCCACAGCGGGCTGCCGGACGGGCTCACCGCGGTCAGCCGGCGCGTGTCCTCGGAGTGGAGGCCCACCACGCAGTACACGGCGTCCCGGGTGGCCACGGGTGTGGAGACGTCGTCGCCGAGCCGGACCTTCCAGCGCTTGGAGCCGTCCCGGGAGATCGCGTGCAGCACGCCGCCGGAGGTGCCCGCGTAGACGACGGAACCGTCCGGGGAGAGCGCGCAGCAGGCCCCGTCCAGACCGCCGATGCCGCCGAGGTCGTACTGCCAGCGCAGCACCGCCGCGGGGGTGGTGCCGTGGGCCGACGGCGCCGATGAGCGGTCGCTGTCGCCACTGCTCTCGGTACCGAACCCGTACTCCCACAGCCAGTCACCGGCCCCCACCCCGGCCGCGGCGACGGCTCCCCCGGCGAGTAGCTTGAGGAGCCGACGGCGACCGGGGGCCACGGGACCCGGACGGCGGCCGGGGGTGGTCAAGTCGGTGGGGGCGGCCGCCACCGCGGAGCCGGTAGGGGTGGCCGCGCTGGTCGGGTCGGCAGGGACGGCCGAACCGGCCGGGCCTGCCGCGGGGGCCGCCGAGCCGGTAGGAGTGGCCGCTACCGCCGAGCCGTCCGGGACGGCGCGGGACGGCGCGCCGGCCGCGTCGGCGGGGACGGCCGAACCCGCCGGGGCTGCCGCGGAGGCCGAGCCGGGAGTCGCCGAACCGTAGGGGGTGGCGCGGGAGGCCGAGTCGGCCGGGAGGGCAACGGCCGCCGAGCCGGTAGCAGTGGCCGCCACCGCCGAGCCGTCCGGGACGGCGCGGGCCGCCGCGCCGGCCGCGTCGGCGGGGACGGCCGAACCCGCCGGGGCTACCGCCGGGGCCGCCGAGCCGGGAGTCGCCGAACCGTAGGGGGTGGCGCGGGAGGCCGAGTCGTCCGGGAGGGCAACGGCCGCCGAGCCGGTAGGAGTGGCCGCCACCGCCGAGCCGTCCGGGACGGCAGGGGCCGCCGCGGCGGTGGGGGTGGCGGGTTGGGGGGCCAGGTACTCCACGCCGCTGGGGCGGTCGTCCGGGGCCGGGCGGGGCCGGGCCGCGGGGCCGTACCAGCCCGGGCGGACGGCGGCGCGCAGGGCGTCCGGGGTGAAGCCGGCGCCCGCCACCACCTCCGCCGGCTCCGGGCGCTCCAGCGGGTCCTCGCGCAGACAGGCCGTCACCAGCGGACGGATGTCCTCCGGCACGCCGGACAGGTCGAAGTCGCGGGTGAGGACGCGCAGCAGGACCACCGAGTCCCGGCCCTCGCCGAACGGCTCCCGGCCGGCCGCCGCGTAGGCGAGGACCGCGCCGAGGGAGAAGACGTCGCTGGGCGGGCCGACCTGGCCGCCGTTGCGGATCTGCTCCGGCGAGACGTAGCCGACCGAGCCGACGACCGCGCCGGTGCGGGTCAGCGAGGTGGCCTCCAGCGCCCGGACGATCCCGAAGTCGATGACCCGGGGCCCGTCCGGGCCCAGCAGGATGTTCGACGGCTTCAGGTCGCGGTGGACCAGACCCTTGGCGTGGATGGCCCCCAGCGCCTCGCCGAGCGCGGCGCCGAGGATCCGGACGGCGGGGACGGGCAGCGCGCCGTGGTCCAGGACGGCGTCCCGCAGGTTCGGTCCGGACACGAACTCCGTTGCCATCCACGGCCGTTCGGCCGCCGTGTCGGCGTCCACGACCCGTGCGGTGTAGGTGTCCGCGCCGCCGACGGTCTGGGCGGCGCGGACCTCGTGGCGGAAGCGGGCGCGGAAGGTGCGGTCCTCGGCGTGCTCGGCCCGTACGACTTTCACCGCGAGCCGCAGTCCGGTGCGGGACTCGGCGAGGTAGACCTCGCCCATGCCTCCCGCGCCCAGTCTGTGCGTGGTGGTGTACGGGCCGATGTGGCGCGGGTCTGTGGCGCGCAGCGGCTGCACTGACGGGGTCCCCCTGTCCGACGTGGTGTCAAGGGGAGGTTATAGCGCTGCTCAGACCGCCGGCACGCAGCGGCCGTCCTCCGTGCGGTACTGCCACTTCGCGCCCTGGGCCACCAGCTCCTTGACGGCGTTCACGAAGCGCTCCACGTGCTCGTCCGGCGTGCCCGCGCCGAAGCTGACGCGGATGGCGTTGAGGGACTTCTCGCCGGGGGCCGCCTCGGGGGCGCCGCACTCGCCCTGGGTCTGCGGGTCGCTGCCGAGCAGGGTGCGGACCAGGGGGTGGGCGCAGAAGAGGCCGTCGCGGACGCCGATGCCGTACTCGGCGGAGAGCGCGGCGGCGAAGTGCGAGCTGTTCCAGCCCTCGACGACGAAGGAGAGGACGCCGACGCGCGGGGCGTCGTCCCCGAAGAGGGACAGCACGCGTACCTCGGGCACGTCGGCCAGGCCCTCGCGGACCTTGGCGATCAGGTGCTGTTCGCGGGCGACGAGGGTGTCCCAGCCGGCCTCGGTGAGGGCCTTGCAGGCGGAGGCGATGGCGTAGGCGCCGATGACGTTCGGGGAGCCGGCCTCGTGGCGGGCCGCGGTCTGGTGCCACTCGACGGCCACGCCGCCGTCCTCGCGCCGGGTGACCTTGCGGCTGGCACCGCCGCCCGCGAGGTACGGCTCGGCCGCCTGGAGCCAGTCGGCGCGGCCGGCCAGGACTCCGGAGCCGAAGGGTGCGTACAGCTTGTGGCCGGAGAAGGCGACCCAGTCGACGTCCAGGTCACGGAGGTCCACCGGGTGGTGCGGGGCCAGCTGTGCGGCGTCCAGGACGATGCGGGCGCCGTGCGCGTGCGCGGCGGCGGCCAGTTCGCGCACCGGCCACAGCTCACCGGTGACGTTGGAGGCTCCGGTGACGCAGACCAGGGCCGGGCCGTGAGGGTCGCGGTCGGCGAGGGCCCGCTCCAGGGTCTCCACGGCCTGCCGCGGGGTGCGCGGGGCGTCGAGGTAGCTGACCCGCGCGTCCTGCCAGGGCAGCAGGGAGGCGTGGTGCTCGGTCTCGAAGACGAAGACCTGGCAGTCCGCCGGGATCGCCCGGGCCAGCAGGTTGAGGGAGTCGGTGGTCGAACGGGTGAAGATCACCTGGTCGGCCGGGCGGCAGCCGAGGAAGTCGGCGACCGTCTTGCGGGCGTTCTCGAACAGGTCGGTGGAGAGCTGGGAGAGGTAGCCGGCGCCGCGGTGGACGCTGCCGTAGTACGGGGCGTACGCGGCGACGTCGTCCCAGACGCGCTGGAGGGCGGGGGCGCTGGCCGCGTAGTCCAGGGCGGCGTAGCTGACTTCGCCGCCGGTGACCAGCGGGACGGTGACATCTCGCCCCAGAACGGGCAGAGGGGTGCAAACGGACTGGTCGGCGGCAGCGGTGGAGACAGACATGGCGGAACTCCCGTGACAGGAACGCGAGAAGAGAGAAAAGGGGTGTGCGGAGGCGGGGCTCTGCGGCCCTAACGCATTCGCTTGCTCACGGAAGGCTCCCTCGAACGACCAGGACCCCTGGTATGCGAGGGGTCCGCGCTTGCCGTAGGCCTTGCTGCCGTACGGCCTGGTCTTCACCCGGGGCACCCCGCCACGGACGGAGGGTTGCCGGACAGTCGGCCGGGGCCTCATGACTGTCACTCATGACCTGGTTCAGGAACGTACGTGAAGTGATCGTCGTCCCGCAACCCGTGTCCGGATCGCGGGACGGCTCCCGGGGGCGTCAGGCGTTGCTGACGGCCACCCAGCGGTCCAGGGCGCGCTTGGCCGCGCCCGAGTCGATCGACTCCGCGGCCCGCGCCATGCCCGCGCGGATCTGCTCGGTGAGCGGCGCGTCCGTCGGCTCCAGGGCCACCAGCGCCGCCGCCGAGTTCAGCAGGACGGCGTCCCGTACGGCCCCCCTCTCGCCGTCCAGCAGCCGGCGGGCGACCTCGGCGTTGTAGGAGGCGTCGGCACCGCGCAGGGCGTCCACGGGGACCAGGTCGATGCCGACCTCGCGCGGGTCGAAGACCTCCTCCGTGACCTTGCCGTCCCGGACCACCCACACCCGGGAGGAGGCGGTGACGGTCAGCTCGTCCAGGCCGTCGTCGCCCCGGAAGACCAGCGCGGAGTTGCCGCGCTCGGCGAGGACACCGGCGACGATCGGCGCCATGCGGGGATCCGCGACACCGACGGCCTGGGACCGCACCTGCGCGGGGTTGGTCAGCGGACCCAGCACGTTGAACGTGGTGCGGATGCCCAACTGCCCGCGTGCGGGGGCGACATGACGCAGGGACGGGTGGAACCGCACCGCGAAGCAGATGGTGATGCCGGCCTCCTCGGCCACCTCGGCCACCCGCCGCGGGGTCAGGTTCAGGTTGATCCCCAGCTTCTCCAGGACGTCGGAGGAGCCGGAGGCGGAGGACGCGGCGCGGTTGCCGTGCTTGACGACCTTGGCCCCCGTGCCGGCCACGACGATCGAGGACATGGTGGAGATGTTCACCGTCTTGGCGCCGTCGCCGCCGGTGCCGACGATGTCGACGGCCGGGCCGGGCACCTCGATGACGTTCGCGTGCGCGTACATCGTCCGGACCAGTCCGGTGATCTCCTGGACCGTCTCGCCCTTGGCCCGCAGCGCCACCATGAAGCCCGCGATCTGCGCGTCGGTCGCCTCCCCGCGCATGATCAGGTCCATCGCCCAGGCGGTGTCGTCGGCGGACAGGTCCCGGCCGTCCAGCAGACCGTTCAGCAGGGCGGGCCAGGAGCGGCCCGCCGCGGTGTCGCCTCCAGCGGGGGTCACAGCGCTCATCAGCCGCTCCTTGAACAGATTCCTGCTTGCGTCGTACACCACCCTATCCAGCCCCGGGCACGCGAAGGACCCCGTCCGCAACCCGGACGGGGTCCTTCAGCGTGGCGTGGCGACGCGGGGATCAGTGGTGGCCGTGGCCGCTCGTGATCTCCTTGTACTCCTCGACGGTCGGCTTCGGGATCTGGTTGTCCTCGCCGAAGTAGGCGTTGGACAGCTTCGCCCGCAGCTTCTGAGAGGCCGGGATCTTGCGCTCGACCCCGTTCTCGTCGACCGTCGGACCGATCTCGGCCGGCTGGTACTGCTCGTGCGAGGTGAGCGTGTGCAGCTGCTCCTGGCTGAGCGGCTCGTGCACCTCGATGAACTCACCGTGCGGCAGCCGCTTGATGATGCCGGTCTCGCGGCCGTGCAGCACCTTGTCGCGGTCGCGGCGCTGGAGGCCCAGGCAGATCCGCTTGGTGACGATGAACGCGATGACCGGAGCCACGAAGTAGGCGATCCGGACGAACCAGGTGACCGCGTTGATCGACAGGTGGAAGTGCGTGGCGAAGATGTCGTTGCCGCCACCGATCAGCATCACGAAGTACACGGTCAGCCAGGCGACACCGAACGCCGTACGGGTCGGAGCGTTGCGCGGGCGGTCCAGGATGTGGTGCTCGCGCTTGTCGCCGGTGACCCAGGCCTCGATGAACGGGTACGCCGCGATCGCGCCGAGGATCACGCCGAAGAGCACCAGCGGGATGAACACGCCCAGGACCAGCGTGTGGCCCCAGAAGTTGATCTCCCAGCCCGGCATGGCGCGGATCAGGCCCTCGGCCATACCCATGTACCAGTCCGGCTGGGCGCCGGTGGACACCTGGTCCGGGCGGTAGGGGCCGATGGCCCAGATCGGGTTGATCTGCGCGATGGCCGCGAGGGCCGCGAGCACACCGAAGACCAGGAAGAAGAAGCCGCCGGCCTTCGCCATGTACACCGGCAGCAGCGGCATGCCGACGACGTTCTTGTTCGTCTTGCCGGGACCCGTGAACTGCGTGTGCTTGTGGTAGAAGACCAGGATCAGGTGGCCCACCACCAGGCCCAGCATGATGCCCGGCAGCAGCAGGATGTGGATCGAGTAGAAGCGGGCCACGAAGTCGCCGCCCGGGAACTCACCGCCGAAGAGGAAGAACGAGATGTACGTGCCGACGATCGGCACGGACAGGATCGCGCCCTCCATGAAGCGGACGCCGGTGCCGGAGAGCAGGTCGTCCGGGAGCGAGTAACCGGTGAAACCGGTGAACATGCCCAGGACGAGCAGCAGGAAGCCGAACAGCCAGTTGACCTCACGCGGCTTGCGGAACGCGCCGGTGAAGAACACGCGCATCATGTGCACGAACATGCCGGCGATGAAGACGACCGCACCCCAGTGGTGGATCTGCCGGATGAGCAGACCACCGCGCACGTCGAAGGAGATGTGCAGGGTCGAGCTGAACGCCTCGGACATCAGCTGTCCCTGGAGCGGGACGTACGAGCCGTGGTACTCCACCTCGTTCATCGACGGGTGGAAGAACAGCGTCAGATAGACACCCGTCAGGATGATGATGATGAAGCTGTAGAGGCAGACCTCACCCAACATGAACGACCAGTGGTCGGGGAAGATCTTGCGCATGTTGGCCTTGGCCAGGGAGTAGATCCCGAGCCGGCCGTCGGCCCAGTCGGCGAGACGCTCGCCGGCCGGTGCCTTCCCGCGAGAGCGGGGGGTCTCGTTCGCTGAAGTACTCATCCGCGCTCCCAGAATGCAGGACCGACGGGCTCCTCGAAGTCGCCGAGCGCCTGGAGGTAACCCTCACTGTCCACACCGATGCGCAGCTGCGGCAGGGCGTGGCCGGCGGGGCCGAAGATCACTCGGGCACCGTCGGAGAGGTCGAAGGTGGACTGGTGGCACGGGCACAGCACGTGGTGCGTCTGCTGCTCGTACAGGGAGATCGGGCAGCCGACGTGGGTGCAGATCTTCGAGTACGCGACGATGCCCTCGTGCGACCACTCCAGCTCGCGCTTGTCCTTGATGTTGCCCGGCTGGAGCCGGACGATCATCAGGGCGGCCTTGGCGATCTCCGTCTGGAACTCCTCGGAGTGCTCCTCCAGGCCGTCCGGCTTGGCGAAGGTGAGCGAGCCGACGGAGACGTCCTCGGGACGCAGCGGCTGGTTCGTGTTCATGTTGACCAGGCGCTTGCCCTTGGCCCACATGGTGTGGCGGAGCTTGGTCCCCGGCGCCGGGCCGAGACCGCCGAGCAGCATGACACCGGAGAGCGGCACCAGGGCCAGCGCGCCGAACATGGTGTTGCGGATCAGCTTGCGGCGGCCGAGCGCCGACTCCTTGGCGCCCTGGCGGAAGTCCGCGTGGACCTTCGCCCGGACGTCGGAGGGAGCCTCGATCGGGTGACGGTCGTCGGCGATCTCCTCGTCGGACATCAGGGTGCGGGCCCAGTGGACCGCGCCCGCGCCGATGCAGAACAGCGCCACACCGAGGGTCAGACCGAGCGCGAAGTTCAGCGCGTTGATGTGCCCGATCGGGAAGACGAAGACCGACTTGTCGTGCGGGACCGCCAGGTACGCGACGATGAAGCCGATGGTGGCCAGCATCGACACCGTGAACAGCAGGGCCACCACGCGCTCGGACCGCTTGGCGGCCCGCTCGTCGATGTCCTGGATCCGGTGCTCGTGCGGCGGCAGCCCCGGGTCCGCGAACGGGTTCTCCTCGTCCGCGATGCCTACCGCGCCGTGCGCGTGGTCCTGCTCAGCGGGCAGGTTCTCTTCTGGAATGTCTTGGCTACTCATGACTTCTTGGCCTTTGCGGTCCGAGCGGCGACCCAGACGGCGACCACGATGAGCGTGCCGAGGCCGAAGATCCAGCCGAACAGACCCTCACTGACCGGCCCGAGGCCGCCCAGCTCCAGACCACCCGGGTTCTCGGTCTTGTCGCCGTTGACCGCGTTCAGGTACGCGATGATGTCCTTCTTGTTCTTCTCCGACAGCGTGGTGTCGGGGAAGGACGGCATGTTCTGCGGGCCCGTCTGCATGGCCTCGTAGATGTGCTTGGGAGCGACACCCTCCAGGTCCGGCGCGAACTTGCCCTTGGTCAGGGCGCCGCCCTTGCCGGTGAAGTTGTGGCACTGCGCGCAGTTGGTGCGGAACAGCTCGCCACCCTTGGCGATGTCCGCGCCCGCGGGGCCGTACTGCTGCTTCGTGGGCACGCTCGGGCCGGCGCCCAGCGAGGCGATGTACGCGGCGAGCTGGTCGATCTGGGCCTGCGTGTAGATGTTCTTCTTGCGCGGGACCTGGGCGCCCTGCGAGGTGGCGGCGGGCATACGGCCGGTGCCGACCTGGAAGTCGACGGCCGCGGCGCCCACGCCGACGAGGCTCGGGCCGTCGGAGGAGCCCTGGCCACCGGTGCCGTGGCAGCTGGCGCAGCCGACCTCGTAGAGCTTCTTGCCCTCCTTGATGGTCAGGGACTGGGAGGTTTCATCGGCCTGCGCCTTGCCCGCGGGCGCGAACGCGGCGTACAGCCCCCCAGTGGCCGCCAGCGCGAGGAGTAGGACGACGACCGCCGCCAGCGGATGGCGTCGTCGTGCGGAGAGCTTTTTCACGGATTACCCCGGTGTCAGGATCTTCTGCGTCGGTGCTTCTGGATGTGCGGGAGCGGTCCCGGCTACTTGATCAGGTAGATCGTGGCGAAGAGGCCGATCCAGACGACATCGACGAAGTGCCAGTAGTAGGACACGACGATGGCGGCGGTCGCCTGCTCGTGGGTGAACCTCTTGGCCATGTAGGTACGGCCGAGGACCAGCAGGAAGGCGATGAGACCGCCCGTCACGTGCAGGCCGTGGAAGCCGGTGGTCAGGTAGAACACCGAGCCGTACGGGTCGGAGGACAGCGAGATGCCGTCCTTCTTCACCAGCTCCGTGTACTCGTAGATCTGACCGCCGATGAAGATCGCACCCATGATGAAGGTGAGGATGAACCAGCCACGGAGCTTCTTCACATCGCCGCGCTCGGCCGCGAACACGCCGAGCTGGCAGGTGAGGGAGGAGAGCACCAGGATCGTGGTGTTCGTGGCGGAGAAGGGCACGTTGAGTGCCTCCGCCATCTCCTTCCAGTGAGCCGGTCCGGTCACCGACCGGAGGGTGAAGTACATCGCGAAGAGGGCCGCGAAGAACATCAGCTCGGAACTCAGCCAGATGATGGTTCCGACGCTGGTGAGGTTCGGCCGGTTGACCGACGGGTGCGCGTGCCCGGTTTCTACTGTCGTTGCTGTCGCCACGACCGACATTATGTCGGTCGCTTATCTCGCGCTCACTCCGGGGGGTGCCGTTCGGAGTGTTGCCACCCGGGAGACCGGTGTTGACGTGGTGTTCATGGGGACGATGGCGGGAGTAACATCCGCCGGAACGGGCCCGCCCGTCCTGTCCGTACGACGCCGACGTCTCGGAGGAACAATGCAGCCGACCGCCACGGTGCTGGTCTACAGCGACGACTCCAACACCCGCGAGCAAGTACGGCTGGCCGCCGGGCGTCGGCCGGCGCCCGACGTCCCCCTGGTCGAGTTCGTGGAGTGTGCGACTCCGCAGGCGGTGCTGCGGGAGCTGGACAAGGGCGGCATCGACGTCTGCGTGCTCGACGGCGAGGCCGTGCCGATGGGCGGCATGGGGGTGTGCCGGCAGATCAAGGACGAGGTGTTCAACTGTCCGCCGGTGCTGCTGCTCATGGGGCGCCCGCAGGACGCGTGGCTGGCCACGTGGAGCCGGGCCGACGCGGCGGTCACCCTGCCGGTGGATCCGGTGGAGTTCGCCTCCGCCCTGGCCTCTCTGCTGCGTCAGCGACGACTGGTGGGCGCCTAGCGGGGTGGGGCGACGGGTTCGTGGGCGAGTGCGGGCCGGTGGGTCCTCTTCGCTCAGTTCCCCGCGCCCCTTCATCATGCCGCCGCCGGCTGGATGCGTAGCGCGTCTCCCGGAGCCGGGCCCTCCGGTTTGCCGTTGAAGAGGGCGCTGCCCTGACGCCACTTCTGCCAGTCGACGTTCCAGTCGCCGAAGCCGTTGCCGAAGGGCTCCATTTCGTCGCCGTTGGAGTTGACGACCTTGACGATGTCGCCCTCGCGGACGGTGTCGAAGAACCACTCGGCGTTGGACGTGCTCATACCGGTGCAGCCGTGGCTGACGTTGGCGTACCCCTGGTCGCCCACCGACCAGGGGGCGGCGTGGACGTACTCGCCCGACCAGGTGACCCGGGTGGCGTAGTAGACCGGCAGGTCGTAGGAGTCGGCGCTGCCCTCGGCGATGCCGACCGTGGTGCCGCGCATGCGTACGAAGTACTGCTTGGCCAGGACCACCTTGACGCCGTTACGGGTCTCGAAGCCGGGCTTGCCCGTCGTGACGGGGATCTGGTTGATCTCCTGGCCGTTCTTGTAGACCGTCATCTGGTGTGCGGCGGCGTCCGTGACGGCCTCGATCCGGTCACCGGTGGTGATCTTCAACGGCTTGGACGCGCCGCCCCACAGCCGGTCGCCGATCTTGACGCCGTCCAGGTTGCTGTGGACCTGGATGGTGGCGTGAACGGGCCAGTAGTCCTTGGGGCGGTAGTGGAGTTCCTTGTTGTCGACCCAGTGCCAGGCGCCCTGCACGGCCGGCGTGGACTCCACCCGGAGGGCCCGTTCCACGACGGCGCGCTGCGCCTTGTCCTTGATCTCGTGGTCGAGTTGGGCCGTGATCGGCTGTCCGACGCCGTAGGTGCCCTTCTCCGGCCCGAACGTGACGTTCAGGCGCTGCTTGCTGGTCGGCTGGCTGGTGTCGAACGTGAGGACCTTGCGGCCGGGCGCGCCGTCCTCGTCCTCGGTGCTCACCGTGACCGTGTAGTGGGCGTTGGCGGCCAGCGGGGAGGTGCTGTGCCAGCGGCTGCCGTCGGCGGCGAGTTCGCCCGCCACATGGCGCCCTGTGGAGTCCTGGGCGGTGACGTCCGTGATGCGGCCCTCGTCGCTGTTGGCGGTCACCTCCAGGGGTTTGTCCGGGTCGGCCCGCTTCCCCGCTTCGGTGGGGCCGTTGAAGGAGATCAGGCCCGCTGCGTCGTACGGCCTGGCCGACAGGGGGTTGCCGTCCGAACCGCAAGCGGTGACGCCCGCGCCGAGGGCGGTCACCAGCAGCGTGCAGCTGACGACGGTGCGGGTCCGCGGAGTGTGGTTCATATGATCACGCTATGAGATGGAGGGCTTACCGGCATGGCAGGTAACCCCTACGAGCGAACGGCACTGCGGCAAAGGAAGGACACGCCGGAGCAGCCGGAAAGCCGGGAGCCCGGACCCCCCTGATGGAGGGTCCGGGCTCCCGGCGCGTTGATGCGGGTTCTACTGGGTGCGGTTCTCACCGTGGTAGTACTCGAACACCCAGCCGAAGATGCCGATCACGATGAACGGGGCGGCGAAGTAGATCAGCCACCAGCCGACCGCGATGCTGAGGAAGGCGACGGCACCGCCGAAGCCCAGCATGAGCGGCTGCCAGCTGTGCGGGCTGAAGAAGCCCAGCTCGCCCGCGTCGTCCGCGACGTCGGCCTCCTTGTCGTCCTGGGCGCCCGCGTCGACCCGCCGGGCGGTGAAGCCCAGGTAGAAGCCGATCATGACGCTCAGGCCGAAGGCCAGGAAGAGCGCGGTGGTACCGGCCGGCTCCTTCGACCACACGCCATACACGATGGCCATGATCAGAATGAAGACGCTCAGCCAGATGAACATCCGACCCTGGATCTTCACTTGCCGGCCTCCTTGCTGCCCGCGACGGCGGTGCCGTGACCGGCGTGCTCAAGCTGTTCGAGCGCGGCGATCTCAGGGTGGTGCAGGTCGAACGCCGGGGATTCGCTGCGGATCCGCGGCAGGGTGAGGAAGTTGTGCCGGGGCGGCGGGCAGGAGGTCGCCCACTCCAGCGAGCGGCCGTAGCCCCACGGGTCGTC